>CANGCX010000075.1 GCA_947452315.1 Opitutia bacterium | reverse complement strand
GCTGGTGGAGTCGGCTGCAGACGGACTGCGACCTGCGCAAAGCGCACCGTGAACTGGGAGCCCGGATTGCGAGGGAAGTTAAGCCGCGCGAGTTTGTCGCCGCTTGATACAAGCGGATGACTGCGGACTCCTTTTCACGCGGTCAGGTTCACCCCTCCAGCCGCGACGCCCAAAGCGTCGCGGTTTTTTTTATATCTAAAAATATCCCGTCTCCGTGCGCACGAATCTGTCCACCGCGCGCTTTCCTTTTTCGAGGGTTTCGTCTCTTTCATGATTAACTCCAAAAATGAATTTACTGGTCACTAACGACGACGGCATCGCCAGCCCCTTCCTTCACGAACTCGTCGCAGCTCTTCGCGTCGCCGGGCACACACCCTACGTCGCCGCACCCAAAACCGAACAAAGCTGGGTCGGCGCCGCCAAATCCCGCAACCGCGCCATCCACGCAACTCGGGCCGATCGCGGCCTCGGTTGCCCGACTTGGATCATAGACGGCACCCCGAGCGATTGCGTGAACATCGCCCTCGACCATCTCATACCGCGCACCACCTCAATCGACGCCGTCTTGAGTGGCATCAACATAGGGTTCAACGCCTCCCTGGGGTTCATTATCGCCAGCGGCACAATCGCCGGGGCCTGGGAAGGCGCGCTCCACGGCTTGCCCGCCCTCGCCTTCTCCCAAGCCCTCACCGAAGAAGTCTACAACCAACTCAAAGCGGCCGACGACACCCCTGACGCCGACTTGCTTGCCACCTTGCGTCACTCCGCCGCCCACGCCGCGCGCCTCGCCGCTCCCCTTATCGGGGCTACCGCTGCGCACAGCTTCATTGTCCATAACATCAATTTCCCTCTCCCCTGCGGCCCCACTTCCGTCGTGCACCGCACGATTCCTGCGCGTGTCGTGATCCCGCGCCTCTACTCGCCGGCCTGCCCCGATGGCAACCACCGGCTTATCTTCCGCGCCGGAGAAGACCTCTCCGCCAACGAGCCCCTCACCGACCGCGCCGCCCTCGCCGCTGGCCACATCAGCCATACCACACTCGACTACACACGCCTCGGACACTGAGCGCATACTCCCCCCGATCCCACGCCCGGCAATAAACGGCTTGGTACGGTTTGACGGTCCGATGCCGAATCCTCTGCATTCCCTAAAAATATAACCAAGATAAACTCCCAGTTTTTATCTGCTGAGGTCTTGCGACCAAAAAACCTATTCTGCTTTCTTATTCCTTAATGACTGCAGAGCTCTCCTCATTTGAGGACCACCCGATTTACCCTACGTCTTAAACCCCCTGTCAGACTTTCTATGAAAACCCCGGCGATTTTCCTACTTCTGTTGTCACTGGCGCTTAACTGCGCGGCCAATCCCATCCGTGTCCTTTACCTCGGCACGCCTGAGCGCACCCCCCGCATGAACGCCCATGTCCTCATGCGTGATCTCGGCCGTGACGCCATCTGGTTTGACTACGTGTCTGATCCCTCCACCGCCACCGCCGACTTCATCGCCAAATTCGACGTCCTTATCCTCGACGCCCCAGCCGATCTTTTTACCAAAGCCCTCGCCGCCATCCCCGCCGCGAATGTCCTCACCGCAACTTCCCTAGGCGATTCTTCGGCCGAAGGCTTCGCCCTGGCCGTGAAGCCCAAACTCCTCGCTGCCGCCGGCCCTGTACGCGTCGCCGCTTGGAAAAAATTCCTCGCTCAGCGTGAGCCCGAACAACGCGAAGCGCGCGCCAATATCGCCAACTACGAAAAACGCCCTGAACCCCTCACGTTTCAATTTCCCTTCAACCTCAAAGGCAGCATCGAGCGCACCCAAGTCGCACCCGATCTTCGCCTCGTGCTTTTCGCTGGCGAGCCCGACATCGCCAAGCCCATCTTCATGGCTTGGGACGAGCGCGGCCGCCTCTGGATCGCCGAAACGCGCGACTACCCTCACGACGTGAAGCCCGACGGAATGGGTAATGACAGCATCAAAATCTGCGAAGACACCGACGGCGACGGTCGCGCCGATAAGTTCACCGTCTTCGCCGATCACCTCAACATTCCTACCGGTTTCACCTTCACAAATGGAGGTATCGTAGTAGCTCAATCCCCACGCTTTCTTTTCCTCAAAGACACCGACGGAGACGACAAAGCCGACGTCCGCACCGAGATCATGACCGGCTGGGGCATTAACGACACCCACGCTCAAGCCAATAACCTCCACTACGGTTTCGACAACTGGCTGTACGGCGCCGTCGGCTACTCCGGTTTCAAAGGCACGATCGGCGGCGTTGAAAAACAATTCGCTCAAGGCACGTACCGCTTCAAAGCCGACGGCTCCGCCCTAGAATTCCTTCATCAATTTACCAACAACACCTGGGCCCAAAGCGTAAATCAGTTCGGCGACCAATTTGGCGGCACCGCTAACAACGCCCCCATTTTCTTCGGCGGCATCCCCGCAACTATCGTCCCCAAAGGCGTCCGCGCCATGACGGCCAAGCGCATCAACTCCGAGGACAAAGACCACACGATCACCCCCAACTTCCGCCAAGTGGACGTGATGGGAGGCTATACCGCCGCCGCCGGCAGCGCTTTTATCTACTCCGACAATCTCCCCGCCCGGCTCCAAGGCAAAGCGATGGTCTGCGAGCCTACGATGAAGAATATCGCTCTCTTCGACGTAGTTCGAGACGGAGCTGGCTACGTGGCCCACGACGGCTTCCCGCTCGTCGCTAGCAGCGATGAGTGGATGTCGCCCGTCTTCGCCGAAGTCGGCCCCGACGGCGCCGTCTGGTTCTCCGATTGGCAAAACTACATCATCCAACACAACCCCACGCCCAACGTCGGCCGCGGCGGCTACGATGCGAAAACGGGCGTCGGCGGCGCCCACGAAAACCCACTCCGCGATCACTCGCGGGGTCGCATTTACCGCGTCGTCTGGGATAAAGCCAAACCCGCCTCGATCACTTCCCTAAAAGGGGCCAGCACCGCCCAACTCATATCCGCCTTTAATTCATCCACGCTTTTCTGGCGCCTCACCGCCCAGCGCCTCTTGGTCGAGGGCAAGCACCAAGACGCAGCCCAAGCCCTTAAAACGCTGGTCCGCGCTCCAGCCGCGATTCCAGCCATCCACGCGCTCTGGACTCTCCATGGCCTAGGGCTCCTCGACGAGGCCACGCACCGCAACGCGCTCAATCACGCCGACGCTGCCGTCCGCCGCAACGCCATCCGCGCCTTGGGCAAAGACGCTCAGGCCGTCGCCCTCTACTTTGGCTGTTCTGTCGTGAGCGATCCCGATGCACTCACCAAACTTGCTGCCTTGGTAAAACTCGCTGAATTTTCTGAGACTAAACAAATCCAAACAATCGTCGCCAGCCTCGTTCGCAACCCCGCCAACCAAGCCGACGAGTGGCTGAAAGAGGTGACCCGCATCTTGGGCCGCATCCATGGCGCAGCACTCTACCGCAACGGCGCGAACATTCTCACCGCCGGCGGCTTCGAGGCCATGGGCTCCGATGGTTTGCCTGAAGGTTGGAAACGCCGAGATCTCAGTAACCGCGACGGTAACAAGACCCTAGTTTGGAGCGCCGCCAGTGGCGAAAAGGAAGTTCACGGCGGTAAGCAATCGCTCCGCGCCGTCGCCGCCTCCGATGTCGACACGAGCCTTTACACCGAGGTCACCGTAAAACCCAACACCCAGTATCGCCTAGCGGGTTGGATCAAAACCAAAGGAATGTCGGGTCGGATCAACCTGAGCGAAACCCTGACCAAAACCGAGACCGACCTCATTCGCCGGCGCGACTCCGATTGGCTCGAAATCGAGACCGACTTCAACAGCGGCAATCGCACCGAAGCTAGCCTCAGCTTCATTTTCGCAGGCAAAGGTGAAATCCAAATCGATGACGTGCGCTTAAGTGAACTTATCCCACTCGAAGATCCCAACAAGGTTACCGTAGCCGACGCCAAACGCGGTCAGCAACTTTTCTTGAAGCACCCCGCCGCCTGTATTCTCTGCCACGCCCTCAATGGCGAGGGCAGCAACGTCGGCCCCGCCCTCGACAAAATCGCCTCCCGCACCACCCCGGCCTACATCCACGAAAGTTTGATGGAGCCCAGCAAAGTCATCGCGAAGGGCTACGAACAATACACCGTTTCCCCTATGCCACCGATGGGCGACATCTTCAGCCCGCAAGAACTCTCTGACATTGAGGCGTTCATCCAAACGCTGAAATAATCCATACTTACTCCCCTTTCCCATGAGCAAAAAATTCAACATCGCTATCATCGGTCTCGGTTTCGGCGCCGAGTTCATTCCGATTTACCAAGGCCACCCCAACGCCCACCTGCTCGCCGTCTGCCAACGCGACCCGAAGAAACTTAAAACCATTCAGGACGCGTTTGGTATTCCACGCGGCTATACCGATTACGACGAACTCCTCCAAGACCCCGACATCGACGCCGTTCACATAAATACGCCAATCCCCGACCACGCTGAGCAATCAATCAAAGCGCTCAAAGCCGGCAAACACGTCGCCTGTACCGTGCCGATGGCCACCTCCATCGCCGATTGCAAACGCATCGTCGAACTCACCAAGAAAACCGGCCTCAAGTACATGATGATGGAGACGGTCGTTTACGCCCGAGAATACCTCTACGTCAAAGAACTCTACGACCGCGGTGACCTCGGCAAAATCCAGTTTCTGCAAGCAAGCCACCAGCAAGACATGGACGGTTGGCCGAACTACTGGCCCGGCCTGCCGCCAATGTGGTACGCCACGCACTGCGTCGGTCCCATGCTCGCTCTCACCGACGCCACCGCCGAATACGTTTCCTGCTTCGGCTCCGGCACGATCCGCAAAGAACTCGTTAAAAACTACGGTTCGCCCTTCGCGGTTGAAACCGCCCACATCAAATTCAAAAACTCCGACCTCACCGCGCGCATCATCCGATCGCTCTTTGATACCGCCCGCCAATACCGCGAGAGCATCGATGTCTACGGCTCGAAAAAATCCTTCGAGTGGTCACTCATCGAACACGAGCCGCACGTTCTGCACACCGCGAAAAAGCTGGAGCATAAAATCCCGCAAAAGGTGAAAGCGCCTGACTACGCGAAACGCCTGCCCAAGGGCATTCAGAAGTTCACGACCAAGGGCGTCTACGATCTGGGTAAAAAAACGCACTTAAGCTTCACTCAAGGTGCCGGCCACGGTGGCTCTCACCCGCATCTGGTGCACGAGTTTCTGACCGCCTTGGCCGAGGGGCGTGAGTGCTACCCCAATGCCGTCAAATCCGCCAACTGGACCTGCGTCGGACTCTGCGCGCATGAATCCGCACTCGCTGGCGGCAAGATCGTAAAACTTCCCGCATTCACCCAGGGCTGAGTTTTTTGTAAAAACACCCGCCCGGGCCCACGCAGGGTACTACCCCTATTTACATCGGTTCGTGAGTGCGGGGATTGCCCTAATAGGTGATGTGTTTCGGAACGGGCCGGGTACGTTCAAATCCCCTTAAAGCAGGGTACCGCCGACCCCGCAGCGCAGCTCCGAGCGTTACGCTTTCGAGCGTTACGCTTTTTAGCGTTACGCTTAAAAGCGTATTTTTATTGCCTCCGCCTGCCGTCCCCTTCACCCTGTTTCCGTGACCACGTTTGCAAACCCGTTCTTCTTCGAATCTCCCAGCGGCCGACGGTCTTTCACGGACCGCGAACAGTTGCTGCCCGCGCTTTCCGCGTTGCTCGGTCAACGCGGCCGCCGGCTTCTGATCTATGGCCGCCGGCGCATGGGTAAGACTTCATTGGTCCAACATGCTGCCGCCAAAGCCGGTCACGTTTTCATCTACGCCGACCTTTCCACCGCCGCCAGTTTGACCGAGTTCGCGGCCAAACTCTTGTCCGCCGCTCCCAAGGAATCGGACAAGCGCCTTGCGAGCATTCTCGGCCTCGCCCGTAAACACCTCAAATCCTTCGCGGTCGCGGCCGGCAAATTCACCCTATCCGGCGAGCTTCGGACGGAAGAGGCCAAACAATCTCTTGATCAGGTACTGAACTACTTGAACGCCCGCGCCGAGCTCGACGATGCCCCGTGGACGGTCTGCCTCGATGAATTTCAAGACATCCGGACCATTGGCGGCGACCGCGCCGAATGGAAGCTGCGCGGCCTGATTCAAGACCACCGCCACCTCAACTATGTCTTCACCGGGTCCGACCATCGTCTCCTCGCCTGGATGACCGAGCCCAGCGCGGCATTTTTTAAACAACTTCATCAAATGGAAGTCGGTCCGATTGAAGCCGGCCATCTCGCCCGTTGGATCGAGCGGCGAGCCAATTCCGGCGGGGTGCCCGATTTTCCCTATGGGGAAGCCATTGTCGCTTTGGCCGGCCCTTGCACCGGCGACGTCGTCCGACTCGCCAAGGTTGCTTTTGACCTGGCGGCTGGAGGGCGCACCCAAGACCTCGTCCCGACCGCGTTCGACGCGATCGCCCTCGTTGAGCTGAATTCAGAATTCCTGGCCCGCTGGCACGGGTGCCCCCTTACTCACCGGGCTGTCCTTCGGGCTTTGGCGGCGGGTTTGCCGCCCACCGCGGCAAAGACCCTCCGGCAATTCGGCTTGAGCAGCGCCTCGACCGCCCAAAAGGCCGTCGAAAGTCTCATCGAACGGCAGATACTCGCACGGGATGCCGGCGCGCTCATCTTCGACAATCCTTTTTTCAAGCGCTGGGTGTCGTTCAACGGCGCCTGAAACGCCGCGACTAACGTTTTTTCGCTATCAAAATCATCTTTGGCTAAGGTTTTTTTGCATGGAATCCGGAAGGCGATGCCAAGGCCATGACGTCGTCAGAGCGGCGCATGTGTACTGCCGCAACATCAAGGACGATAATTACGCGGTCGATGTGAAGGGGGCCAATGTAGAAAGGGTCCGGGCTTTTTTGTGCCTCCAAAGTTGCCTTTGCATCTTAGCTACAAGCTCTTTCACTCACGCATTCCGATGATCGAAGTCCAAAACCTCACCCGCGTATTCCGCACCTACAAAAAAATCCCTGGCTTCTGGGGCGGCGTGAAGGGTTTATTTAAACGTGAGTTCGAAGAAACCGCCGCGGCCAAAGACATTTCGTTTACGATCGCCGAGGGCGAATTCGTCGGCTTCCTCGGACCCAACGGCGCAGGCAAGACCACCACGCTCAAAATGCTTTCGGGTCTGATCTACCCGACCAGCGGCCAAGCCCGCGTCTCCGGCTATGATCCGACGAAACGAGAAAACGCCTACCGCCGCCTCTTCGCCCTCGTTCTAGGCCAGAAAAACCAACTCTGGTGGGATCTGCCCGCGATCGAGTCGTTTCACCTTCTGCGCGCGATCTACGGCATCCCTCACGCCGAATTCAAAACCACCTTAGACGAAC
The DNA here is from genome assembly GCA_947452315.1 of Opitutia bacterium. Lineage (GTDB taxonomy): Bacteria > Verrucomicrobiota > Verrucomicrobiia > Opitutales > Opitutaceae > Tous-C4FEB. The sequence continues at coordinate 4,388 of CANGCX010000075.1, read as the reverse complement.
TCGTGCTGCTGCTCGATGTCGGCAAAAAATTGAACGTCATGGTCCGCGAGCTCTCGCTCGGCGAACGCATGAAGATGGAACTCATCGCGGCGCTCCTACACCGCCCGCGCGTCTTGTTTCTCGACGAGCCCACGATCGGCCTCGATGTCATTTCCCAAAAAGCCGTTCGCTCCTTCCTGCGAGAGTACAACCGCAAATACCGCGTCACCATTTTACTCACGAGCCACTACATGGCCGATATCAAGGAACTCTGCGAGCGCGTCATCGTCATCCACAAGGGTAATAAAATCTACGACGGCGCCCTCGATCGCCTTGAGGCCGGGTCAGGCAGCCGGAAAAAAATCCTGACGTTTCTTCCTGGCGACACCTCGTTTCCCGAGACGTGGACTTCCAGTCACGGCGAGACCAAGCGCGACCCTGAAACCGGAAAATTCACCGTGCGCACACCCAGCGAAACCATCGTGGCCGTCTCGCAGGAAATCCTGAGCACCGGCCCCGTCGCCGACATTACGATCGAAGACGTTCCTCTCGAGGACATCATTGCCGAACTTTTCACCTCCAACGACGCCAAGAGCCAACCGGCCTGATCGCCGTGAGTGTTTGATTCGAAAGCCTTACGTTAAGCAAATGGGCTTTGATTTTTTGGGGTATGCACTTGACGCCACCTCGATCAGATCGGCGCATGTTGCAGGTGAGCGCGAGAGGAGGGCCTGCAGGCTCCCGTCGGTTTTGGCACCTATTGCGGCAGCAGGTTCAAGAGGCGGCTCTTTACGAACACGCCGGCCTCTTGCGGATCGTAGGTCAGTCCGACGCGCAAGAGTTGATTCATATCTGAGCAAAAGCCGGGGTCGCCCAAATGTGCATCGAGAATGCCGAGGAATTCCGCACGGGCTGCATTGCCGCCTTCCTGTTTCAGGTAATGGAGGAAAGACTCGATGACGAGTGCCGGGGCCACTGCGGGGTCGTTAGCTTTCAGTGCCCAATACAGATCGAACAGGTCCCGACCCCGCTTGCGCTGAAACAGTGCGCGCATCTTGGTGCCGAGCATTTCGTGCAGGTCGTAGCCGTTGAGCACTGTCTTGACCGGGGATCCTCGGAATGGGAACTCGAAGGGGATGAGCGCGATGCTGCGGTGCGGCTTGCGTTCAGTAACGTTGGCCTCGACCACGATGGAGAGATTGAGACCGGATCCGCTTACAGACCGAACCGCATATGTCAGTCGCAGCACGCGCGAAGGCTGAGCGATATTCCGGATCGCCAACTTAAGATTGTCCCAAATTGAATCAACCGGCTCCCCGAGCTGGTCGCGCAACACACGCCGTATGGCCGCTTCGATATGGCCCTCAGGCCGGTCGCCGAAGACCACCAGATCGATGTCCTCGCTATAGCGTGAGGCCGGGGCGAGATGTACCTTGTGCAACAAAGTGCCGCCGCGCATGGCAATCTGGCCCTGCAGAAACTTGTCATTAAACAGCGCGGCCATGGCGCGGCAAAGAAGCAGATCCTGCTCGACCTGATGCTGGTTCGGCCAAGGCACCACTGCTTGATGAGCTAGGACGTCGCGGCGGGTCAGTGGATTCACGTGGAAAATTCTCCGGAGTTATCGACGACCCGCCAGCGCGAAATAAGAGGTGCAAGCGGCCGATCAGCGGGTGTCGGCACCAAGGGGATAACTGGCCGCCGCCGGCCGGACAACCATCTGGCGACGATGTCGGCCAGCTTAGGTTGGTTGGCCTTTTCGAGGATAAATCCAAGACGTTGCGCCGAGGTGGTTTCGTTCTCCACTTCGAGCACCTCCTTCAACTCCGGCCCGCGAATCTGGGATAGCAGCGGCCGAAGGGTTTCGGCGGCCCGGCCGATGCCGCCGATTCGCGTGGCATAGCGGACCAGATCAAACGCGGTGGCCGCGGGCGTGCTCACGCGCGACGGGGCGAAGGCATTCGGGAGTTGCTGTGTCGGCGTGGACGGGCTCAGGCGCTTTACGAAGAAAACAATCTTCAGACGCCCTAGTTCGATGGTTCTCCGGGGCGTATCCGTCATCACCTGTGTGACTTGGATGGACTGAGGGCTGGAGCCAAGGGCGCTAGCAGCGGATTGCAGCGCAAGGTAGTAAGGATGCTTGAGCCAGGCAAAATAGTCGTCGAGCCACCACTCTACTGGCGGACCACCCATCGCGAGATGCTCGGGGCTGACGATCAAATAAAAGGGCTGTGCAGGCGGAACGCGGACCACTCGAGAGCCCAGGCGGCGCAACTGGGCCCTAGCCGCATCCACCTTTAGTTCGGTCGCTGCCAGCAGCTCGGAAAGCGAAAATCCAACGCGACCAACCTGTAACTGCTGGTCGACAAACGCGGCAGCCGCCTTGGGTTTCCTGTGATTTATTCCCGTTGGGCCAGTCATTTTCATTTTCAATTTGTGATCTTAAACGTAACTTTTAGCAAACGTAAATGTGCAGTATCGGTGTAATTTTTTGTGATAATCACGTGCGATATTGAATATATCGCAGTAAACGCGGCGGATGCGCAAACGGAACAGGAACCCGTGTGCCCGGAGTACCGCAACGATTGAAAAGCGCGAGCTGGCGTCGTGGCATACCCGGAGGATTAATTAAACTTGATGAACGATATCATTGATATCATTTGTAACCCATGGCTCAACTTCTTGTCCGCGACATCGAAACTTCCGTTGTAAGAAAGCTGCGTAGTAGCGCAGCTGCTCAAGGTGTTTCCGTCGAAGAAGCCCACCGACGCTTACTCCGTTCTGCCTTGTTCGGCAACAACCCCGGTCCAAAACGCAATTTCATAGAATACCTGCGAAGCATTCCACAAGCAGAAGACGTGGAATTTCCTCGGACAGACGATCTTCCCCGTCTCGTCGAACTCTGATGGCCTACCTACTGGACACCTGCGTCATTTCGGAACTACGAAAGCCGCACTGCGACCCAAGTGTAGCAACTTGGATGGCGGGCATCCAACCCGACGAAGCATTCCTTAGTGTGATCACGCTGGGAGAAATCCGACGTGGCATTGAACTGCATCGAGCCAAGGATACCAAGGCCGCCGGTGCACTCGAACGCTGGCTGCTGGGCTTGGAATCGCACTACGCAGAGCGCATCCTGCCAATCTCCTCAGCTATCGCCGAGCGCTGGGGTCGGCTGTGCTTGAACCAACCACTCCCTGTTTCGGACGGTCTGATCGCGGCGACGGGACTCGAACACAAGCTTACGATCGTGACACGCAATGTCTTCGATTTTGAGCGTTCCGGCGTCAATACGCTCAACCCATTTTCCTGACAGTTAGCAAATCGGCGACGATTCCGCCATTTTGCGCCTCAGAATTGCATTCAGCCCAAGAGATCTGCACGCCTGCTCGCGATCACTCCGTGAACGAGTTCGCAGGGGAAAACCGCCGAGCGCCAAAGCGAGGCAGGCAGTAACTCCAACCCACTTTAAACGGACTTTAAAAAGCCGGGTCGGAGTCGCCCGCAAAACGACTTTCTGCTATTTTTTAACTCGTAAAAAATTCCCGCACGGTGGCCGCCACGTTACTGCTAGCGACTTCGCTTTCAGTGCGATCACCCAAGTCGCGGATCTTCACGATGCCCTTCGCTAATTCTTCGGCGCCATAAATGAGCGCCAACTTGGCGCCGGAATCCGAAGCGGTTTTGAACTGTTTGCCGAATGCGACTTCCTTGAGCGGATAATCGACGCGATAGCCCATGGCCCGCAGCGCTTGGATATCAGCAAACGCCGCGCGTCGCTCTGCCTCACCGCCGATCACACAGTAAACATCGGGCGCCTGCACAAAGGTCGGCATCAAACCACGTTGCTCGAGGAGGAGCGCGAAGGTCATGTCGCCAATGGCAAAACCCACCGCCGGCAAAGCCGGCCCGCCGAGTTTCTGCACGAGATCGTCGTAGCGCCCACCGCCGGCCAAGGCGCGGAGTTCACCTTTACGGTCAAAGGCCTCAAAGACGAAGCCGGTGTAATAGGCCAAACCGCGCACGACGCCGAGATCGACTTCGATAAAACGCTCCAGGCCCATCGCAGCGAGGCCACCCAAGAGCTTCCGCCAATCACCCAAGCGAGCAGCGAGTTTCTCGCCGCCGATGGGCGCGAGCACCGCTTCGAGTGCCGGCAACGATTTGATTTGGAGAAACTCCAGCACCTTGGCCTTGAGGCCGGCTTCTAATTCGCCGAATTGCTCCGCGTAGGCCTTGAAGGCATCATCACCCATTTTCTCAAATTTATCGACGGCGCCCAACACGGCACGAATACGCACCTCGTCGAGCCCGAGTGCTTCGAGATAATAAAACCACAAATTGCGGTCACTGAGGCGCACGTAAAAGTCCTGCTCGGTCAGGCCGAAGCTGCACAGGCACTGAGTCAG
>CANGCX010000074.1 GCA_947452315.1 Opitutia bacterium | reverse complement strand
AGGTCGACATGTCTGCCGTCATGGCCCTGCGCGCCAAATACCAAGACGACTTCGTCAAAAAGAACGGTTTCAAACTCGGCTTCATGTCCTTCTTCGCGAAGGCCGTCGTGAACGCCCTCAAAGAAATCCCCGCCATCAACGCCCAGATCGACGGCGACCACATCGTCGAAAATCATTACTACGACGTCGGCGTCGCTGTTTCGACAGAAAAGGGGCTGATGGTTCCCGTCATCCGTGACTGCGACACGCTCAGCATGGCCGGTATTGAAAAAGCCATCGGCGACGTCGCTAAGCGCGCGCGCGACGGCAAGATCACCCTCGCGGACCTCGAAGGCGGCGTCTTCACGATCACCAACGGCGGCACCTTCGGCTCGATGCTCTCGACCCCGATCATCAACGCCCCGCAGAGCGCCATCCTAGGCCTCCACGCGATCAACGACCGCCCGGTCGCCCTCAACGGCCAAGTTGTCATCCGCCCAATGATGTATCTCGCCCTCAGTTACGACCACCGCCTCGTCGACGGCAAAGAAGCCGTCACCTTCCTCGTGAAGGTCAAACAAGCCATCGAAGAACCCGCTCGTCTGCTCCTCGCCGTTTAAGCGGCGCAGCGCAATCCATCGCAACTGAGCCGGAGGCATTCCCTCCGCTCATTTTTTCTGCGTTCCTCGCTGCTTCGTAGTTCAAAAAAAACTCCTATGTCTTCCGCTCCTACTTCCTTCGATTTGATCGTCATCGGCGCCGGGCCTGGCGGCTACGTCTGCGCCTTTCGCGCGGCGCAGCTCGGCCTCAAAGTCGCCCTCATCGAAAAACGCGCCACGCTCGGCGGCACCTGCCTTAACGTCGGTTGCATCCCCAGCAAAGCGCTACTCCACTCCTCCGAGCAATTTGTCTTCGCCCGCTCGCACGCCGCCGCCCACGGCATCAAACTGTCAGGGGTTGAACTCGACCTCGCCACGTTGTTGAAGAAAAAAGACGACGTCGTCACAAAGCTCGTCGGGGGCGTCGCCCAACTCGCCAAGGGCCGTAAGATCACTGTGCTCACCGGCGCCGCGAGCTTCACCTCGCCCACCACGATCAAAGTCGGCGACGAAGTGATCACGGCCAAAAACATAGTCATCGCGACCGGCTCTGCGCCTGTCGAGTTGCCGTTCATGAAATTTGACGGCACCAGTGTCGTCTCCAGCGACCACGCCATCAACTTCTCCAGCGTCCCGAAGAAACTCGTAGTTGTCGGCGGTGGCGCCATCGGCCTCGAACTCGGCTCGGTCTGGTCTCGCCTCGGCTCCGACGTCACCGTCGTCGAATTTCTTCCTAAAATCATCGCGACCTACGACGACGATATCGTCCGTAACTTCACCCGCATTCTCACCAAACAAGGCCTCAAGATCGAGACCGGCGCGAAGGTCACCGGCTACGCAAAAGGTGTCCTCACCGCCGAACGTGGCACCGAAAAACTTTCCTTTCCCGCCGACAAAGTCCTCGTCGCCGTCGGTCGCCGACCGTTTACCGACAACCTCGGCCTTGAGAACGCCGGGGTACAGCTGGATGAGAAAAAACGCATTAAAGTCGATGCGCACCTCAAGACCAACGTTCCCGGCATTTGGGCACTCGGTGATGTAGTCGCCGGTCCCATGCTCGCGCACAAAGCTGAAGAGGATGGCGTTGCGGTCGCCGAATGGATCTCTGGCAAAGCTGGTCACGTGAACTGGGATCTTATCCCAGCAATCGTTTACACCGATCCCGAAGTAGCTTCGATTGGCCTTGGCGAAGACGCCGCGAAAGCCGCCGGCCTCGCAATCAACGTTGGTAAATTCAACTTCGCCGCCAACGGCCGAGCCCTCGCTAACGACGCCACCGAAGGCTACGTCAAAATCATCGCCGACGCGAAGACTGACAAAATACTCGGCGCCCAAATTCTTGGTAAAGGCGCTGGCGAATTGATCAGTGAAATCGTGACGCACATGGAGTACGGCGGCAGCGCCGAAGACCTCGCCCGAACTGTTCACGCGCATCCGACGATGAGTGAGGCAGTCAAAGAAGCCGCACTCGCCGTCAGCAAGCGTGCCCTCCACGCACTTTAAGCCCATACAAACTTCATAAGGACGCCGCTCAGCTCGAGGCGAATCCGCCGAAATCCCCGCCTTCACTGGCGGGGATTTTTTTATTTCGCCCATTCATCTGCTGCTAAGAGCGCCCACGCGCAAATGACTAAGGCCAAACCTAAATAGCACAGCTGGCAAAGGACTTGCTGAGGGGACACCAGCAATCCAAACCCTTCCTCGTGTCGCTCATCAGCACTACCTACGACGCCGGCTCCTTCTTCGACGAGATGTTTGAGCCCGACGGCAAAACAGTCCGCCCTCATTATCGCCGTCTCGCCGAACGTCTTACTACGTTACCTGCCGCCGACTTTAACCAGCGACGCGCTGCCGTGGACCTCGCATTCCTGCGTCGCGGTGTGACGTTCACCGTCTACAACGATTCCGAGGGCACTGAGCGTATTTTCCCCTTCGATCTCATACCGCGAATTATTCCAGGTCGCGAATGGGCCAAACTCGAAGCCGGCCTCATCCAGCGCATCACTGCGCTTAATCTTTTCCTCCACGATCTCTATCACGGCCAAAAAATACTGAAAGATAAAATCGTTCCCGCGGCTCTAATCCTCGGTGCCAAACATTTTCGCCGCGAGTTCATGAACTTCAACGTCCCGCGAGACATCTACGTTCACATCTGCGGCACCGATCTGATCCGCGACCACGCCGGCAACTACCTCGTCCTCGAGGACAACCTGCGCTGTCCCTCCGGCGCCTCCTATATGCTCGAGAACCGCGTCGCGATGCGACGTGCGTTTCCCAATCTTTTCTCGAGCTACGGCGTGCGGCCAGTCGAGACCTACGGCGATGCTCTGCTTAAGTCGCTCCTATACCTCGCGCCCGATCACACCGAGAAACCCAACGTCGTCCTCCTCACCCCTGGTGTCTACAACAGCGCCTACTTCGAGCATACTTTCCTCGCCCGCCAAATGGGCATCCCCATCGTCGAAGGTCGCGATCTCGTTGTGCGTGAATCCAAGGTTTACATGCGTACGACCGCTGGCCTCGTCCAGGTCGACGTCATCTACCGCCGCATCGACGATGACTTCCTCGACCCCACCGTCTTCCGCGCAGATTCTATGCTCGGTGTCCCGGGACTTGTCGCTGCCGCCCGCGCCGGCCATGTCGCCCTCGCCAACTCCATCGGTACAGGCGTCGCTGACGACAAAGTCATCTACGCCTACGTCCCCAAAATCATCAAATACTACCTCGGTGAAGAACCTATTCTCGCCAACGTAAACACCTACCTCGCCTCCGAACCGCTGGACAGGAAATACATCCTCGAAAACATCTCTAAGCTCGTAGTGAAATCCGCTAACGAAGCCGGCGGCTACGGCATGTTGATCGGCCCGGCCTCCACCAAAGCCGAGTGTGAGAGCTTCCGCGCCCAAGTCGCTGCCAACCCCCGCAATTTCATCGCCCAAGATCCGATCGCCCTCTCGCGCTCGCCCACCTACTGCGACGGCGAACTCCAAGGCCGCCACATCGACCTGCGGCCGTATATTCTCTACGGCAAAAAAATCACAGTTACGCCCGGCGGTCTCACACGCGTAGCCCTCCGCAAGGGCTCCCTCGTCGTGAACTCATCCCAAGGCGGCGGCTCCAAAGATACCTGGGTACTCCAAGGCGACGAATAAAAACGACGCGCCCAATCAAAAAATTTCGCCGTGCCTCCCACCATTAAACTCCCGCCCTCCCGCCCGCAGGCCAACGTAATGCTCTCCCGCGTAGCGCACTCGCTGTACTGGATGAGCCGATATATTGAGCGCGCCGAAAACATCGCCCGCCTCCTCGAGGTCAACCTCCAGTTCCTCCTAGATTTCCAGGGCCTCAATGACGCCAGCCTCAAAGACCACTGGGATTCCATCATTCTTAGCACGGGTGAAGAAAAACTTTTCGCGGAGCACTACAAAACCGCCACAAGCCGCACGGTCACCGAATTCCTAGCCTTCGATCTGCGCAACCCTAGCTCCATTCTAGCCTGCGTCTTTGCTGCCCGCGAAAACGCCCGCATGATCCGAGACCAAATCTCAGCCGAGATGTGGGAGACCCTCAACGAACTTCACCTCTACCTTAAATCGCAAAACACTACCGACGTCTGGGCCGGCGGGCCTCACGAATTTTTCGCCCGCATCAAACAGGCTTCCCATCTTTTTCAAGGTCTCACTGGTGCCACCTACTCCCGCAGCGAGGGCTGGGAATTCATCCAGTTCGGCAAATACATAGAGCGCGCCGACAAGACCACACGTATCCTCGACGTAAAATACCACATTCTTCTTCCCAGCGCTTCTGACATCGGGGGCGCCGTCGATACAGCGCAATGGCAAGCCGTCCTCCGTTCCGCCAGTGCCCTTGAAGCCTACCGCCGCGCGCACGTCAGCGCCATCCTACCCTGGAAAGCCGCCGAGTTTCTCATCTTCTCGGATTCTTTCCCGCGCTCCCTCCACTACTGCGTGGCCCAGATCGACGATTTTCTCCGTCGGATCCTCAGCGAAACCGGTGCCCGCCCTAAATCCGATGCTGCCCGCGCTGCCCGCCGCTTGCTTGCCGATCTCCAATCCTTAAGTATTGCCGAAATAATCGACCAAGGCCTCCACGAATTCCTACAACAAGTGCAGACTACCCTCGATATCATCGGCGAAGAGGTCGTACAAACCACCATGTTTTATCCCGCCGAATCGAGCGCCGAGGAACAACAGCAACAGCAACAACAGTAGTTAACACGAAATAATTCCATTTGCGACCGCGCCAACCGCGGACCTGATTCAGACGCCGCTTGGCCCATGCACCTGAGCATCCTTCACCGCACGACTTTCACCTACGCTGGCAAAGCGCATGACAGCTTCAACGAAGTGCGTCTGCGCCCGATCGACGACGCGTTTCAAAAGTGCGTCAGCTTCGACTTGCGGCTCGAGCCGACCGCCACCCCGCAGGATTACAGCGATTTTTATGGAAACACGATTCACTATTTCGACATCGCCGAAGCTCACACCAAGCTGATCGTCGAAGCCCAATCGCTCGTCGAGACCACGCCCAACGACGACCGTCCCTCCGTTCCCTCCGTCTCCTCAACCGATCTCGAACGCTCCGCTGAGCGCGAGATGTTCGCCGAGTTTTACACTAGCTCTCATTACGTGCCGCTCGAAGTCGATCTGTGGCGCGAAGCCCAAGATGCACTCTGCGACGGCCGCGCCGATGTCTGGAACGAGGTCTGCCGCCTCGGTCGCCACATTTACCGCACCTTCGCTTACAAACCCAAGACCACCGGCGTTAGCACTCGCGCCAACGACGCCCTCAAACTCCGCATGGGCGTCTGCCAAGATTTTGCCCACGTCCATCTCGGCCTTTGTCGCAGCCTCGGCATTCCAGCCCGTTACGTGAGCGGCTATTTCTTCAACACCACTCGCCGCCCGCGCGAAATTGAGGCCTCACACGCTTGGATCGAAGCCTATGTCCCAGGCTACGGCTGGGCAGCATTTGACCCCACGCACGACCGTCCCGCCGATGACCGCTATGTCAAAGTCGCCGTAGGTCGCGACTACGCCGACATTCGTCCGATCAACGGCACTTATCGCGGGGCACCGACTCGCTCGCTTAAAGTTGACGTAAAAGTCCGCCAGACCAACGGCCGTCTCGTTACAGCCTGAAATTTTTAGCGCTTCTCTTGCTCGATGCTCGCAACCTTACCGGACACATCGAACACCACCTTGAGTTGCTCACGCGTCCGCCGCGCCGAGTAGCTCAAATAATAAGGATAAAAGGGGTCACCCCATACGTAATAGCGGTGATAATATCCGCGATACAGAAGCACTCCGTCATTAGAATCGTAGATCATGTAACTCCAGATCTCCGTCGCGCCCTGCGCATCCGTGCGCAACACAATCCGGTCGGGCTCACCTAGCGCCAGCTTCACCATCTCTTGGTCAAAACCCACGCCAGCCTGCCCTTTCTTGATCATTTCTTGCTGCGCCGACGACAAGCGCAGGAAGACATCCGGATTTTTTTGAATTCGCGCCTCAGTCGTCGAGCATCCCGTCAACGCCATGGCCGAGCATAAAATTCCAACGACTAGTCCAAGTTTAAGACGTTTCATCTTGGTAGCCACCTTAACACTCCCGTTTAGATTCGCAACTCAGCGACACTCCTCGGCACATTTAATTTCACGTGAAAACTCTACTGCTCTGGGACATCGACGGTACTCTCCTCACCTCCGGCGGCGCGGGCATGCGAGCTCTCCGCACCCCGCTCCGCGAACTCCACGGCATCCAGGCTAGCCTCGACGATATAGATTACGCGGGCCGTACCGATCGGCATATCTTGCGCCAGATTTTCACGCGCTACAATCTTCCCATCTCTGAAGATAACTTCACCCGTTTCCTCGACCAGTACGTCGCCACGCTACCCATCGAGCTCGCTAACCCCGGCGCCTTCATTCTCCCAGGCGTCCCCGCCCTGCTCACTGCCGCAGCCGCGAGGCCCGACATCACCCAAGCCCTTCTTACAGGTAACGTTCAACGCGGAGCCCACGCCAAACTCAGTTTCCATGGTCTCTGGGATTTCTTCCCCTTCGGCGCCTTCGCCGACGATAGTGAGCACCGCAACGATCTTGGGCCCCACGCCCTTCGTCGCGCCCGCGAACACACGGGCGTCGATTTCAAGCCCGAACGCGTTTGGGTCATCGGCGACACGCCCCACGACATAGCCTGCGGCCGCATCATCGGTGCTCAAACTCTCGCTGTCGCCACCGGCAGCCACAGCGTCGATGCGCTCTCCGCCCACACCCCCACAGCCGTCCTGCCCGACCTAAGCGACGCCGCCGCCTTCTGGCGCTTGATCGACGGTGTTTAAAAAACATTTATCTCCCCCCAGCCCCCTCGTAAGCCGCCTCAACAAAGCCCAACTCATTTTTTCGAAGCGGGAAATTTGTTTGCGACCCTTCTGCGACCATCGAATAACGACCCAAGCCTAACGCCCTTGCGGCATTTTCCTTAACTCGACCCCTCTGCCCGCCATGTCCCAGCAGTTTACTATCGCCATCGGTTCCGATCACGCCGGCTTCGCCTACAAAGAAGCCATCAAAGCCATGCTACTCTCAGCCGGTCACACCGTGCGCGATCTCGGCACCCACTCGGAAGCGAGCTGCGACTACCCCGATTTCATCCGACCCGTGGCTGAAGCCGTCGCCCGAGGCGAAGTACAACGCGGCATCGTTCTTGGCGGCTCCGGCAACGGCGAAGCCATCGTCGCCAACCGCGTCAAAGGCGTCCGCTGCGGCCTCTGCTGGAACGAACAAGTCGCTATCTGGAACCGCTCCCACAACGACGCCAACTGCCTCTCCCTCGGCCAACGCACCGTCACCGAAGCCGAGGCCTTGCAAATCGTGAAAGTCTGGCTCGCCACTCCGTTTGAAGGCGGTCGCCACATAGGTCGCATCAATAAAATCGACACGGTCTAAACTGATCGAACGCGGAGCCGCCACGCCCAACCCTCATCGAGCAACACCCATGGGCACGCGTCACCAGGGTTCTAAGGCCGAAACTGTCGCCCTAGACGCTTACCTCAAACTCATACGCGCCGCCGATTCGGTCACGGCCCGCGCCCATGTTGCTCTACCCGACCATCTCACGCTCACACAATTCGGCGCACTCGAAGCCCTGTACCACCTCGGGCCACTCTTCCAATCCGAACTCGCCAGCAAGCTCCTCAAAAGCGGCGGCAACCTCACCCTCGTCGTAAAAAATCTCGAGCGCGACGGCCTCGTGTCCCGCACCCGTGAGACCGGTGACCGCCGTTTCATAAAAATCGAACTCACCCCCAAAGGCCGCCGCTTCATCGGTGCGCTTTTTCCCAAAATCGCAGCCTACCTCACCCGAGAGTTTTCCATACTTTCGGCTCGCGACCAACTCGCTCTAGCCCGCATCTGCAAACGTCTTGGCCGGGGCCGCCTGCTCGGTACTTTCGTTGCCAACTAAGTGATCACAAACTCAACCGCACCCCGATTACACCCACTCATGATCGCACGCACGCTCCTCTTGCTCAGTCTACTTAGTCTCACGCGTATCTCTGCCGCCGACCTCTTCAATGGCCGAGACTTCACCGACTGGGAACTCATCACCCTCCCAACGACCCAAGCCTCCATCAAAGCGGTCTGTCATTACAATGCCGACGGCTCTCTCGCCGTCGCCGGCCAACCGGTGTGCTACCTCGCGACCACCGCAACCTACGAAAATTATACACTCCATGCCGAATGGCGCTGGAGCGATAAACCCGGCAACGGCGGTATCTTGCTCCACATCGCCTCTGGCCCCAAAGACCGCGCTTGGCCGCTCTGCCTCCAAGTGCAGACGAAAAACAAATCTGTCGGCGACCTCATTCCAATGGCCGGCGCTACCTTCGCCGAACCGCTCGATCCTGCCGCCAAAGTACCGGCTCGCGCCCACTCTGCCGCCGACAGCGAAAAACCTGTCGGCGCTTGGAACAGCTGCGACATCGTCTGCCGCGACGGAACAATCAGCGTTAGCGTCAACGGCGTACCCCAAAATGAAATCTCCCGCGCCACACCGCATTCCGGCCGCATTGGATTCCAACTCGAAGGTATTCCTTTTGAACTCCGAGCTGTTCGCCTGACACCTCTCTGACGCGCCGCGCCGGCAGCTTCGCTAAAAAAATGTCGACGTTCTACGATCAACTCGCCGCCCTTGAGCGGGAATCCACGGCCTTTGTTCTGGTCGTCTTGGTCGATGCGCTCGGCAGCACGCCCCAAGACACCGGCGCAAAAATGATCGTCACGCCCGCCGGCCTACTCACCGGCACCGTCGGCGGCGGTCGCGTCGAAGCGCAAGCTATCGCTTTTGCACAAGAACTCCTCGCCGCCTCCGCCACGAAGCCACGCTTCGTCAACTGGAGCCTCAAAGGCGACGTCGGCATGACCTGCGGCGGCTCCGTTAAACTCTACCTCGAGCCCCACCTACCCGCTGGCCCCTGGCCCATTGTTATCTTCGGCGCGGGCCACATCGTCCAAGCTTTAGTGCCCGTGCTGCTCCCGTTGGCGTGCACCGTCACCGTGATTGACCCTCGTTCCGACTGGCTCGAGCGCCTGCCTCGGGCACGCAACCTCCAGACCATAGTCCACGCCAACCCGGCTGACTTGATCCCCACGTTGCCCGCGTCCGCCTTCGTTATCTGCATGACCAAAGGCCACGCCAGCGATCGCCCCGTACTGCAACGCGCCCTCGCGGAGCGCACGTTTCCGTATCTCGGGGCCATCGGCAGCGCAGCCAAAGCTATTGTGCTTCGCCGCGAACTCGTCGCCCATGGCCTCACGCCGGATCGCGCTGAGAAATTTTTCTGTCCAATCGGCGAAGATTTCGGGAGCAATCACCCGCACGAAATCGCTCTGAGTATCACGGCCCAAATCATAAAAATTCGCGATCAACTCGCACCGGCAGCATCACCTGTGAGCGTTGCCAGTCCCGCACTCGACTAAGTTATTTCAAACGTGTCTGCACGGCGGCGAAAATGGCTTCACCCGTCGCTGGCGATGCGAGCAACACTTCTCCTCCCGGCACGCCGAAATGCGCCACGGCATCGCGAATCGCTTCGCGCACGCTGAAAGCCAACATCAACGGCGGTTCGCCCACCGCTTTGCTTCCATGGATCGTGTTCGGCTGCGCCGACATCGGCAGCAGAATCACGTTCATTTCCACCGGCGCATCACTGAACGCCGGGATTTGATACGTGCTCGCGCTGTGCGTCAGCAACCGGCCCTTTACGTCCCATTTTAATTCTTCGCGCGTGAGCCAGCCCATGCCTTGCACGAATCCGCCTTCGATCTGGCCGCGATCGATCCCCGGATTCAACGAATCACCCACGTCGTGCACGATATCCACGCGCCGCACGCGGTGCATTCCCGTGTAGCCGTCCACTTCCACCTCGGAAACCGATGCGCCGTAAGAAAAATAATGAAACGGCCGCCCCGCCGCCTTCGCCCAGTCCCAGTGAATCCCCGGCGTCTTATAAAAACCTGTCGTCGAGAGACTCACCCGCTCGAGGTACGCGCGCTGACACACCGTGGCGAACGCCACGCACCGCGCCGGCTGTCCGCGCACTGTCACCGCGTCGCCGGCAAAATTCAACTCTTGCGCCTCCGTTTCATCGGCGCCGAGCAGTTGCGCGGCCACGGGCCGCAAACGTTCACGCAAGATTTCGCAGGCGTGGCGCACGGCCGCGCCGTTGAGATCCGCGCCGCTCGAAGCCGCCGTCGGCGAGGTGTTGGGCACCTTATCAGTACTCGTCGGCATCAACCGAATTTTCTCCGCCGACACGCCGAGTTCGCGCATCGCCACACCCAGCATTTTCGCGTTCAAGCCCTGACCCATTTCCGTGCCGCCATGATTCACTTGCACGGAGCCGTCCGGGTAAATCAGCACCAACGCCCCTGCCTGATTGTAGTGCGTGAGCGTAAACGAAATCCCGAACTTCACTGGCGTCACCGCGAGCCCGCGTTTCAGGCGCCCACTCTGCGCATTCCACGCCGCAATCGCGCGACGCCGCTCCGCGAAACCCGCTTCGGTTAAAACGCGGTTCCACACCTCTTGGATCCGGTTGATCCCAAGGTCTTCGCGGTAATGCGTCGTGTTTGTCTCGCCCGCGCCGTGATAAAAATTCCGCGCCCGCACAACTTCGGGCGCGAGCCCGAGCCGACCGGCGACTCGCGCCAAGATTTCCTCAACCACGAGCATACCTTGCGGTCCGCCAAATCCGCGAAACGCCGTGTGCGAGGTCACGTTCGTCTTCGCGATCCGCCCCGTGAAGCGCACCGCGGGAATGAAATACGCGTTGTCCAAGTGAAACAACGCACGGTCACAGATCGCCTGCGAAAGATCCATCGACCAACCGCCGTCGGAAACGAGTTCCACCTGCGAGCCGAGCAAGCGGCCCTCACCATCGTAGCCGACTTTAAACTTCGCCCAAAACGGATGCCGCTTTCCCGTGAGCGTCATGTCGACATCACGGTCCAATTGCCAACGCACGGGCCGTCCGGTCTTCAGCGCCGCGAGCGCGACAATCGCCGCCGGACCGTTGCCTTGCGTTTCCTTGCCGCCAAAACCGCCGCCCATACGCGGTGATTGCACCACGACCTTGTGCCGCGCCACGTGAAGCACTTCGGCAACTACGTTTTGGATTTCCGAGGGATGCTGTGTCGAGGAATGCACCAACATCGCCCCATCCTCGCCCGCCTCCGCCCAGGCGGCCTGCGTCTCAAGATAAAAATGCTCCTGCCCGCCAAATTCAAATTCACCCTCGAGCAAATACGGCGCCGCGGCCAGTGCCGCCAACACGTCGCCGCGCACCAATTCGTGCGGCGGCGCGTGAAAACTGCCCGCCGCCATTGCCGCCCGCACACCAAGCAACGGTGGCAATGGCACGTAATCCACCTCCACCATCGCTGCCGCCGCACGACAAGCACGGATCGAATCACCCACGACGATGGCTACAATTTGGCCGTGAAATTGAATCTCATCCGTCGCGAGCATCGGCTCATCGGGCCGCACGGGACCGACGTTGTTTTCGCCCGGAATATCTTCAGCCAACAACACGGCCGCAATGCCCGTACACGCCCGCGCCTGGGTGGCGTCACGGCGCGTTATCTTCGCTCGGGCGTGCGGCGCCATCACCGGCCACACTTCCAACATCGGTCGGCGCTGCGCGGT
>CANGCX010000073.1 GCA_947452315.1 Opitutia bacterium | reverse complement strand
TTTGCCGGTTTTCAGGCATGGGGATGGGATTGAAAGGCTCAATATGTCTATATCGTTAAACCTGCTAGTGCTAATTTAACGTATTTGGGTGGGGTAGCGACGGAGATCGAGGGTGTGGCGACCTTCGGGTGGAAAATCGATTTTGGGTATGAAGCGCGCCTGGCCCACGGTGTGCGGCCAGGGTTCCCAGCGGTCGGCCCGTCGCTGTGCAGCTTCGGTCTCGTTGAATGGCGCGTTGGCGTAGGCGGAGTTATAGCGGTTCCAGACGTGCCAGCGAGCGGCGGCTACGACTTGAAGTGTGGCGCGGTCGACCCACTCAATTAATAGGGGTGCGTGGACGGGCACGTGCGGTTGTAGCGCGGGGGTGAGGTAGAAGGCGCGGTAGCGGATGCCGGTGGCAGCGCCGGGCTGGGTGGTGGGCCGGAATTCGCAAGGTAGGCCGTTGACCAGAAGCAGTCCGCCGGCGAGCACGGCGGGATCAGTTACACGGGCTTCGAGACGATCGAGTGAGGCATCCACGGTGCGGGCGACAGTGCCGGCGTTGGGTGATTCGCCTAGGAGTGGCCATGCTTCGAGCGCTTGGCGAAATTCAATGGTAGTTTTCTTTTCAGCTTTTGTGTTCGCGCCGTTGATCTTGAGCGCGAAGGCACCGATTTTCGGGAAACGAAATTCCCAAGCGGGTCGGAGCCACTCGATGTTAAATGGAATGCCGTGATTTTTGAGGTCCTCGCAGATCTCGTTTAGGTCCTCCCAGACGAAAGCCGGTAAAAAGAAACGGTCGTGGAGTTCGCCGGCCCAACGGATAAATGGGCCTTGAACGGGCGCGTCGGCGAGTCGCGCGATTAGCGCGCGGATGAATAGGCCGATGACAGATTGGACGGACGGATGAGGGTGCGTTTCAAAAGCACGGAATTCAACAAGCCCAAGGCGGCCGTTGGGTGAAAATGGATTCCAGAGTTTATCGACGCTGATCTCGGCGCGGTGAGTGTTGCCGCTACGGTCCATGAGTAGATCGCGAAAAAGCAGATCGTACAGTGCGAGGTTTTGCGGGGTGCCGAGGGTCTCGGCGGCACTACAGGCTATCTCTAACTCATAAAGTGCTTCGAAGGTGGATTCATCGATGCGCGGCGCCTGCGAGCTGGGGCCCATATAAGCTCCCGTAAATGCGTAGCTAAGCGCGGGGTGATGCTGAAAATAGCGGATGACCGAAGGCAGCAACGCGGGGAAAGCGAAAAATGGCGACGTGAGCCCGGGTGGCGCGCCAAACACCAAGTGCGCGCCGCCGCCGGTGCCGACTTCGCGTCCGTTGAGTTGGAGTTTGCGCGCACAAAGACCGACGGATGATGCGGCCGTGTAAAGTTGCGTGAGTTGGTGGTCGTAGTCAGCCCAAGTGGCGCACGGTGCGACGTTAATTTCGAGTACGCCGGGGTCACTGGCGAGGCCGACGGTTGGGAGGGCGGCGGCGGGAGGCGGAGCGTAACCGGCGAGGACGACATCGGAAAGTTTCGCCGCGACGAGTGCTGCTTCGATGTGGCCCAACAACGTGAGATACGAATCGAGCAACAAAGGGGGTATAAAAATAACGAGCGTGCCATCGCGGATTTCCGCGGTGAGCGCACGGCGCAGGCTCAATTCGGGAAGTTGGCCGAGGGGAAGCCGGAGGCCGGCGGGACTTTCGCCAGGAAAGAGTAAAATGGGTGTGGGGCTAGGGAAGGTGAGGTGCCAGTCGTCGGTGATCCAGGTATCCTCGGCGTGGTCGAGTGGGAGGACGTAACCAATGGTGGCGACAGGGGCAGCGGGCTCGGCGAGAGGAAGCGCGGGCGTGGTTTTGAGAGCGAGGGTGCGCGCGAGGGCAGTGATGAATTCTTTCGCGGCGGGAGGGGTGTGCGTGCCGGTGGTGGTGTCGGCGGCGAGCAACGAGAGGTTGCGCCAAGTAGGTATGCCGTCGGCGCGGCGTTGCACGAGCAATGTCCAACGTGGGATGGGCTCGCCTGGATAATGTTTACCGGAGGTTTCTAGTATGACGGCGCCGGGGTGGGCTTCGCGGACGAAGGCGTGAGCGAAGCGGCGGGCATAGGAGAGTTTAGTCGGGCCAAGCGCGGCGGTCTGCCATTCGGCGCCGGAGGGCTGGATGGGTACGAACGTAGGTTCGCCGCCCATGGTTAGCGCGACGCCGCTACGAGCGAGCGAGGCTTCCACGGCTTGGCCACAGGCGTGGATTTTTTTCCAATTCGAAGCGGAGAACGGGACGGAGTTCATCTTTGGAACGGGGCGTGAAGTCGGGCGTCGATTAGAGCTTAACGAGAGTGATTTCGTTGTGGAGGCGCGAGGTGACGGCGCCGGTGGCGTAGAAACCCCCTTGCACGGGGTTGACCGTTTCCGCGAGGGCAGCGTGGGCGACGGGAATAAACGCATCGTCGCAGAAAATGCCGCGCGTAGGGTCGAGCCCGCGCCAGCCCGCGCCGGGAAGAAATACTTCGGCCCACGCGTGCATCGCGGGCGCTAGCGCAGGGGAACCATCGGCGGGCGGCGCTTCATACAGATAGCCGCTCACGAAACGTGCAGCGAGACCGAGATGGCGGCACAGTTCGATGAAGACTAACGCGTAATCACGACAAGAACCAGAGCCAAGGGTGAGCGTCGTGGCGGCGGTTTGGATGCCGGGTTCTTCGCGACGGTTGTAACGTAGAGAACTGTGGACGCCGGTGTTGAGCGCGGTGAGGAGGGTGAGGGTGTCTTGAGGGGTGCAGGGGAGGTATTGGGCCAGCCAGGTTTGGAGAAGCAAAACGCTCGCCGGGGAGGGCGGCGTGAGCGCGGGCGCGAGGGCGAAGCGTTCGTTGGGCGAGTAGTCAAAAGGGAAGGCGCTTGCTGTCGGAGCGAGGAAGAAATCGAAGGGGTTGCTATCGAGCGTCTCGACAAGAAATTCCGTGCGGATTTCGAGCAGTTCGGAAACGGTCGTGGGCGGGTAATAAGCCCAATCTAGGGCGTTGCCTGAGGGGTCGCCCGTAGACACGAGTTTGGCCTCGGGCGTAAGTGTGAGGTTAAATTGATGGAGCCGCTGCCGCGCCGTTTCGCGTGGCCGAAGATAAAGGGCGTGAGGCGCGAACGACACCGGCTGCGAATAGGTGTAGCGGGTGAGGTGGGTGGCGCGGATAAACATAGGGGAGCGTGCAACGATGTGACGTTGGGTATTAGCTCAAAGAGTGCCGTTTAAAGCGGATTTTAAATCGCTGACGAAATCGTTGATGACGGTGTCGGTGGTAGCCCAGGAGCACATGAGTCGATAACCGTGCTCGCCTATGAAGGGGTGAAAGTGCCAGCCATGCGCTAAGAGTGAGTGGGCGGCGGCAGGCGGGAGCTGGGCGAAGACGGCGTTGACGGCGGGTTCGTGCAGCAGTGCGACCTCGGGGAGTAGTCGTAGAGCGGCGGCCAGTTTTCGTGCCTGCGTGTTGGCGTGATTGGCGTGGCGGAGCCAAGCGCCGGACTCTAGAATCGCGCACCATTGAGCGCTCGCGAAACGCTGTTTGGAGGCGAGTTGACCAGCTTGTTTTACGCGGTAGGCGAAATCGCGGGAGAGATTTTTGTTAAAAAAGACCACCGCTTCGGTCGTAAGCAGACCGTTTTTAGTGCCGCCGAAACAGAGTACGTCGACGCCGGCTCGCCACGTCAGGTCGGCGGGGCTAAGGCTGTGGGCGGCGGACGCGGCGCAAGCGTTGGCAAACCGGGCTCCGTCCATGTGCACGGCGAGGCCGTGGGTGTGCGCCAAATCGGCGAGGGCGCCAATGGCCTCGGGCGAATAGATCGTACCGTGCTCGGTGGATTGGGTCAGCGAGAGGGCGCCGGGTTTGGGGAAATGAACGCCGTGGCCGCGGGTGAGGGCGGCAGCAACGGTGGCGGGGGAGAGTTGGCCGGACGCGCCAGGCAGAGGGAGGAGCTTGCTGCCGCCGGTGAAGAATTCAGGGGCGCCGCACTCGTCGGTGTCGATGTGGGCGATCTCGTGGCAGAGAACGCTTTGATGGCGGGCGCAGAGAGCGGAGAGGGCAAGAGCGTTGGAGGCAGTGCCGTTGAACACAAAGAATGTCTCGCAATCGGTCTCGAAGAGATTGCGGAACAGTTGTTGCGCCCGGGCCGTGGTGGCGTCTTCGCCGTAGCTGGGGACGCAAGAGGCGTTGGCGGCGTTGAGGGCGGCGAGGGCTTCGGGGCAGATGCCGGCAGTGTTGTCGCTGGCAAACGTCAGGTCGTATCGGGCGGACATGGTGGAGAGCGTCGCGGGTGAGGTGGCGCAGGGCGACAGCATTTTCGACGTTGGCAGCGGGCAAGGGGCGCGCTTGCCTCGCGCGCAGACGCGATGAAAGCCGACGACGTTAATCTTTATTTGGTGGGTTTCATGGGCACGGGCAAAAGCACCGTGGGCCGCGCGTTGGCGCAGCGACTCGGTTTCGCCTGCGTCGACAGCGACCATGAGATAGAGCGCGTCCAGGGGAAAACCATACCAGCGATTTTCGCGGAGCATGGGGAATCGGCGTTTCGCGGCATGGAGCGGGCATTTATCGAAGATGGGCATCCAGCTACACGGACGGTGGTCGCCTGCGGCGGTGGGTTGATCGTGCAACCAGGGATGTTGGGCCGGGTGCAGGCCCGCGGCGTGGTGGTGTGCTTGCACGCCTCGGTGGAGACGATCTTGGCGCGGACTTCGCGGCAAAACAATCGTCCGCTGCTCAACGTGGAGGATCCGGAGGCGCGGATCCGGAAATTATTTACCGAGCGTGATCCGATTTATCGAAGCGCAGGCAGCGTGATTTTGACGGATGGCCGACCCATGAACGACATTATCGCGCACGTGGTACGCACGTGGCGGCGGGAGTCGGTGGAATTTGCGCGCACGGCGGGCGCAGCACTGTGAAAGCGATGGGCGAAGTAGCGGCGCGAGCGCAGCAGGAAATTTTGCGCGGGCGACTCGTAGCGCTCGGTTTCGATGAGGTGCGTTTTGCGACCTTGGCTGAGCTGGGAGGCGAGCGGCTGAATGCATGGATTGCCGCAGGACAGCATGCGGATATGCAATGGATGGAGCGCACGGCGGAGAAGCGTCTAAATCCTGCGCTGGTGTTGAGCGAGGCGCGTTCGGTGATTATGCTCGGGGTTAATTACGCGAGTGACGTGGTAGAAGCCGCGTCGAGTGCAGGGGGTGAGGCTCGCGCGAGGTGGGCGCGGTACGCGTTGCATGAAGATTATCACGATACGATCAAAGTCGGGCTGAATGCGGCGGCAAAACTGCTTGAGCAAATGTACGGTGGGACGCGGGAAGACTATCGTGCGTACGTCGATACCGGTCCGGTGCTCGAGCGCGGTTGGGCGGCCAAGGCGGGGCTCGGTTTCATCGGAAAAAATGCGATGTTGATTTCGCGAAGGCACGGGAACTGGTTGTTTTTGGCGACGATTTTAACGCGGCAGGAATTTTTCCCCGACGCGCCGGTGCGCCAGCAGGCGACTGATTTTGCGGACACGGGGTTACTGTGCGGTAAGTGTACGCGCTGTCTTGATGCCTGCCCGACTCAGGCTTTTGCCGCGCCGGGCGTGGTGGATGCGAGGCGTTGTGTTTCGTATCAGACGATTGAGAACAAGGGGATTATTCCGCGCGAGCTGAGGGCGGGGATCGGTAACCGTATATACGGGTGCGATGTTTGTTTGGAAGTGTGTCCGTGGAATCGGTTCGCGCAGGCGGGGCGTTCGGTGTTGCTTGTGGCGCGACGCGAGCTGGCGGGGTTAACGGTGCGCGAGGTGTTGGCGCTGACGCCGGTGCGTTTCGCAGAAGTTTTTCGTAAAACGCCGATCAAACGCGTGAAGCTGGCGGGGTTATTGCGCAATGCATGTATCGTGGCGGGTAATTCGGGCGATCTGAGTTTGCTGGAGCCACTGGTGCGATTGGCGGCGCATGAGTCAGCGTTGGTACGGGCGCACGCCGTGTGGGCGGTACGAAAATTAGGTGCAGAGTCGGCGCTGGCGACGGTGCGACTAACTGAGAGCGATGTGGGGGTGCTCGCGGAATACGCGGCGCCGGCAGCTACCCTTTAAACGCTGTATTCATCACGGCGAGGACGCTGGCGGGAGGGCGAACGGGTCGACCCGCGAGATCGACGAAGGCGTGGACGCTTTCTCCGGTGGCCAGAAGTTCTTCGCCGCGGAAAATTTCGTAGTCGAGCCGGATGCGAAGAAGGGGTTTCTCGCGCAGGTAAGTGACGATTGTGAGGAGGTCGTCATATAATGCGGGCCGAGTGTATTTAGCGGAAATCTCAAGGACAGGCAGGCGGTAGCCGTCGGTCTCAAGCTGGCGGTAAGGCAGGCCGAGATCTTTGAGCAGTTGAGTGCGGCCTATCTCAAACCACGGAAGATAATTCGCGTGGTAGACGATACCCATCATGTCAGTCTCGGCGTAGCGAACGGTGACTTGAGTGCGCGATTGGATCATGGGTGCTCGTCGGGACGGAATAGAGCGACGGCGGATTTTTCCCAGCGATTTTGGCCTGCCCAATCGCGACCCGCTGCGCCGAGGCGTTGGCGCAGTGTTTCGTCGTGGATAAGTTTTTCGAAGGCAGCGGCGAGTTGAGCGGGGCGGTTGGGTGGGACAAGTAGGCCAGTGATATTGTCCTGGACGGCTTCGGCGACGCCACCGACTTCGTGTGCGACCACCGGCAGGCCATGGGCTGCGGCTTCAAGGTATACCAGGCCGAAGCCTTCTACGCTGTGGCCATGGTTAATACTGGTCATCGCAAAAATATCGGCCCCTTCGTACACGGTGGAGAGTTCGTGGTCGGGGATATTGCCGAGGAAACGGACGGTGAGGTCGGGGGTCTTCTCGGCCGCGTTGCGGAGGGATTGCTCGTAGCCTTCTTTGCTTTGGCCCCCGACGACCCAATATTCAAGGCGGGCGCGATCAGCGGGCGCAAGTAATTGGAGGGCCTCTAGGGTGAGCAGTTGGCCCTTGCGCGGGTGGAGTCGGCCGACGGTGAGAATGACGATTTTGGTTTTGGGTGCGGTGGACTTCGTTGGAACGACGGCAAAGTCTGACCGCAGGGCGCCTGGGGTGAGGAAAATTTTTTCGGCCGCTTCGGGAAAATGGCTGAGAAGAAGTTCTTGGGTGTAATTAGTGAGGGTGCTGATTCGCGTCGCGTGGCGTATGAGTCGACGAGCGAGGGCGCGTCGCAGTGGGCTTTCGGCGAATTTCAGGATTTCCGAGCCGTGAAACGTCAGGACGAGTTGGCGCGGTCGAAACGCATGAAAAAATTGCAGCAACATCATCGTCAACATCGGCCCGGGTTCGGGTAGATAAACGGTGGCGTAGCGAAGTTGGCGACGCTCGCGGATGAGTTCGCGGGCGAGTTGTAGCTGGCACCACAGATCATGCGTGCCCTTTAGGGACAACCGGCGCAGGCGGAAAGGCCAGGGTTTCTCTTCATGGGGTCGGGCTGATTGAGCCCAAACCTCGATTTTGTAGCCTAGGCCGGCCGAGGCTTTGGCGATTTCCTCCGCAAACGTCGCGATCCCTCCGCGCACAGGATAAAACTCATGAGTAATGAGGTAAACGGTAGGAACGGCGTGGGCCGGAACGTTCATGCGATATTAATAGGTGGCCGCGCTTCTGTGAAGATGCGTGACGCATTTAGGGAGTTAGGTTCCCAAGACGTGCGTGGCAAGCATAGCGATAGGCGTGAGCCGTTGCAGCTTTGTTCTGAAAACGGCAGCCGAGAAATTGGGTTTACTTTCCAGCCCTCAGACCTAGAACAAACCCATAATGCCAGATGCAGCTACACCCAATCCCGGTAACGCTAAACCGTTTTTGGCCGCGCCAAAACCGTTTGCTCCGGAAGACGAAGCATCGCTTAGAGAAGCACTTAAGCGTTGTTCTCCCTCCGCTTTTGAGTCGGCTGTGCAATACCGAAAAACCGGTAATCCCGAGCACGTTCCGGCTGTCGTCATCGGTATCATTGAGCGTTTCGTCGAGCCTGACCTACGGATCAAGCTCAAGGATGCGGATGATGATCTTCGTCTGATCGAGGATCTCGGCATCGATTCGCTTACGATGATGGAGATCGTCATCCTCGTCGAAGACGTTTTGCAGATGTCGATTAACAACGACGAACTGCGCAACCTGCGCACGGTCGGCGATGTGAAGATGTTTATCGATTGTAAGATTCGCGGCCTTGCACTGCCCAAGCCGACGAAGTTTCTCCCGATTGAACAGATCGCGGCGGTCATGCCTATTCAGCCGCCCTTCTTGTTTCTCAATGAGGCTTCGGTGAGCTCCAGCGGAGCCAACGGAAAATACAAAATTTCCGGTCAGGAGCTGTTCCTCCAAGGCCACTTTAAGAATAACCCCGTGATGCCTGCTTCTATCATGCTGGAAGCGTTGGGGCAACTTGCGGTGTTGTTCTTGCTTGAGGGTGCCACGCCCGAACCTGGCAAAGTTATCAGCTCCTCGATGATTTATTTCACCGGTTGTGAAGGTGTGCGGGCGCATCGGGTCTGCCGTCCTGGTGATATTTTAACCCTTTCGATTAAGCCCAAGCGCATGAAAATGCCTTTGGCTACGTTTGAGGGTTCGATCCGTGTCGGCCAGGAAAAGGCCGCGATTGCTGAGGAAATTACGCTGACCTTCGGCTATGCCGAAGCTGTTGTACCGCAGCCATCCCCGGATGCTGCTGAAGTGAACGGCACCGCGTCAACTAAGCCGACGGCTTCTGGCGCGACGCCTCTTCGGGCCGCAGCCAGCGCGTAAAGTACCGGCTAGGTTCTGTTTAGCATTTCCAACGGCGGCCGATTTGGCCGCCGTTTTTTTTCGGTATTAATGGTATTAGAGACGATGGTGGAGTAGGTCGTCTGGCTTGTCATTTGGGATGAAGATCATCTCCCGCGTTGACCACGGGGACTTCGCCCTCGATTTTATACCATAATCTCAACATAAGCTTGGAAGCATGGGCTGGCTGACGGTCCTATGATTTCTGCGCTTCTTCACCCTGCACCACGCATGCCCAGAGTTTTTATTACCGGCCTCGGTTTCATCACCAGCATAGGCAATGATGCGGTTTCGGTTACGCAAAGCCTGCGGGAACTGCGCCACGGCCTCGAACTTTACCCTCCGTTTCAGACGCCGGAAATCCCGGTCAAGGTTGCTGCTCCGGTCCGTGGATTTAACACGGCTTCCACTGACGCGGAAGACTGGACGTTCCCGGCGGGAATTTCGATTAAGCGCGAACTGCTGCGCGGTATGTCCCCGCACGTGGTGTACGCTTGGTGTGCAATGCAACAGGCCATCGCTGACGCCAAACTGAGTGAAACGGATGTTTCCAACGAGGCGACGGGATTGTATGCGGCGTCGGGTGGTTCGCCGTACCTCATGGGGCACATGTTGGAGCGCATGCACAAACTGGGTGTGATGCGCTGCTCGCCGCTTGGCATAGTCGCTTCTATCTCGGGCGCGGTGCAGTTTAACTTGGTAGCTCATTTTAAGATCAAGGGCTCTTCATGCGGCTTTGCCTCTGCGTGCGCTTCCTCCTCTCACGCCTTAGGTTTTGCCTACGACGACCTCGCTTTGGGGCGGCAGAAACGCATGTTTGTCGTCGGTGCCGAAGACGGTAATATGGACGCGATTTTGCCGTTCGCTGGCATGCGCGCTTTATCTCTATCGACGGATCCCGCAACGGCGTCCCGGCCTTTTGATACGGGGCGTGATGGATTTGTTGGCACCGGAGGCGGCGTCGTTCTTGTACTCGAAACCGAAGATGAAGTGCTTCGTCGAGGTGTGACTCCTTACTGTGAAGTCATGGGTTGGGGCCAGTCTTCCGATGGACACAACGTAGCGATCTCGCATCCCGAAGGTCTCGGCCTTCGTGCGGCTATGACTAACGCTCTTCGTTCGACGGGTACCGCTCCCGAAGCGATCGACTACATTAACGCCCATGCTACCTCGACGCCAATCGGCGACGCCTCTGAGGCGCGGGCCTTGCGCGCAATTTTCCAACCCAGCGGTGCACGTCCTGCGATTAGTAGCACCAAAGCGTTGACCGGACACGGCCTCTCGCTGGCCGGAGCAATGGAAAGTGGTTTTTGCGCTCTCGCTGTACGCGACGGATTTATGCCTGGCTCCGCGCACATCAACCAACTCGATCCTGAGTGTGAAGGATTGAACATTATCCGTACTACACTTTCCCAGCAGCCCAAATATGCGCTTAATAACGTGAGTGGCTTCGGTGGAGCCAACGTCAGTATCGTTTTCAAGCAAGCTCGGTAACGTGTTTCTGCTCCAACTCGTAGCACGCATCGATCTTTCCTCTCGTATGTGGCGCTAAGCCCGTAATCCCTCCTTCGCCTCATGTCCAAAGTTCGCATCCTCATTCTCACCTCCTCCACGGGCGGCGGGCACGATGCTCGAGCCGAAGCGTTTGCAGAATGGTGTTTTCAGCTGTATCGGCACGAAGTCGACGTACGCATTGAGCAGATGTTGGAAAAGTCCTCCGTCGTTAATCGCGCGGGCGTTGGTTTCTATAACCGTATCCAAAAAGCCGCCCCTTGGTTACACACGGCATTTTACACTTTCGTCGAGCTGCTGTCGTACATCAACAGTCGTGATGTCACTTTTGGTCGCAGTTACTTCATTAGTGTGCTCCGCGATTATCAACCACACCTCATTCTAAGTGTGCATGATTGCCTGAACCGCGGATATTTCCAATTAGCGCGCGAGACGCTCGGGGCTAATCGGGTGCGCTGCGTCACATATTGCGGCGAGTTTTCTGGTGGCTGGGGCTACTCGCGCAACTGGATTGAGCCCACGGTGGACTTGTATTTTTCGCGCACGCCCACGGCGCGCGATTTTGCAGTGAAATCGGGTATTGCGCCCGAAAAATCCCGCGTGCGCGGTAATCTGATGTTGCCCCGCGCACTTCTCGAGACGGTGACCCCGGCGGAGCGCGGTAATTTTCGCGTCAAACGTCTCGGGCTGCGGCCGGACCTTTTTACGGTATTTCTGGCGACCGGCGGTAATGGCGCTAACCAGCATCTAGAATTGTTACCCACTTTGGTGAAATACGCCGACCGCGTCCAAGCCATCGTCATCTGCGGTAAAAACAAACAATCCTACAACGAACTCGTGCACTGGCGCGCGAATAACCCTGAGTTTAACTGCTACCTCGAGGGTTATTCCGAAGTCGTCCACCTGCTTATGCAGGCGAGTGACGCGATCGTGACCCGCGGTGGTACGACTACGTGTGCCAAGGCGTTGCATTTTCGCTGCCCGATTATTTTCAACGCCTTTCAAGGAATTATGCCTCAGGAGGAGCTCACGTGGAAATTTTTCCGCAACGGCGCCGCATCAAATAAAATCGAAAACGCCGCGGACTTCGCGCGCATTATCGACACGTGGATGGCCGATCCTTCGACATACGCGCGGGTAAAAGAAAATTTCCTCAAACTGCGCTATGATGAAGATCCTACGCTGTTGATCGACGAAATCGTCGAACTCGCCAACGACGTCGCCCAGGCCAAGTTGCAGCGCCGCGCTTTCCCTCCGGCTAACGGCCAAGCGGCCACGGCCTAAACAACAGAATGAGTCCGGCCTGCGCAATCCGCTTGGCCGCGATGCGCCCGTCGCTCTAGTTTCGAACCACCTTGTCCGACTCGAAGCCTGTCATCGCCTACCTGTTCACCACATTTCCCAAAAGTACGGAGACTTTTCTCCAACGGGAAATCATCGCTATGCGCGCGCACGGCGTAAACTTGCGCCTTTATTCGCTCTGGGGTGGCTTGAATTCTTTTCGAGGTCTGCCTGTGACACGCTTCAATAAGTGGCGTCTCCTCACTCTTTTTTGGATGATACCCTATGAAGGCTGGCGCCGGCCCGAAGTGCTAAAGCAAGTTTTGCACGGCCTATTCACCCGTCGGCCACCCTCGTGGATTAATTTTTGGGAAAATAT
>CANGCX010000072.1 GCA_947452315.1 Opitutia bacterium | reverse complement strand
CGTGAAAATCCTCCAAGTCGGCAACGTTGTGATCGGCGATGATGTGGAAATTGGTTCCAACACCTCGATCGACCGCGCGGCCCTAGGATCCACCGTGATCGGAGGAGGTACCAAGATCGATAACCTCGTGCACGTCGCGCACAACGTCGTCTTCGGCCAACATTGTTTGATCATGGGCCAATGCGGTTTTGCCGGCAGCACCCAATTTGGAGATTATTGCGTGATCGCGTCGCAATCCGGCGTGGCTGGACACCTCAAAATCGGCCGCCAAGTGACCGTCGGGGCCAAATCCGGCGTGATGCGCGATGTCGGCGACAAAGAGACCGTGCTCGGTTTCCCGGCCGCACCGGACAAACAGGCCAAGCGCCAATGGATCGGCATCCAGCGCCTGCCCGAGATCATCGTGCAGTTGCGTGACCTTGAAAAACAAGTGGCGGCACTGACCGCCGCCGCGCAAACCCGAAGTTAAACGGGGAGATTTGTACGCTGGAAAGGAGGATCGTCTGATCCAAGTCCAGATTAGGGAGAAGGGGCTAAAACCCTGATTTTTGACCCAAAAATTGATGATTTTGGGCCAATTTTAGCCATTTTTACCTTAAAATTGTAAATTTTTGCCTTTGGCGCGCAGGTCGCAGCCCCTCGTTCACGAACGGATCGCTTTGGCTAGCAGCAGCGCGGCACTCACGGCGTGCTTAAAGCCCAGTCCCATGAAGGGACCGGCCTGAAGGAGTACTAGGCGCCGCGCGGAGTTATTGTGGGACGGCGTAGATATCGGCGAGAGCTTCGCCGACGGCGCCGGCGGTGCTGATCTCTAGCGTGTAGGAGCCGGGCGAGAGCGAGAGGACAAGTGCGGCGTCTTTAGTACCGGCATCGAGCGCAAACGCGCCCGTGGCGGCAGCGGCGGCACTGACTTCGGCGCTACTGGCCCAGGAATCGTTGAAGGCGATGCGGGCGCCGGTGGAATCGTAGACTTTGAGTACCGGAGCGGCGAGCGCGTTGGTGACCCCGAACTTGGCGAGCGTGGGACCGATGCCGCGCACGAGTATTTTTTGGACGGTGCCGGGTTGGCCAGTGACGATGAAGCCGCCGATGAGGGGCTTACCGGCTTGCACGACGGCGCGCGCGGAGAGGTTGATCAGGCGCGGGGTGTCGGAGGTGGTCAGGTCATCAGCCGCGTAGATTTCGGTGAGGACAGTGCCGCCCTTGGCGGCATCGTCGCTGACTTGAACTGTATAACCACCAGGGGCGAGCGTGGCACTGACCGCAGCGTCGACGCTGCCGGCGTTGTAAGCAAAGGCACCGAGGCGGCTCGCAAGAGCGGAGAGCGTGCCACTGCTAGACCAACCGGCGTTTTCAAGGATTTGCTTTCCTGAGGCGTCGATGACGCGGAGGTGCGGTTTGCTGACCGCGTCGTCGATGCCGAACTTGGCGAGAGTCGGGCCGGCGGCGCGGATAAGAACACGTTTGTCGCTGGAACCGGTGATGACAAAGCCGGTGGTGGTCATACCGGTGGGAGTAACCGTGGCGCGGGCGGAGAGGTTATAAAGAAGCGTGCTGTTAGCGCGGGTTGAACCGGCGGTGGAGACGGAGATATTAAGACGCGTGGAGACGGAGCCGCCAGCGTTGGTCGCAGTGACGGTCACCGTGTAGGTTCCAGCGTTGGTAGGCGTACCGGTGATGATGCCGGTGATCGG
Organism: Opitutia bacterium; assembly: GCA_947452315.1. Lineage (GTDB taxonomy): Bacteria > Verrucomicrobiota > Verrucomicrobiia > Opitutales > Opitutaceae > Tous-C4FEB. The sequence goes on along the minus strand of CANGCX010000072.1, from coordinate 10,560 downwards.
GTCCAGCGTCATACCAGCAGGCAGATCGTCGGCAGTGTAGGTGGCGACCGTGCCATCGGCCATGGCCAAGCGGAAGGCAGTGCCGGTGGTGGCGCCTACGGCGGCGATGGCGTTAAACGCGGGGGTGACCGAATAGTTAAACGTCTGCAGGCCGCGGAGCAGGCCGTTGGCGCGACCGGAGGCGCGCACGTAGAAGGTGTCAGTAGAGGGAAGATTGATGCCGGTAATCTGCCAGTTGCTGGTGGCCCCGACGCGAGTGCCGTAGCCGAGGTCAATCCAGTTAGCGGAATCGGTGGAGAATTCGAAGCGGACAGAAGTGAGTTCAGGGCTACTACCGGAGCGTTGCCAGGTAAGGGAGGTGCGGTTGGCAGCGGCCACCAAAGTTTGAGTCGCGGCGCTAGCACTGGAGAGGCGGGCGAGGTTGTAGCGAGCTTGGCCGGCAACGGTGGTGAACGTGCCGCCGAGGACGGGGGCGCCGTCGGATTGGACGAGGGCGGTGTAAACGGTGCCGTTGGCGGAGGCTTCAAAGGCAGTATCGAGAGTGCCGTCAGCATTGAGACGGGCGACCGAGGCGCGACCGGTGTTGGCGACGGTGGTGAAGGTGCCGCCCAAGAGAATCTTACCATCGGCCGTGGCCGCGAGGGTGCGGACTTCGCCGTTGACGGCGGGGGTGAAGGAGGCGTCGAGGGTGCCGTCGGCGTTGAGGCGGGCCAGACGCAGACGGGAGCCACCGTTGACGGTAGTAAAGGAGCCGGCGATTAGCAGTTTGCCATCAGGGCGAACCAGCAGGGCGTTGACGGCGCCGTTGATGGTGGGCTGGAAGAAGGTGTCGAGGGTGCCGTCGGTGTTAAGGCGAGCAAGGTTGTTGCGGAAACTACCCGCGACCGTAGAGAAGGTGCCGCCCAAAAGGAGTTTGCCGTCGGCTTGGAGAGCGAGAGCGGCGACGGTGCCGTCGACGTTGGGGTTGTAAGAGGACTCGAGGACTCCAGTGATCGAGAGGCGAGCGAGACGGTTGCGGGGAAGGCCACCAATACTAGTGAAGTTGCCGCCGACAATCACCTTGGTATCATTTTGCTGAACCAAAGCGGCGACCAGGCCGTTCGGGTTGGGGGTGAATGAGGGGGAGGCATTACCATCACCGTCAATCAGGGCTAGATTGGTGAGACTGGAGCCACCGATGGTGGCGAAGGCGCCGCCGACCAGGACGCTGCCGTCGGCTTGGAGGCCGGAGAAAGAACCGGCCGCAAGGGCGCTGCCGTCCGAGTTGGCGACAACGGCGTAGACGGGGCGGTTGGGACCGGGGTTGAAGCCGGGGTTCAGCACGCCGTCACTATTGAGGATAGCCAGGCGGGTGCGGCTGGTGCGGAAAGCGGCGTTGTTAGGCTGGAAGGTGGTGAAGTCGCCGCCGACTAAGATAGTGCCGTCGCCATAAGTAGCGATCGCATTGACCGGCGCGTTAGCCGAGGGGTCAAAATTGGAGTCGAGGGTGCCGTCCGTGTTTAAACGGGCGATGTAGTTGCGGGGGTAAGAGCCGAGCTCGTTAGGCCGGACTGCGGTGAAGATACCGCCGATGATGGGTTTGCCGTCAGCAGGCTGAACTGCGATGGCGTAAACGACGCCGTTGGGCATGGGGTTAAAGCCGGTGTCGACGGTGCCATCGGCATTAAGCCGGGCAACGTAATCGCGGGTGGTGGCCGTGCCGGTGGCGCCGGGCTGGAAGGCCGTGAAGGCGCCGCCCGCTAAAAGTTTGCCGTCGGATTGGAGGGCAAAGGTGTAGATCGCGCCGTTAGCGGTGGGGTTGTAGCCGGAATCAACCGTGCCGTCAGCATTGAGGCGGCCGATGTAGTTGCGGGAGGTGCTGGTCGTGGCCGCATTGGGCTGGAAAGTAATGAAGTCACCGCCGACAATCAGTTTGCCGTCAGATTGGAGGATGAGCGCACGAACCGTGGTGTTGGCCTGGGGGTCGTAGCTGGTGTCAAGGGAGCCGTCCGCATTGAGCCGAGCGATCCGGCTGCGGCCAACGCCGTTCACGTTATCAAAGGAACCGCCGAAGATCAGTTTGCCGTCGGACTGGAGCGCGAGGGCGAAGATTTCGCCGTTGATCAGGGGTTTGTAGGAACTGTCGAAGGTGCCATCGCGGTTAAGCCGGGCAAGGTTCGAGTTGGTAAGACCGGTCTCGTTGGTGAAGGCGCCAGCGACCACGATTTTACCGTCGGGCTGGACAAGAATGGCGCGGAGAGTGCCGGTGAGTTGGCGGACACCGTAATGGTCGAAAGCAGAACGAAGTGAGCTGTCGCGCTCGAACCAGCCGAAGTTGCCAGTAGTCGTAGTCGCGGAGCTGCGGGCGGGTTGCACAATGAGAGCGGAGACCGGGCCGTCGGGGTTGGGAGCAAAGGCGGTTTCGGCACTGCCGGCGGCGCTAAAACGGGCAAGGTTGCGGCTGGTGGCACCAGCAAAATTGGCAAAAGTACCGGCCACGATGAGTTTGGAATCCGGTTGAACCGCTAAGGCGGTGACTTGGCCCCCGTTGGCGGCAGTCAGGGCAGGGTCGAAGGTAGAATCGACGAGGCCGGCCGTGGTGAGACGCACGATATGATTGGGCGCAAGCACGAGGCCTTGGCCGGAAGGGGTAAGGGCGTCGAAGCCGCCGCTAACGATGATTTTACCACTGGAAAGAACCGTGAGGTAGTTGACTTGGCCGCCGGCATTAGGGTTGAAGGTGGTGTCTACAGAGCCGTCGGTGTTTAGACGCGCGATACGGTTGATATCGACGTTGTTGGCGAGCACATCGCCTTTACGAAAAAAGCTGAATTGGCCGCCGGCGATAATCTTGCCGTCACTTTGTAGGGCGATGGAATTGATTTGGGCACTAGCGCGGGGGTTGTAACCGGTGTCGACGGAACTATCGGCGTTCAAGCGAGCAATGTAATAGCGGGTGGTGAACGTGGTATCCGTCTTGGGCTGGAGGGCCGTAAAGGCCCCGGCGATGACGATTTTGCCGTCGGCTTGGACGACTTGGGAGAGAACGTTGCCGTTCAGATTGGGTTCCCAAGAGGTGTCGACGGTGCCATCGGTGTTAAGACGGGCGGAGTAAGCGCGAGCGGTGGAGCTAGTGCCGGCGTTGGGCGTAAAATAGGTGAAGCCGCCGCCAAGCAGAATTTTACCATCAGACAGGACCGTGATAACGTTGGGGGTGCCATTGGCGCCGGGGTCGAAAGAGTCGACGGTGCCATCGGTGTTAAGACGGGCAAGGTAGTTGCGCGTGGTGGTTGCGGAGGTGCCGTTGGGCTGAAAAGTGGTAAAAGAGCCGCCGATCAATAGTTTGCCATCAGACTGGAGCGCGAGCGATGAAACTTGGGCGCTAGGGGCGGGGTTGTAATTGGTATCAACACTGCCATCGGCATTTAAGCGAGCGAGGTAACGGCGAGTGATACCACTAATGTTGGTGAAAGCACCGCCGATCACGATCTTGCCATCGGACTGCACGGCGATGGTCGAGATGATGTCATTCGACACCGGGGCGAAGGTGGTGTCGACGGTGCCATCGAGGTTGAGACGGGCGATGTAGTTGCGGGTAAGGCCACCAACGATGGTGAAGTAACCACCGATCAAAGTTTTACCATCGGGTTGGACAGCGTGGGTTAGGACGCGACCGTTGGCGGAGGGGTCGAGAGTGGTGTCAACTGAGCCGTCGGCGTTCAACCGCGCGAGGCGATTACGGACGATGGGGTTGGAGGAGCTGCTGGAGCGAAGTTGGGTGAAGTAGCCGCCGATGATGATTTTGGTGTCGGCTTGCGCAGCGAGAGCATAAATCGCGCTATTGCAGTTGGTAAGGAATGCAGGATCGAGAGTGCCATCGACCAAAATACGGGCGATATAGGAGCGGGACGACGGGGCGGCGTCGTTATTGGGGCGAAGGACCGTGAAGGCGCCGCCGACGATTAGCGATCCGTCGGCTTGGACAAGTAGGCTGTAGACGTTGCCGTTGGCGTTAGGGTTGAAAGAGCCGTCGAGGGTGCCATCCGCGTTGAAACGGGCGAGTCGGCTGCGGGTGGATACGGCACTGTCGCCAATAGGCTGAACGGTGCTAAAGGTGCCGCCGATGACGATCTTACCATCAACTTGGACTACGACCGCGTTGACCGAGGCGTTGGGCTTGGGATCAAACTCAGAGTCAGGATAACCGTTAACATTGAGACGGACGAGGCGGGAACGAACGGTGGAGACGCCACCTTCAGGATTGAGGGCGGTAAAGGAACCACCGGCGATGATTTTACCGTCACCTTGCAAGGCGAGGCTGAGGACCGCAGCATTGGGGCTGGGGTTATAAGTGGTGTCGAGGGAGCCGTCGGTGTTCAGACGGGCAATGTAGTTACGAACCGTGGTGCCAACCGTGCGAAAGGTGCCACCAATGACGATTTTGCCGTCGACTTGGACGACGATAGAGGTGACTTGAGGGGCCAGGTTGCCGGTCACATTGGGGTTAAACGCGGTGTCGAGGGAACCGTCGGCGTTGAGCCGGGCCAGCCGATTACGCGTAGTGGCTGTGGTCGCGTTATTGGGTTGGAGAGTGGAAAAGAGACCACCGATGAGGATCTTGCCGTCAGACTGAAGTGCGATGGCGGTGATCTGGTCGTTAGCGTTGGGGTTAAAATTAAGATCAAGGGAGCCGTCGGTATTGAAACGGGCAACGTAGTTGCGGTCGATTTTATCGGAAGCGCCATTGGGTTGGACCGTGGTGAACGCACCGCCGACGATGACTTTGCCATCACGCTGGGTGGTGGCGACGAGGATGGCGCCGTTGACGTTGGGGTCATAGCCGTCGTTGGGCGAGGTGCTCTGGCCAAGGACGGCCGTGGCGGCGCAAGCAAACAAAAGCACACTCGTGCAAACGAGCGCGCGGGCGCCGGAGCGGAAAAACGATGAAGACAGCATGGAAGAAAACGTTTGAACAGTAAAACTGGGAAAGTCGGCTAGGTGGGTCGAACGCGGCGCAGACAGCCGCGGGCAAAACGAACCATAAGATTCGTCTGCGGCCGCGGCGGGCTGAAATGCGTGAAGAATGAGTTTTTAGTCCCGAGGGCTCGGGCGCAAGTTCCGAAAATCTACTTCGCGCGGGCCCCGGCGGGCCGGTAGGCGACCGCGCGCGGGCCCGAAAAAGAGGTTTTAACGCAGCAAACTGCGTAAAAACTTCAACCCCTCGCTCGCCAGCGCATCTTGCGTGGCGGCCAAAGGCCGCCAGATCGCCGCTGCATCCGCGATCGCTTTGCATTCCGGGGTGAACGACTCGATCACGACTGCGCCGTTATAGCCGATTTCGCGCAAACCTTGCGCAACCTGCGCCCAAGCCACCAAGCCAGTGCCCGGCGCACCGCGATCATTCTCACAGCCGTGCACATGCGCGAGCCGCGGGCCGGCGAGGCGGATCGCCTCAAGCAGGGATTTTTCTTCGATATGCATGTGAAAAGTATCGAGGTGGATTTTGACGGCCGTCGAACCGACCTCATCAACCAAGCGCACCGCCTGCGCGGAGGTGTTGACCAAATCCGTTTCAAAACGATTGAGCGGCTCAATCGCGAGGGTCACGCCGGCATCAGCGGCGATTTTCCCCGCCTCGCGCAAACCCACGACGGCGCGCTGCCACTCGATTTTACGCTGCGCATCAGGTAATTGCCGACGCTTGCCCACCGCAGAGTACACCGGCCCAGCGAGCACGGTGCTGCCCCAGGCCTGCGCAAGCGCAAGCGCACCACGTATATAGGTAATACTCTCGCGCCGAAAACGCTCATCCTCGTGCGTAAGATCACGGGTCGGCCCAAACGCTCCGCACACGATTGGCTTCAAACCGGTCTCGCGCAATGCGCGCGTCACCGCGCCATCAGCCGCAAAATGCGCCGGATCCTCGACCGCGATTTCAAACGCGTCGAAGCCCATGGCCTTGGCGCGATAAATAAGTTCGGCCGAGGCGTCACTCATCGGCGACGTCCAGACCCAGGAATTAATACCAAGGGCAATGCTCATGGAGGAAAATACTAACGGGGTTAAAAAGAAAGACCGCCGCCAAAATGCCTTTCATTGAAACCGTGTCGAGGTCTTTGCAGATCAAAACCCGGGCGAACCCATCCTCCAAACCACGCCGATTACTTGCATCCGCTAGCGACTGCGTTACGTATCAGATTGCCATGAAACTCCGCTCCCTCCTCGTGCTCTCCTCCCTCCTCGCCTTCTTCACCTCTGCCGCTTCCGCCGCTCCACTCAATGTCGGCGACGCCGCACCGCTCATCTCGGCCACCACCGACGCCGGCACCACCCTCAACCTCAGTGATGTGTATTCAAAAAATACTTACACGCTGGTTTATTTTTACCCGAAAGCTGACACGCCCGGTTGCACCAAACAGGGCTGCTCGCTGCGCGACGCTAACACCGATCTGGCCGCCAAGGGCGTAGCGATTATCGGCGTCAGCACCGACAACGTCGCGGCGCAAAAAGCGTTTAAGGAAAAATATCACTTTCCCTTCACCCTCCTCGCTGACAGCGACAAAAAAGTGCTCAAAGCCTTCGGCCAATCCGCCGTGATGTACGCCAGCCGCGAGGCCTACCTGATCAAAGGCGGAAAAATCGTCTACAAGGACACCGGCGTCACCGCCGAACAGGGCCAAAATATTCTTAAATATCTAGCTAGTGCAAAGAGCTGAGGTCCGCCGATCTCCGTCTCTGTTTTTCCCCAGCCCGTTGCCAACCAACGGGCTTTTTTGCGGCCACCCGCTCGACAATTGGGCTGCTAATTTCCGCGGTGCTGGCGATTGGCTGAAAAAAAGTACCGGTAGTTTAACTTTGAGCCACGCGACCGAACCAAGCTTTATAGAGCATATCGACTGCAGGTGGTTTCCCCACCCCAAATCCTGCGGTGCACCCAACCTAACCCTACCATGTCTACGTCTACTCGCTCGCTTCTATTGGCGCTGATCCTCGGAGCCTCCGCCTACGCTCAAACTGCCCCCAAGGCCGATCCCGCCCGGGCCGAGGGTGAAGCTATTAAGCTATCCGTGTTCGAGGTCACCACTTCGAGCGACATCGGTTACCAATCGGCCAACGCCGCCGAGGTCACACGCATGAATACGCCCATCGAAAATATTCCGATGAACGTGACGGTGTTTAACCAACAGTTCATCGAAGACCTGCTCGCCACCGACACGTCGCAACTGCTCGCCTACGACGCCTCATCGGTGAAAACCTCGGAAAACGACGGCTTCCTCGCGCGCGGCTCGTCGAGCGTCGGCTCCAACTTTCTGAATGGTTTCGCGCAGACGAGCGGCTTCGGCTCCCAGCCTCTCTCTAATATAGAACGCGTAGAAATTATCCGTGGCCCCGCCGCGGTGCTATATGGCTCCGGCGGTTACGGCGCGACTTACAATCGCATCACCAAACAACCCCAGGCTAAACCGTTCACGAGCGCTCGGGTGATCATGAGCGACGACCACTCGCTCCGCGCTGAAGCGGATCGTAATTTTGGCGCGTTTAACGTTTTAGGCCAAAAACTATCCTTCCGTCTCAATGGTATTCTAGAACGCGGCACCACCTGGTTCGGCCAACGCAAACTCGAACAATCCCTCGCGCCCAGCCTCGCGTGGCAGATTAGCCCACGCACCAAAGTCACCTTCGAATACTTCTTCGACTGGCGAGAAAACCAAGCGAGCTGGGAAACTCCCGTTCATGCCGGCGACCCCAAGGGTATGGTCACGGGCGACGGCAAGTATCACAAAACACCCCGCCGCATCGGCTGGATGATTCCCGAGGACTATCGCCGCAATACTCGCCGCGTCGGCTCCACCGATGTGCGTCACGCATTCACCGACAACCTCCAATTCCGCTCTCAATTCCAGTATGAGAGCAAAGATCAAAACAACCGCGAGACCCAGGCGCTCTCCGATGGCATCACCATGCTGCGCGATACCGTGCTCATGCCGCGCATCCTTAGATTCCAGCCGCGGAAAACGCTCAATTACCGCCTGCGCAATGAATTCGTCTGGAATCTCGCCACCGGTCCTATCCAGCATCGCCTCCTCCTAGGTCACGGTTGGCAGCAGCAGTACGACTGGAGCTATACCTACATCACCTCCCAAAATTACGGCGGTCTCAGCGGCGCGAACCTCACGAACACCGCGATCTCCAACGCGGCCGCCAGCGCGAAATTTTTCAATTTCCCTGATCTGACCTACGCCCAATTTCTCGCGAACCCCAACCTCGCCGGCTACAACGCGAACCTCATCCAGCCGATTAATATCTTCGATCGCGGCCAAGAGCGCCTGCTGAGCGGGACCGGCACGATGCCGCCGCTACTCAATAGCGCCAACGCTTACACCTACCTGAGCAATACCGACATCTACGCCAACGATGTGTTTTCAGTTTTCAAAGAGCGCGTATTCGTGATGGGCGGCGTGCGTCGCTCCCAAGTCGTGCGCAAGACCATCAACTTCGCTTCGGGCACGTTCCCCAATGTCGTCTTCAAACCCGATGCACCCACCGCCTACCGTGCGCCGGCCGCCACGACCAATAGCGTCGGTGCCGTCTGGCACCTCAACACCGAGAAAACCTTCTCCGTTTACGGCAATCTCAACACCTCCTTCAGTCCGCAATTCAACATCCAGCCCGATGGCAGCCCGCTCGAAGCCGAAACCGGCAACCAGAAAGAAGTGGGTTTGCGCTTCAGCCTACTCGGAGGACGGATGACCGGGCTCATTTCGTATTTCGATATCCTGCAAGACAATGTCACCCAAGCCGACACCACGCCCGGTCGCACCGGCTATTTTACCCAGATCAGCGGCCAACGCTCCACGGGTTACGAAATCAGCCTCAACGGTCGTATCACCGATCAGTGGCTCGTCATGGGCGGCTTCTCCGATACCGACGCGCGCAACGATATCACGAAAGTCGCCAAAGATCTTTCTCCGCGTTTCCGCTTCACGGCCTTCAACCGCTATAATTTCAACCGCGGTCCGCTTAAAAATCTGAATCTGTCTTTCGGCAGCATCTACACCGGCACGCGCGATCTCACCAACGCCACCTCTCACGGCGAACCGAACTGGGGCCCCTTGCCCGCATGGTGGCGCTTCGACGCCATCGTCGGCTACAAACTGCGCATCCCGCAGCATCGCTTCGCCTACGATTTCTCGATTAAAATCAACAACGTCCTGGATAACCAAAACATCTACTACGTGGGTCAATGGTACCGCTACACCCTCGACCCAGGTCGCGAATGGTCGGCCGTCGTGAGCGCGAAGTTCTAAACGCGCCTCCGCATCCGTTACGGGCGAGGGTTAATCTATCTTCTCGACGAGCACGGGCCGCCGTCTCCAACCATGAATACCGCGGCTCCTGCTTTATTTAGTCAGCGTCTGCACAGGGCGGACCGTCTCTACGGCACGCTCATCGTCAGCCCTTCACCGCACTGGGTGCCTGTCGTCGCAGGATTGGGTCTCGATTTCGTCTTCATCGATACCGAGCACATTCCGATCAGCCGCGAGAAACTCGCCTGGATGTGCCGGGCTTATCGCGCCGAAGGCCTGCCGCCGATCGTGCGCATCACCTCACCGGATCCGTATGAGGCGTGCGTCGCGCTCGATGGCGGTGCGGTCGGCATTGTCGCGCCTTACGTCGAAACCCCTGCGCAAGTCGCCGCCCTCGTCGGCGCCGTGAAGAAACGTCCGCTCAAAGGCCAACTCCTCGCCCAACATCTAGCCGGACAAACCCTCCCACCCGCGCTCGACGATTACGTTGCCCAAGGCGGCGCCACCCGCTCACTCATAATCAATATCGAAAGCGCCCCCGCGCTGGCCGCCCTCGACGACATCCTCGCCGTAGAGGGCCTCGATGGCGTACTCATCGGCCCGCACGATTTATCCTGCAGCCTCGGCGTGCCGGAAAATTACGACCACCCGCGTTTTCTCGCCGCATGTGACCAGATCATCACGAAAGCCCGCGCGCGCTCACTCGGCGCCGGCGTTCACGCAATCTACCCCGGCCACCGCCTTGATCACGAGGAGCGCTGGGCCCGACTCGGCGCCAACTTCATTGTCCACGCCGCTGATATCATTCTCTTTGCCGAAGGCCTGCGCCGCGATCTCGACGAGTTGCGTCGTCGCCTCGATCTGACGCCGGCTTCTCCCGGGCCCAAGATCATTATTTAATTTTCCGATTTCACTTTATGAACGCACCTCTCACCCACGCGGACTTCCTCCAGCTCAAACGTTGGAACACGCCCACGATCTACAACGGTTGGGAACAAATCACCCGCCACGACGCCTCCCGCCACGGCTTCAATATCAAACCCACGCACGATTTCATGCCGCAGATGGGCCCGATGGTCGGGCGCGCGGTGACCGTCGTCTGCGAACCCAGCAACGCCACTCACCCCAAAAATAATCCCCAAGCTTGGAGCGACTACCGCCGTTATATCGCCAGAATTCCTGGCCCCAAAATCGTCGTCGTGCAAGACCTCGACCAACCGCACGCCGTCGGTGCCTTTTGGGGCGAGGTGAACAGTAACATCCACCGCAGCCT
>CANGCX010000071.1 GCA_947452315.1 Opitutia bacterium | reverse complement strand
GACAAAGACGCCGATCTCGGCGTGTTTAAAAATAAAACGCTCGCCGTCCTCGGCTATGGTTCGCAGGGCCACGCCCATGCGCTCAATCTGAAGGACAGCGGCTGCAAGGTCATCATTGGCCTCTACGCCGGATCTAAATCGAAAGCCGTTGCTCAATCCCACGGCTTCGAAGTCGTAGAGACTGGTGAAGCCGTACGTCGCGCCGATGTCATCATGGTTGGCTTGCCCGACATGAAACAGGCCGATGTTTACGCGAGCTCCATCCTCCCCAATCTAAGCAAGGGTAAAACCCTTCTTTTTAGCCATGGTCTCGCCGTTCACTTCGGCCTCATCAAGCTGCACAAGGACATCGACTGCATCATGGTCGCTCCTAAAGGCCCCGGCCACATGGTACGCCGCCTCTACGCCGAAGGCAAAGGCATGCCGGCGCTTATCGCCGTCGCCCAAGACAAATCCAAGACCGCTAAGAAAACCGCGCTCGCTTGGGCCAAGGGCATCGGCTCTACCCGCGCTGGCGTGCTCCAGACCTCCTTTAAAGAAGAAACTGAGACCGATCTCTTCGGTGAACAAGCCGTCCTCTGCGGTGGCGCGAGCGCACTGGTCCAAGCAGGCTTCGAGACCCTCGTTGAAGCGGGTTATCAACCTGAGATGGCTTACTTCGAGTGTCTCCATGAGTTGAAGCTCATCTGTGACCTCATGTATGAATCCGGTATCGCAGGCATGCGTTTCTCCATTTCCGAGACCGCTAAATATGGCGATATCACCCGCGGTCCTCGCGTCGTGAACAAGCAGGTTAAAGCCGAGATGAAGAAGATCCTCAAAGAGATCCAATCCGGCCAATTCACCAAAGAATGGGTTAAAGAGCACAAGGGCGGCCTCAAGAAATACAACGCCCTCCTCAAGGCCGGCGAAAAACACCAGATCGAGAAGACCGGTGCTTACCTGCGCAGCATGATGCCTTGGATGGCCAAGAAGAACCTCAAGGGCGTCCAGGCCAGCTACTGAGCACGTAACCCAACGTTGCCAAAAGCTTCCGGGCGCAGACACTTTGTCTGCGCCCTTTTTCTTTCCCGTGTCCAAACTCATCCTCGCCACCCGCCAGAGCCCTTTGGCACTCGCTCAGACCACGATGGTCGCGACGCATCTAGGCGCTCGTCTCGGCTTGGAAACAGAGTTTTTGAAAATCATCACCACGGGCGACAAGCAGGCCGAATGGTCACTCGAGCAACGCGGTGGCAAAGGTCTTTTCACGAGCGAACTTGAATCCTCTCTGCTCCGCGGTGAAGCCGATGTGGCCGTACACAGCGGCAAAGACCTGCCGGGTGCTATGCCCGCCGGTCTCGCAATTGCCGGTTACTTACCACGAGCCGATCCCCGAGACGTCCTTATCCTCCGCCAAGGCATCACAACGCCTTCACTCGTGGCCACTAGCAGTCCGCGCCGTCGCCTGCAATTTTCGCTGCAAGTTCCCACTGCGACTTTCACCACTATCCGCGGCAACGTTGATACACGCCTCCGCAAAATCGCGGTCGATCAGTTGGCCGACGCTACAATCCTCGCCGCCGCGGGCCTCGTTCGTTTGGGAATTCACGAATGGCCCGGCACAACGTTCGTTCCTTTTGATTGCACACGCATGGTGCCTGCGGTCGCACAAGCCGCTGTGGCTATCCAGTGCCGACTGGAAGACGTAGCCAAATACGCAGCGCACTTCGACGCCGCCACCTCCCGCGTGGTAACACTCGAGCGGGCTTTCCAAGCTGCTCTCGGCGGTGGTTGCCACACGGCCTTCGCCGCGCATGCGACAGTCGACACGCTTTATTTTTTTCACGAAAACATCGGTGTGCGTACCCTTCCACTTGCCCCCGCTGATTTCGACGCACCTGTGGCCTCTGCGGCCCGTATGCTTCAACAACTCGGACTACTATGAACCAAGCCACTCCTCTTGCCGGCCGACGCATTGCCATCACTCGCGCCCGCGAACAGTCTCCGGAACTCTCCGCTAAACTCAAAGCGCTAGGCGCCGAAGTAATCGAACTCCCGTTGATCACGATCACCAAAGAAGTCTCCAACGACGCTTTGGCCGACGTGTTTCTGGAATTCGGCAGTTATGATTGGCTTGTGTTCACCAGCGCCAATGGGGTTCGTTACTTCTTTGAGGAAATTAGACGTATTTTCGACGATATCCGCTCACTCGGTTTGATCCGGCTCGCTTGCATAGGGGAAACTACGGCTGAAGCGATACGCGCGCACCACCTCAAAATCGAGTGTCAACCCAAGGTCGCTACCGCGGAAGCACTGGCCGCCGCCCTCATCGAAACGGGTAGCCTCGACCACGCCAAAATTCTTGTAGTGACTGGCAGTCTCAATCGCGACGATCTCGTCGACAAACTCACCGAAGGCCGCGCCATCGTGGATACGCTCCAAGTTTACAAAACCGAGCAAACGGATCTATCCAGTGATCCGGTCGCGGCGGATTTTCGTGCGCGTGGGGCTGACGCGATTCTCTTTGCCAGCTCTTCTGCTGTCCAATCCTTCGCTGATCAAGCAGGGGCGCTTAAACTCGCTAAAAATGCCGTGCATCCAATCGCTGGAAGCATCGGTCCGCAAACCACCGAAACTATGAAAAAAGTGGGCGTGCCAGTCGGTTTCACCGCTAAGACGCCCAGCCTCGACAGTTTGGTCGAAGTACTAGTTAAAAAATTAGCCTAATGAAAGTTCCGTTCCTCGATTTAAGTTTGCAGCACAGCGCCTTGCGTGAGCCGGCGCTCGCTGCCTTGACCGCGACTTACGACGCCACGCGTTTTTGTCTCGGTAAAGATGTCGAAGAGTTCGAGAAAAACTTTTCGACCATACTAGGTTACCCGCGTGCCCTCGCCATGAATAGCGGGACCTCTCCGCTGCATGTCGCGTGCATGATTGCCGGCTTTGGTCCGGGCGATGAGATAATTACGGCGCCGTTCACATTTATTTCTTCGGCTTGGGGTATTAACTACGTCGGTGCGACTCCCGTCTTCGCGGATATCGAGGCCGGTACTTACAACCTTGATCCGGTAAAATTAGAGCAGGCCATTACGCCACGCACCAAAGGCATCATTGTGGTGCACATTTTTGGCCAACCCGCTCGCATGGATGAAATCATGGCCATCGCTCGCAAACATCGCCTGTTTGTGATTGAAGATTGTGCCCAGGCCGTCGGCGCACGTTACCAAGGTACGCCCGTCGGATTGTTGGGGGATGTCGGTACGTTTAGCTTTTATCCCACCAAGAATCTTGGCGGTTGTGGGGAAGGCGGTGCGTTCGTGGCGAAGGATGAATCGATCCACACCAAGGCCCGCCATATTCGCGTGCACGGCTCGGATCGGCGTTATTATCATGATATTGTGGGCGGTAATTTCCGCATGGACGGTTTTCAAGGCGCGTTGCTGAACGTGAAGTTGCCGCACCTAGCGACTTGGACAGCCCGTCGCCAGGCGATCGCCGCGCGCTACCTAGCTGGGATCAAACTTGCCGAAACACATCTCCCTGAGCAGCCCGTCTACGGTAAATCGGTCTTCCACCAATTTACGATTCGGCATCCGCGCCGGGATGCGTTACGTGAGCATCTCGCTAAACACGAGATCGGCACCGATTTGATTTATCCTGTGCCACTGCATCTTCAGAAATGTTACGCTGGACTCGGCTACGGAGCGGGTTCGTTCCCCATATCGGAGATGACCGCGAGCACGTGTGTGAGTTTGCCAATTTTCCCTGAATTGACCGACGCGCAAGTCGATCACGTCATCGCGTCACTGAACGCGTTTTGAGGCTATGATCAACGGCGTGCGTTTCAAGGTCTGTGGATTGACCTCGTTGGTGGACGCCGAGGCTTCGGATTCCGTGGGCGCTGATTATTTGGGATTTATTCTTTACCCGAAATCACCGCGCTACGTGAGCCTCGCGCAGTTTGCAGCGATGGCACCGCGTTTACCGCCCCGAAAAAAAGTCGCGGTCGTGGTCGATCCAACGTTGGAAGCATTGGCTGAAATCAAAACGGCGGGATTCGATTACCTCCAAGTTCATTTTTCACCCACTACGCCGTTGGCGACGGTGACGCGCTGGCTTGAGGTGATTCCGCGCAAGATGCTCTGGCTCGCGCCGCGCGTGCCACCCGGGCAGGAGCTGGAGTCGGGTTTAATCGCGCTCGTGGATCATGTTTTACTCGATACCTATCACCCCGAAGCGCACGGGGGCACGGGTCGAACTGGGGATTGGACGAGTTTCAAAGTACTGAGTTCTGGATTTCCGCATGTGAATTGGATTTTGGCCGGCGGGTTAAATCCGAATAATATCGCCGCGGCCTTGGCCGCAACTGGGGCGCGCTGGGTGGATGTAAATAGCGGGATCGAATCTGCTCCGGGGGTAAAAGATCACGCCAAACTACAGGCCTTTGTGACCGCATTGCGGCAGGTTCCATCGAACCCCTCGCTTTGATGAGTGCGCCGGTGCTGGACTGGTTTCAGGTACTCGGCCTAACCGTAGTTTAGGGCATATTTTAATGCATTGGATCGTCGCCAGCCTCGTTTCAGCTTTTTTTCTGGGCTGCTATGATCTCTCCACGAAGC
The DNA here is from genome assembly GCA_947452315.1 of Opitutia bacterium. GTDB lineage: Bacteria > Verrucomicrobiota > Verrucomicrobiia > Opitutales > Opitutaceae > Tous-C4FEB. Next base: position 7,675 of record CANGCX010000071.1, on the reverse strand, counting down.
ACGCCGTCCGTGACAACGCCGTCTTGCCGGTGCTTTTTTTCGCGAATGCTTGCAGCGCTGTAGTTTGGCTTTTGCTTCAAGCGGGCACGACGCTCGCACCGCACTCGTTTCCACCGGCGTTGCACGTGGATGCGCTCACGGGTTTTCAGCACCTGCAGTTGTTGCTTAAGTCGATTCTCGTCGCCGGCTCGTGGGTCTGTAGTTATTTCGCGGTGAAACATTTGCCGGTGTCCTTAGCGGCACCGATCCGCGCGACGGGCCCAGTATGGACTTTGCTTGGGGCGACGCTTGTGTTGGGCGAACGGCCGACTTGGCTCGAAGGCTTGGGCATCGTGATTACATTGGCCTCTTTTCTGGGCTTATCGGTAGTCGGTGCGCGGGAGGGGATACATTTTCGACGCAACCGCTGGATCTGGTTTTTAGTCGGCGGTACGCTGCTCGGTGCACTTAGTGGGCTTTACGATAAATACCTGCTCGGAACGGTGGGTTTCAAAGCAGCGACGATGCAATGCTGGTTTTCGATTTATTTGGCCCTGTTATTTCTGCCGCTCGCGGTGGGCTGGAAATTGCGCTTGTGGCAGCGGCACGAATTTCAGTGGCGATGGAGCATAGTGCTGGTCTCGCTCATGCTGCTGGTCGCGGACTTTCTTTATTTCAACGCCCTGCGCGATCCAGAGGCGCTGGTCTCCATGGTTTCTAGCCTGCGGCGTGGGGGTACGCTCGTAGCTTTTACGGGTGGGATATTGCTTTTTGGTGAAGTTAACGCGCGCGCAAAATTACCAGCGGTAATCGGGGTAGTGATTGGGATCGTCTTGACGATCTTAGGTTGAGCGCGCGCTTAGTTGATCGCGCCTTCGTGTTGGAGGAGTAGGCGCTTCACAATCTCGCCAAAAGCGAAACCCGTGAGTGATCCGTCGGCGCCAATCACGCGGTGGCATGGGACGATTAAGCAAATGGGATTCGTTGCATTGGCGCGGCCGATGGCGCGGGCACCGCTCTTCAGCGTTCTCGCCAAATCACCGTAGCTGCAAGTTTCGCCGTAAGGAATTTTCTGTAGCTCGGTCCAGACGCGGAGCTGAAAAGGCGTTCCCACTGGCGCGAGCGAAAGCTCAAAGCTGGAACGATCTCCTGCAAAATACGCCATTACCTGAGAGCGAGCTGCCGCCGTCTTGATGGTATCACGAACGGGTCTGTCTATGCTGCATTTGAGCCTGCCCCAAAGTGCGGCATCAGAGCCAAACGCAGTGGCCAGCACGGCTCCTTTATCATTCACAGCGATCGAAAAATCCCCAACCGGTGTTGCGAAAGTATCAGCGTAGACGTTCATAAAGCAGCGGGGTTGATTTAATTGCTAAACTGGGCTGGTGGCGAGGTGGTGATACACCGAGAAGAGCGGCATGAGTCGAGGCGTGCGCTTATACACGGTGGCTTCGGTCATATTCATGGTCGGAAACTATCAGATCACGCGCGGACGTGTCGTCCGGATATTTCCGGAATAATTAAGAAAATCAAAACCCAGGAAAACCGCCTTTGCCTTTCATGGCTTCCATTTGGCGCATCATTTTTTTGGCTCCGCCGCCTTTCAGCATTTTCATCATTTTCTGCATCTGCTGAAACTGTTTCAGGAGTTGGTTAACCTCGACGATCTTCACGCCCGCGCCGTTAGCGATGCGTTGGCGCCGGCTGCCGTTGAGTAGGTCGGGCTTACGGCGCTCTTTGAGCGTCATCGAGTAGATGATGGCTTCCGTTCGGGCCATTTGCTTCTCGGAGTCGTCGGGTAGTTGCACGCCGCTCATGCCGGGCATCATGCCAACGATGCTCTGCATGGAGCCCATTTTCTTGATCTGCTGCATCTGCGCGAGGAAGTCCTCGAGATTGAAGTCGGCCTTGCGCATTTTTTCGGCCATGCGCTCGGCTTCTTTTTGGTCGATGTTTTCTTGTGCGCGTTCGACGAGCGAGACGACGTCGCCCATGCCGAGGATGCGGGACGCCAAGCGATCGGGATAAAAGGTGTCGAAGTCGCCGGTTTTCTCGCCGGTGCCGACAAATTTAATCGGAACGCCAGTGATGCTCTTGATCGAAAGCGCTGCGCCACCGCGTGCATCGCCGTCGAGTTTGGTGAGGATCAGGCCGGTGAGTTGGAGCGCATCGTGAAAGGCTTTCGCGACGTTGACCGCTTCTTGACCGAGCGCGCCGTCGGCCACGAGTAAGACCTCGTCGGGTTGGATGCGGGCGCGGAGTTTTTTTACTTCCTCGATGAGATCGGCGTCAATCTGGAGTCGACCCGCAGTGTCGAAAATCATGCAATCGGTCCCCGCGGCATCGGCGGCGGCGAGGGCGGCGGCGCCGATGGCGGTGACGTCTTGCGAATGGCGATCAGCGTAGAAACCGAGCTCTTCTTGTTTCGCTAGAATTTCGAGTTGGTCGATGGCCGCAGGGCGATAGACGTCGCAAGCTACGACGAACGGTTTGTAGCCGCGTTTTTTGAGGAGCTTACCGAGTTTTGCGGTCGAGGTGGTTTTGCCAGAGCCGTGGAGGCCTACCATCAGGATTTTCAGTGGGCGGGCAGGGGAGAGCGCAGTCTGGCCTTCGCCAAGGAGGCGAACGAGTTCGTCGTTGATGATTTTTACGACTTGCTGACCGGGGGTGACGGACTTGAGGACCTCTTGGCCGACGCACGCTACTTGGACGCGTTCGACGAAATCTCGGGCTACTTTAAAGTGTACGTCAGCGGCAAGAAGAGCGGTGCGCACTTCTTTGAGTGCGTCGGCCATGTTTTCTTCAGTGAGTTTGCCGACGCCGCGGAGGTTGCGGAGAGCGCTGCCTAGTTTTTCTGTAAGCGATTCGAACATGTGAGTGGTTAACGTGGGCTCATTTTTGGGAACGAGGCAACCCCGCTTCCTTGCGGGCAGGCTCATTGGTGGGCGACCATTTTCGTCCTCGTCAAATGGCCTCGCTTTAGGGATAACGCACATCCCTATGAACCCTGTTCTTAAGCTGTTACTCGAAGGCGGTAGTCTCACGACGGCGCAAATCGCGCAGGTCGCGGGCTTCTCCGTGAGCGAAGTCGAACAGCACCTGGAACAGTTGAAGAAGGATAAAATCCTCCTCGGCTGGCGTCCGGTGCTCGATCTCTCCCGCGAGGCCGCTGCTGCAGCTACGGTTCGCGCGGTGATAGAAGTAAAGATTTCGCCAGAGCGTGGCGGTGGTTTTAATCGACTGGCGGAGCGCCTCGCGCGTTTCGACGAAGTTGAGTCCTGCTACCTCATGTCGGGTGGTTATGACCTGCTGGTATTCGTCAAAGGGGCCTCCCTGCAAAAGGTCGCCGGTTTTGTCTCTGAGAAACTTTCAACAATTGAGGGTGTGCTCTCGACCTCCACTCATTTCATGCTCCGCTGCTACAAAGATCAGGGTTTTCTGCTCGATGTCGGCGAAGCCACTACCACGCGGCTCAACGTCGCGCCTTAATTGGAGGTCAATCTCATGAGTAACGATCCCAAACGCTGGGTTGCGGGCCACGTGGCCGCGCTACCCAAGAGCGGTATTCGCGATTTTTTCGAGCTGGTGGCCAAGATGAAAGGACAGGACGTGATTTCGCTCGGCGTCGGTGAACCCGATTTCGTCACGCCGTGGAATATCCGGGAAGCCGCCATATTCGCCCTTGAGCGCGGCAAAACTTATTACACTTCCAACCTCGGCATGATCGAGTTGCGTCGAGCGATCTCGACCTATGTGACCGAACATTTTTCCGTCGATTACCGGCCGGAAGATCAAGTGATCGTGACGGTCGGCGTCAGCGAAGCGCTCGATCTCGCCTTGAGGGCTTTCTGTAACCCTGGCGACAAGGTGATGTTTCACCAGCCCTGCTACGTGTCTTACCATCCGAGTATCTCGCTCGTGCACGCACAGGGCGTCGCTGTTCCTACCTTTGCCAAAGACAACTTCGCGCTCACCGCCGAAGCCTTGCGCGCCGCTTGGCAGCCAGGTTGCAAGGTGCTCATGCTTAATCTTCCGTGTAATCCCACGGGTGGCACATGTGATCGACTCCAACTCGAAGCTATTGCGACGTTTTGCCGAGAGAAAGATCTGCTCGTTTTGAGTGACGAAATTTACTCCGAACTCACCTTCGAAGGCACGCATACCAGTATCGCTAGTCTGCCCGGGATGGCCGAGCGTACAATTTTTCTGCATGGCTTCTCGAAAGCATTCGCGATGACCGGCTGGCGCCTAGGCTACGCTTGCGGCCCAGCCGCCCTCATTGATGCGATGATGAAAGTGCATCAATACACAATGCTCTGCGCCTCAATCATTGCTCAGGAAGCCGCTCTCGAAGCACTTACGCGCGGCTGGGACAGTGTACTCAAGATGCGCGAGCAATATCATCGCCGCCGCGATTTGGTGGTCCGTCGTTTTAACGAGATCGGACTAAAGTGTCATTCACCGCGCGGCAGTTTCTATGCCTTCCCGAGCGTAGCCGCCACGGGTCGCACTGAGAAAGACTTCGCCTCAGGTTTACTACTCGAACAGAAAGTCGCCGTCGTTCCTGGCAGCGCGTTTGGTGATAATGGCGTTGGACACGTCCGCGCCTGCTTTGCCACGAGTTACGAACAACTCATCGTCGCCTGCGACCGTATCGAACGATTCGTTCAAGCCCCTAAAAAATAAGCCTAATCTGGCCACCTTAGGCGCAAAGGAAGCTTGAAATCTTCCTTTGCGCCTTTCGCGTTTTTGGCGTCTGATTTTATTCACATGTCCCGTACCGTTGCCATCGTCGGCCGACCCAATGTCGGCAAAAGTCGCCTTTTTAACCGCCTGGCGCGTAAACGCATTTCCATCGTCCATGACCAACCCGGCGTCACTCGCGACGTCATTTCGACGGAAATCGCTGAGGGCGCATATACCTTGCTCGACACCGGCGGGCTTGGCCTCGTTGGCGGTGAATCCACGGCGGAGCTCATCAAGCTCTCCGAAAAACAGGTCGATTTTGCCATCTCCTCGGCTGACCTAATTCTCTTCGTTATCGACGGTCTCGAGGGCGTGACCGGCCTAGATCAACGTATTGCGCAGATGCTCCGCAAGTCGAAGCGCAACGTCCTGCTCGTCGTCAACAAAGCCGATTTTAACGACGACAAAGTTCAGCTCGACGGCGCCTACGGCCTCGGTCTCGGTGAACCCAGTCGCGTTTCCGCCGAACACGGCACCGGTGAAACAGAACTTCGCGCGGTCATGCTCCAACGTCTCGGCGAGCCGCCCGTTGTTGATCCTGATCACGTCAAAACCTCTGCAGACCCGTTGTGTTTTTGCTTCATCGGCCGCCCCAACGTCGGTAAATCTTCGCTTAGTAATAACCTACTCCAAAGCGATCGTCTCGTTGTCAGCCCTATCCCCGGCACCACACGCGACTCCGTCGAGCTTCCCTTCGAGTTCAAGGGCCGCGATGGCGCGATGTATCCTTTCAAGTTGATTGATACCGCGGGTATTAAAGCTGCCACGAAACTTGCCTCTCCCGTCGAATATTTTTCACGCCTCCGCTCGCTCGATGCGATTCAACGCGCTGACGTTGTTTTTCTTGTGCTCGACGCTCTTGAAGGGGTGACGCAGCAAGATAAAGCTATAGCTGGCGAAGCGATCAAAGAAAAGAAGCCCATTGTTATCGTTGTTAACAAATGGGATCTTGTGCAGGACATGTTTTCGAAGGGAAACTTGAAGCTCTCAGGTTACAAAAACGCCCGCGACTACCGCGATAAATACGAGAAAGCGCTATTTGAACGTCTCTTTTTCACGCCCGGATCGCCGCTCATTTTTGTCTCAGCGATGAGCGGCTATGAAGTCGACCGCATGCTCAACGCCGCGGTTAAACTCAATCGCACGCTCGATAAAAAACTCCCAACCGCGAAACTCAATCAGCACCTTGCCTATCTCGCGGAGCGTACTCCGCCGCCATCCGTCGGTGGCAAACGCTTCCGTGTTTATTACGCCACGCAGACGGGTACGCGCCCCTTCCGTATCAAACTGTTTTGTAACCGCGAAGAAAAACTCACTGAGCAATATCGACGCTACCTTGAAGCTGGCCTAGTCGATGAATTCGACCTCGCGGGTTGCCCGATTTATTTCGATCTCGTCGGTAAAGAAAAACGTGAACCTGCGCCGCACAGCAACAGCTCCTACCCGACGACGAAGGCGCAGCTCAAACGCCTCAATACTCAGAAACGCGATGCCTCTGATGCGCATGAAACGATCGAAGACTAAAGCTGGCGGCAGTGAAGCGCTCAAACTGGGCACGCGTGCGCTCACAATCACCGTCACGACGCACTGTGGACCGCGCGTAACGGCGCTGAGTTCGCATGCCGGTCGTGCCGGCAACCTGTTTCTTGAATTTCCTTTCGGTGCACCGCGTGCTCATGGTTACAACCTTATCGGAGGTCACCGTCTCTGGCACTCTCCAGAAGACATCGTTCGCACCTATCAACCGGATGACGCCCCGCTGACTGTTAAAAATTTATCCAACGGGGTCGCATTGACACAACCGACTGAGGAAAAAACGGGCCTCCAAAAAGCGTTGCGGCTCGAATTACTTGGCCAACGCACCGTCAAAGTTACGCACGCGCTCACTAACCGCGGCCTTTGGTCCGTCGAGTGTGCGCCGTGGGCGCTCACGATGTTGCGCGGAGGCGGTTATGGGGTGTTGCCGCTGCCGCCGAAGGGCAATCACGCCGCGGGTGATCTGTTGCCCACTTACTCGATCGTGCCATGGAGCTATACCGATCTTTCTTACCCGGTTTGGTCGCCGCACCGCGACTTCATTGGCATAGACGTTGCCAAGGCTCCCGCAGCGCAAAAATTGGGCATTACCAATTATCCCGGCTGGTCCGCTTATTGGCTCGAGGGTACAACGTTTGTGAAATACGCCGCGGTCTTGTCGGGATTAAAGTATCCCGATTTCGGCTGCTGCTTTGAAACGTTTACCGATGGTACGATGATCGAATTTGAGACACTGGGCGCACTAACTTTACTTGAGCCGCGTCGGACCGTCACTCATGTGGAATATTGGACTCTCCTCGACGGCTTCGCGAAACCTAATACGGATGCCACCTTTAACACACTAGCCACTGCCGTTCGCCGATGGATCACGGCGCTATGATGGTTTGCCTATTCAGTCCCATTCGCCGATGACTTTGCCGCTGCGCCTCGTTTTTTTAGGATCGGATGCGATCGCGCGGCCCTTGCTCGATTGGCTCGTTTCTGAAGATGGCCGCGCTCAAGTCGAAGTCGTCGGTGTGTTCACGCAACCTGATCGTCCGGTCGGGCGTGGGCAAAAAATTACCGCCAACGAGATTAAAACCTGGGCGCTCGCTCGCGGTTTGCCTGTTTTTCAACCAGAGAAAATTACCGATGAAGTTCGCGGGCAACTGTCCGCGCTCACGCCGGATCTTTCGCTCGTGATGGCGTATGGGCATATCTTGCGTGATGTATTCATTGCGACCCCGCGACTCGGCACCTTGAATTTGCACACCTCGCTACTACCGAGTTATCGTGGCGCTTCTCCTATTCAGACCGCCATCGCAAGCGGGGAGCGCCAGACTGGTGTGACGTTGATGCGGATCGTGCGTGAACTCGACGCTGGACCCGTTGCGGATGTTGAGCGCGTTAAGATCGAACCGCTCGATACGGCGCT
>CANGCX010000070.1 GCA_947452315.1 Opitutia bacterium | reverse complement strand
AGGTTAGTTTTTAGGCATCGATCGTGAGTGGACTCCGCCGCAGCACCGGCGTCTTTAATTGTATCCTCGCTGCGGGAAAAGACCGCTGGAAAATAAGAAGCCGCTAACTGTATTTCAGTTAGCGGCTACCAAAACTGGCGGGATGGACGGGACTCGAACGGAAATCGCCCATCGAAGCTAAATCACGCGTTGTCGCAAAATTAGTTGATTGTTAGTGTTTTAGAACAGGTAAATAGCGGCACCTACGTTTTCAGAAGTGAAGCCAGAAACACCATTTCTGACAACCTTGTGGCAACCTAAAATCAGCGATCCGATCAAGCGGCTGATTCTGCCTCGCACGTGCCAATTCCGCAGGCGTGCCGGAGTGGCTCAGCAGCGTTGTAGTGAGTTTCACCGCGAAGAAATCGTTCGCCGCACCTATGCCGCATCAGGAGATCGAACCTGTTTGACGACGAAAGGGCTTGAGCTTGGCCGAAGCCTCCATCTCTCCCGCCACGAATTTGGCAAAGTCGGCAATCTCGCCTTGGACCGACGCTTTTTCTAGGGCCGCCATGTATTCGCTTCGCCGCTCTACCCGGATCACAGTCCAACGATGACCGCCGGATGCCAGCATGAGGTTCATGAGGAACCGGCCGATACGTCCGTTGCCGTCGGCATAGGGGTGGATGAACACAAAGACGAAGTGACCGAGCACCGCACGCACCGCTGCGGAGGGCTCTTTGGCGAGGGCGTCAAAGAGCGCTTCCATTGAGGCCGGGACGGCTTCAATAGCAGGAGGGACGTGGTCCGAACCCCGAATAAACACCCGCCGCTCACGGTAGCCTGCGAGCGCGGACGCGGGCAGGATGTTGGCCTGCACAGATGGGCTGAATAGCGCGCGATACCAACTCTGCAGGTCACGATCCACGACCTTGCCCGGCGACCGGCCGCGCAGCACATCACCCAAACTGGAGAGCACCTGACTAAACGCTGCCCGATATCCCTTCGCCGCCATCGCGTTGATCTGTCCTTGATCTTCCGGGTTTTCGGTCGGATTCCACGCGCCGTCGGCGATGCGCTGAATCAGTTCAGGTGTGACCTGATAGCCTTCGATGGAAAGCGAATGATAGGCGTCATGCGTGTAGATTTCATTCACGCGTCGCAGATAGCGGAATTGATCCGGCATGGAGCGCGGCGGAGAGGGAAAATGCGCCAGCACGTCAGACCGCATTCGCGACCACATCGCTTCGATCCGTCCCGCATAGGGAGACGGCAAGACTGCCCCAACCGGCAGCCGGGCCGGTTCTGCAAACGGATTCTGCGGTTTAAGCGCGATCCCGGCGGCGAGTAGGTCTGCTTCCAAGCGGGTGGCTGTTTCCGGCAAGCCGAGATGCCGCAAGCCACCGACTATGCGGCCGGCCGCGGAGACATTGACCTCTACGGCCAGCAAGGCCCGGGAAAGCTCTTCGACCCGCACCATGCGCAGCGCGAGTTCCGCACTGGTGGCGGACAGGGTGAAATAACTCGGAGTCGTGCGAATCAGCGCGAGCGCCAGCGGCATGACCTGCACGCCTTGCTTGGTCTCCGTCGTAACGGGCAGACTCTTGCGGTTGGGATAAAGCAGAATGGAACTGTTGTTGGGCAGCTTGAGGGTAAAAACACCACCGCGGGCCGTCAGCACAATCAACTGTTTCGGGATCTGCGTGCTCGCCGTCCAGAGGTCGAGAGAATGCTCCGGCGAAAGGCAGTAGCCCTGACCGTAGCGTTGCTGCAAATAGGCCGAGACGAAGGCCCAGAAATGGAGATGCCAGAACGTGCTGTCACCCGGCCGTGCCTGTGGGGTGGTCAGGGCATACCAACCCTTGATGATCTCAACGAGAAACCCTTGTTGCTGCAAAAGCGTGCGTTCCCGCCGGGCAATTTGCGCCGTGCGGAGGATTTGGGCGGGCGCCGCGCCCTGCGCCCGGCGCAGGGCGTCTGCGAGGTCCCGTTGGGGATTGGTCGGCATTGCTCCAAGGTGGAATACTTTGTTATCATGTCAAAAACTACTTTGGTATTACGCTCACTTTTACTTTGGTATTCTGCCGTTTCGCATCGGAGGCATCGGCGCTGGTCGGCTGATTGTTGTTCGCTCAAATCCCTCGCGCATAGCCTATGCCTTACTCGCGCACCCGCCGAAAGCTCGGCGCGTTCGCCGTCGCCTTTACGGATTACCCCTGTGCGGCCCTCGATCATCTATGCGGCGAGCATTACCAACGGCGTTTAAACGCGGGCGTTTCTAGTGCTTGTTTAATAATCGAAGAGTTGGCTCTAGAGTTAGCGGTCTTCACTGCTGAATTCGATTGGCAGTGGGGAATATGTGCTAAGCGGCGCTAAACCAGTATATCTGCGAACAACCTCACACTTGTTGTGTCTGCTGCTGTAATTTTTCGGTTTCCGGAAACAGAAAAGCCGCTAACTCCTATGAGTTAGCGGCTTCCAAACTGGCGGGATGGACGGGACTCGAACCCGCGACCTTCTGCGTGACAGGCAGACGCTCTAACCAGCTGAGCTACCACCCCGTGGAAACGGGAAAGAGTTCGAAACGTAGAATTCGACTTAGGCAAGTCAAGCGCCTGTTTTTCGCTCAACGTAAAAGAACTCTGACGTTGGTCGTGCTCTCAATAGTGCCACGCCGCCTGATTGGAGCTGGATGGAGCCCGCGCGGCGATGTGTCTGTCGATTTCGCGGAGTAATTCTACATTGGTCATCGGCTGCCAACCATGACGCGAGGACGGCGGCCCATATTGAAACAAGCCGGCATCGTGCGGATTTTGTGTGGTTTGCATGAACTCATCGAGCAGGTGCACGGCGAAGTTGGAATAAAAACTATCCACCGCCGCCGCGTAGACGTGGAGTTTGCCCACGAGTTTCGTGCCGATCTGCGGCCATTGGCGAGAAAGGTATTCTCGGAGATCGAAATTGTTGGCGCGCATCGCCTCGACGACGGCGCGATCTATTTTTCCGGTATTTAAATCCCAGACAGGTAGGGGATAGCCATCGGGTCCGACTGAGGTGTGTTTCCACCATTCGAAACGCCCTTCCTGCGTTCCCAGCACCGCGGCGCGTTGGCTACTGCGGCGATTCATCGTCGCACCACCTTCAAGGCCGGGCGTGGTTTTTTCGATAAAGGCGTTTTCGTCGGCGTAAATATTTACACCGCCGTAATAGAGCCGGAAATCCACCGGATCCGGCGAAAATGCCCACGCGCCGCCGAAAACGTCTGGATAATAAAGCTGCAACGCCAACGAGCCCCAGCCGCCCGTGGAGCTCCCGGTGAGCACTCGCGCGTATTCGGCTTTGATCATGCGAAACCGCGACTCCAGCGCCGGCATCAACTCTTGCAAGATCGCATCGCCGTAGGGCCCGCAATTGGGTGAATTCACGCCGTAAGAATCGTCGAAATACGGCGTGGGATGTTGAAACGTGACGAGAATCATCCGCGGAAAATCGGCGGATTGCCACGCCTCGGAAAATCCCGAGCCTTTATCCACTTGGCCTGCGGCTCCGCCTGAGCTTGCTTTTACTTCGCTCTTAATGACGGGATTAAATCCGAAAGGCGCCGCGATACTGAAATGATTTTGAATGTAAACGACCGGATAATGTACGTTTGGGTGTTGATCGTAATCTTTGGGTAAAAGAATCGTGGCGCCGAGGTACATCGGGTGGCCCCAAAATTTGCTGAGCAAGGGACTTTGGAATTTGATGCGTTTAACCCAAGCCGTATCGGCGGGTACTTCGATCGGCGGAATGATATTTTCCAGCGGAAGTACGATCGACGTTGGCGTTTCGGGCCCGATGTGAATTTTCTGCGGTGTGCTGAAGAGATTGCCGGGTGAGCGCGCGAAATTCTGCCCTTCCCACTGGTCCATGTGGGCCCAGATCACGTGACCATCGGCGCGGTGAAACTTCGTGAGCACGTTGAACACGGCCTGCACATAATAGTCGCCGGGGGCTAGGTCCTGGAGGGTTTGCTCGGGAGCGCCCGCGGTCGTCAGCGGTACGTGCAGGCGTTGGTTGGCCTTCACGTTGTGCGCATCAAGGCCGAAGAGGCTGGTGTTGGATTGAAAGCGCGGTTCGGACTGTGTCGTCGGGGCGAAATAAATAAACAGCCGGCCGGCGGTGACGCCGGGCGCCAACGTTTCCGGTAGAACAGCGAAAACTTGCAGCGCATTTTCGGGGCCCGCTGTTGGCGTAGCCGCTTTACTGAAAAATGCAGACGCAATAAAAACTCCAAGGGCAAAAGCTAGGTGGCGCTTCATGGCGCCGAGATTTCCTTAGCTACAAATCCATAGCAATGGAGTTTTCGGCTGCGTCTCAGTGCAAAGCCAGACGCGGATTCGCTCGGATCGATCAACTCGCCAATTAGCCGGAAGCCGAATTTTTCGATTTCAGCGCTCGCACTTCGTTACGCCAATTATGCGCTTCTTTGAAACCGAGAACCTCACGAATTTTGCGGTTAGAGAGAGGCGCTTCATCGCCTGTTAAAGGTCGCGTGTGCGGCGTTTTCGGGCACCATTTTTTGAGAAATTCAGCGGTCGGCCCGTCGGCTGTAATCGTGTCGTTTACGGCGTTGAACACCTGAAAACCAAGACCGTTTTTCTGTAAGCAAAGATGGACGATTTGGGCGAGATCGCGGGCGTCGATGTAGCTCCAAGCATTACGTTTCCGCAAGAGGGGCTGAGCGATGAAGTTCGGGAAACGGTGATACTCGTGCGGCTCGATTACGTTGCCGATGCGCAGAGCATAGAGATCGGCTTGGAATCGAGCAGCAAAGGCGCGAGCGGTTTTCTCGTTGAGGACCTTGGATAGGCCGTAGCTGTCCATCGGGTCGCTGTCGTAGTTTTCATCGAGCGGAAAGGCGTGGTAATCTTTGTCTCCTTCGGCGAAGCACACCCCGTAAGTGGTCTCGCTCGAGGCAATTATGACTTTTCGAATCCCTAGTTTCATGGCGGCTTCGATGACATGATAAGTCCCCATGACGTTGACGCGAAAGGTCTCGTCATCGGGTTGGAGCAGTACGCGTGGAACAGCAGCAAAATGCACGACGGCATCCACTGGCCCTGGTGGGTGACCACATTCATAGCCGTCAAAACCAAAGTGGGAGGTCATCGCATTGAAGACTTGGCTTCCGTCGGTGATGTCGCCCAACAACGTTGGGATGTGAGAATGTTCGGAGGCTAAGCGATCAAAATTGAGTATCTGGTAACCCTGCTGAGAGAGCCAAGGCAGGACATGGCGCCCGGCTTTGCCCGAACCACCGGTGAAAAGGATGCGTTGAGTCATGCCCTATTAATTAATAGCTTTTTTAAAGTAAAACCAGCGGAGAACGTTTTTTAAAGCAGAGTGTCACTGGCTCCATATTTAACCAAGCTTGGTCCTATCCCTTTAACGATTTCATCAGTAAAATTCCTCCTCTGGTTTTGAGCGCATTTTTTTGCCTGTCTCCGTTGCGGAATCGACCGTTGGTGACCGCGTTTTAGGCATCCGAGCCTTAACCTCAATATTTCCGCTATGCCCATGACTGTTGTCCGTCACCAATTCGAGGTGTTGATACAACGTCCACTCATTAGTCACTACCTTCAGCCTATACCTGCGATGGATCCTAAAAGGGTCGACGAACGTAAAGGCAGTATCGCCAACATCGAAAGCGTATGCGCTGCCGGTGTGCCGAGCGATGAGGTCATTAAATCGCCTTGGGCCAAATTTCCAATTTCAAGAGCGCAATCTAAAAAGAAAACACTGTTCGGAATTGACCAGATTTCACCTGGGCATGACTTTGTTTCTAATCGGAGCGTTTCTACCTCACTAGGAGAAAAACGTAAGGGTTAACGTAGTTTTTCTAGATTTATATTTTAGCCAAATATAGGATTACTATTAAGGGTGATTAGAGAGGATTTCTCGGAGGAAGATAATCGCTTTAAACTATTTTTTAAAATTTGCGGTGGTAGCTCAGCTGGATAGAGCAGCGGTTTTCTAAACCGCCGGTCGGGTGTTCGAGTCACCTCCACCGCGCCATTTTAATAAACCATGTTATCTCCCTTTTATGGGAGCATCTGTGTGAAGCGATACGTTGTGTTGAAAATGAGTTCGATTTTTGCGGTCACAAAAACTCGAACTTTGATTTTACCGCTCGTTTTGTTTGTCGGTGTTGCTTGCCCTTCTATCCTCCGGGCTTCGCCGGATTCACTCTGGGCTCGGCCCTGAAATTCCACGCGTTCACCGCTATCTAGACGGCTGAGTTGTTCATCAGTGAAATTGATTTCGAGGGTGCCGTGCTCGTTGTAAAAAAAATAAGGAAATACCCGCGCTGCGTAGGTCGATTTGTAACGAGCGTCGGTGCGTTTAAAAGTCGGCATGGTCATCGTGACATTGCCGATGTAAATCGAAGTTTTGGCTGGCGCGATCTCGACATTGTTATGCGGATCTTGCGCCGCCACGAGTGTCGCGACGCCCAGCACCAAGCCTACAACTAAACCGCGTGAAAACATGCCACTATTGTGCCAAAGGCGCCCAGTCGGGCAAACTCTCTTTCGCGTTGCGCGGCGGCGCGCCTAGGCGTGTGCTCGGTGTAAATCATGGCCAAGACTTCACAAGTTACCTGGGGAGGCCGCTTCACTGCGGGCCCCGCCGAATTGATGCTCCGGTTCAGCGAGTCCGTCTCGTTTGATCACCGTCTAGCCCCGTTCGACATCGCGGGCAGTAAAGCCCATTCGGCTATGCTAGCGCATGTCGGTCTGATCTCTCCTAGGGAACGCGCGGCGATTCATGCCGGCCTCGACGTGATTTTGGCGGAAATTTCCGCGGGTAAATTTAAGTGGGATATTAAACTCGAGGATGTGCACATGAACATCGAGCAGGCGCTAACTCAGCGCGTGCCCGCCGCCGCTAAGCTTCATACCGCGCGCAGCCGCAACGACCAAGTCGCAACCGATATGCGCCTCTGGTTCAAGTATGCCACGGCAGTCTTGGGCGAAAAAATTCTTGGCGCCCAACGCGCCTTGCTCGGCGTCGCGACGGCCAATCGCGAAGTATTGATCCCTGGCTACACCCACTTGCAGCGCGCGCAGCCCGTTTATCTTGCGCATCATTTGTTCGCCTGGATGGAAATGCTGCAGCGCGATCGTACTCGTCTCGCTGACGTCGCCGCGCACGCCAACTGGTGTCCGTTGGGTTCGGGTGCGATCGCTGGTACAACATTGCCGATCGACCGCGAATTTACCGCCAAGGCTCTCGGCTTCGTTGATGCTAAGGGGCGTCCGCAGGTTACGCAAAATTCAATGGATACTGTTGCTGACCGCGATCTGTTCATCGAATTTGCAGCTGCGTGTGCTACCTTTGGTGTGCATATGTCGCGCATCGCTGAGGATCTGATTTTGTGGAGTAGCACGGAATTTAAGTTCATCGAGCTCCCCGACGCTTTTTGCACGGGTTCTTCACTGATGCCGCAGAAAAAGAATCCCGATTCATGCGAATTACTCCGCGGCAAATCTGCGCGCTTGCAGGGTAATCTCCATACGCTGCTCACGCTCGCGAAGGGCTTGCCGCTTACCTACAACCGTGACCTGCAGGAAGATAAGCCGCCGGTGTTCGACAGTTTTGATCAAACCGCGCTCTGCGCTGATGTGCTCGCTGGAACGATCGGTGGCATGACATTGCATCGTGAACGTTGCGCCGCCGCGGTGGCGGATCCGGCCTTGTTGGCTACGGATTTGGCCGACTATCTTGTCTTGCGTGGCGTACCCTTCCGCCAAGCGCATCATGCTGTCGGCGATATTGTGAAGCTCGCCGAGAAACTCAGTCTACCCCTGAATCAATTGCCCACTGCTGAAGTGCAGCAAATTAATTCGGCCTACGGCAGCGATTGGCTCGAGGTGTTCGACCTTAAGCGAGCGCTCGCAAAGCGTACCGGTACGGGTATGCCGGGACCGAAGCAGGTCGCGAAGCAATTTGCTCGTTGGCAAAAAGTGCTGAAATAATCTCCGATCGGTTATATCGTCACGGGCGTTATTGTGTCGTTGTTTCCAACTGCTAAATCCGATCCTGAACTCGCGCCTTACCGTGCGGGTTTGATGTTCGGTTTTTTCAATGCGCTGACATGGCAGATCGCGATTGGCACGCCGATGGTTCTTTTTGCGGAGCGACTCGGGGCTTCTTCTTTTCAAGTGGGATTGGCGTACTCGTTTGTGTTTTTGCTCACGCCGGTGCAGGTCGCGGCGACGGCGCTTCTACCGCATTTTGGTTTCAAGCGTGTGACCTTGGGAGGCTGGGGAATTCGCAGTTTTTTCCTCGCGTTGCCAGTGTGGCTGGCACTCCTCGCGCCTGAGACAGGCCAGCCTTGGATGGTGGCTACGTTGGTGTGGAGCGTGTTTTTCTTTTGTTTTTTTCGCTCAATCGGAGCTTCGGCTTTGACGACGTGGTTGATGGGGCTGTTGCCGACGCGGGTGCAGGGACGGTATTTTGCGAGTGATCAATTTTTTTCGGGCATTGGCGGAGTGGGGGCGTTGATCGCTTGCGCGGGACTCTTTGCTTGGCTGCCGATATATACGGCTCTTTTGGTGCAGTACGTGATCGCATTGCTTGGTTCGACACTTAGTTATTTTTCTTTGAAGCGCCTGCCAGATATTGCGCGTCCGCCTTCGGTTAGTTTACGTTCAGTTTTGCGGGACACACCTAGGTTATTGTTCGCGCCATCGGATTATCGAGGTTATCTCTGGCTTGCGGTATGGTACGCGGTAATCACGACGCCGATTCCGCCGTTTGCGGCGTATTATCTCAAGGTGGGTGGAAATCTGACACCGGGGCGGATTATGCAATTTGAGGTATTGCGATACTGTGGGGTCATCGTCGGGGCTTGGATGATCCGCCGACGAATTGATGTAGTGGGGGCGCGGGCGTTTTTTCTAATTTCACTCGGGTTCATTGCGGCGGCGGCGGTGCTGTGGGGGCTTTTTTTGCGGGAAATAATTGGAGGCGCCCTCGTGATGGGAGGAATTTATTTTATCATCGGGCTAGGCGCGGTGTGTTGGAATATCGCCAATTTGCATTATTTACCGAAGGTTTCTCCGGAGGGTGAACGTGCGCTTTACATCTCGATTCACGGCGCGGCGATTGCCTGTGTCGGCGGGTGCACGCCGATTCTTTGGGGGTTGGTTTTAAAGAGTACGGGTCCGGCCGGAGTTCCCGGGATCAACGTCGACCTATTCCAGGTTTTTTTCGCGAGCGTTTTGGTTTGCTGCTGCGTTTTGTCAGTGCTTTTTGCGCGATTGCGGGAGGATACTAAAACGCACGTGGATCCGATCATTATCGGCAACGCTGTCCTTAATCCCTTTCGGGCGGCATCTTACCTCGTGAATCTTATCGACGCTAAAAATCTCGTGCGCGAGGTCATGCCACCTCAGATCGAGAAGAAATAATTCCACGCTTCCGTTTACCGCGTTTTCCGAGATTCATCTCGATTTCCTTTACTTGTTCCGATGGCCAAAGTTCGTATTCTTCCTGACCGAGTCGCTAATCAAATCGCCGCAGGCGAGGTGATTGAGCGCCCTGCTGCAGTGGTGAAAGAACTGGTGGAAAATGCCCTCGACGCTGGCGCCACGCGGATCGAGGTCGAGTTTCGACATGGCGGACGCTCCCTAATGCGCATCGAGGATAATGGCTCGGGTATGACCCGCGACGATGCTTTGCTCGCGCTGGAACGGCATGCCACCAGCAAGATAGCCGAAGCGGCGGATTTGGATCGCTTGCATACGTTTGGTTTTCGCGGCGAGGCATTACCTTCAATTGCCAGCGTGTCGCGCTTTGAACTTCAAACCCGCGTCGTCGACAGTGATGTGGGTACTGAAATTTTGATCAACGGGGGCAAATTTGTTCACGTGCGCGATTGTGGCCGCCCTGTCGGCACTCGAATGGAGGTGACGCATCTTTTCAATTCCGTCCCGGCTCGCCGTAAATTTCTCAAAACAGACGCTACTGAAGCCGCACATATCGTGCAGTGTGTGCGGCTTTATGCTCTAGCGAGTCCGCAAGTTGCATTTACGCTTATTGAGGATGGTCGAGTTATTTTTCGTTCACCGGAATGTTCGACGCTAGCCGAGCGAGTGACGGAAATTTTTGGTCAGCAGATAGCCCATTCGCTCATTGCAATTGAGAGCATGGAACCGGGTTTGAAACTCTCGGGTTTAATCGGTCGGCCCGGAGTGGGTCGGTCGACGCGCCACGAGATGATTGTTTTCGTAAACGGCCGTCCGGTGGACAGTCGCACGCTCAACTACGCTTTGATTGAGAGTTATAATGAATCGCTGCCAAAGGGGCGGTACCCTGTGGCGTTCGTGTTTTTCGAATGCGATCCGGCGGCAGTAGATGTCAATGTACATCCCGCAAAGCGCGAAGTGCGTTTTCGTAGCGAGCCGCAAGTGCGTGGCTTTGTGATTCGTAGTGTGTTGCAACGTCTGCGCGAGATCGGCGCTTCTGTACTATCAGTGCCCGAAGCTAAAGAGATTAGTCCAGCCGCGGAGGTAATTTTGCCGTCTGGTTTGGCGCCCCTGGTCGTGCCTGCACTTGTACCTCGATTTTTCGCTGCGCCAACTCCCGCTCCGATGCGTGTGGCGCTAGCGGTGTCGGCGGTTGCAACGAGTTCCCAGCCGTTGGTTGCGACCGAATTGAGCAGTCGCGATGAGCGTCATGAAATCCCCATGACATCATGGCGCTATATCGGTCTAGCGCATGGTAGTTATGCTTTGTTTGAGACCCCGGCTGGGCTCGTCTTGCTCGATCGGCGAGCTGCGCATGAGCGTATTTGGTTTGACCGACTTGTTGTGCAGTTTGCCTCCGGTGCCGTACCGAGCCAGCGTTTGTTGTTACCCATTCCGCTGGAGCTTGATCCCATCGCCGCGGCGTTGTTGATCGATCGGACGAAATTTCTCTGTGGCCATGGTTTTGAAATCGGAGAATTTGGGCGTAATTTTTTTCGTATCGAAGCCGTGCCGGTATGGATGGAGCCAGTGGATGCTGAACCCTTTGTGCGTGATTTGCTTGGGGCGCTTCGCGATGGTCGTCTCCCCGAGGGCAATCTGGCTTTGGCTCGGGAAGAACTCGCGCGTATCTCCGCGACCAAAGCGATCCGCTTGCCGGCCGCACCGTCGGAAGAGGCATTACGCGGCCTTGTTGCAGAGTTGTTTGCGACGCGCACGCCGCTGATGAGTCCGTTTGGCCGCCCTACCTTTATCGAGCTAAATCATGGAGAGCTGGCTCGTCGTTTTCAGAAATAATCGGTTTGTCGCAAAAAATTAACCGCCCGGGTTATCCCTATGCTGGCATGAATCCTGTTAGTACGCTCTATTATACCCATGGCCAAATCTGCCGCTAAATCTCAACTCACATCATCTGGCGCTGCTGCCGCTCGTTCTGCGCCCGCTGCGGTTGTGGATACAAGATTAAGCGAGGCTAGTTTCCGGGCTTTGATATTGCGGCATCTCACTTCGACTCTGGCGCGGCATCCTGGCTCGGCCACGTCACGTGATTGGTGGGTAGCGACCGCGCTGGCGGTGAGGGATACGATTCATGAGCGTATGATCGCGACACAAGCCGTGCACAACGCCCAGAACGTGCGTCGTGTTTATTATTTTTCACTTGAGTACCTCATGGGCCGACTCTTCGGCAACAATCTCCTTGCTACGGGTCTACTCGATACGGCCCACGCCGCGCTCAAAGGCTTGGGTCAGGATTTTGAAAAAATCCGCGAGTCCGAAGTCGATATGGGTCTAGGAAATGGTGGTCTCGGCCGTCTGGCCGCTTGCTTCCTCGATTCGCTCGCGACGATGGATTATCCTGCTCTGGGTTACGGCATTTACTATGAATTTGGACTTTTCCGGCAGTCTTTTGTTAATGGTCATCAAGTCGAAGCCCCCGACAATTGGATCATCTTCGGTAGTCCATGGGAAGTGGTTCGCCCAGAGTACACTCAGGAAGTCCGCATCTTCGGCCGAGTAGAAAACGTCTTCGATGACCGAGGTCATTACCGCCCGCGATGGGTCGACACTAAGACGATTTTGGGTGTACCGCACGATATCCCCACCGCGGGTTATGGCACCCAAACGGTCAACATGCTTCGGCTTTGGGCTTCCAAATCTACCGAAGACTTCGATTTGGCGGCGTTTAACAGTGGCGGGTACGTAGAAGCCGTCCGCGAAAAAGCTGTGGGCGAAACGATCTCAAAAGTTCTTTATCCAAACGATAAAACAGAAAACGGCAAAGAGCTCCGTCTCGTGCAGCAGTATTTTTTTGTCGCCTGTTCCTTGCGCGATATCATCCGCCGGCATCGTCGTAATCCCGCTAATTCCTGGGATAATTTTTCTGCTAAAGTTGCGGTACAACTCAACGACACTCATCCGGCCATCGCGGTCGTTGAGCTCATGCGTATACTAATCGATGAAGAGGGACTCGCTTGGACGCACGCATGGCCAATTGTAACAGCGACCTTCGCTTACACCAACCATACGCTGATGCCCGAGGCGCTTGAACGTTGGAGCGTGCCGCTCTTTGAGCGCGTGCTGCCGCGTCACCTTCAGATCATCTATGAGATCAACGTGCATCACATGGTCGCCGTGGAAGCGCGTTGGCCCGGAGACAACCTTAAGAAACGCATTTGCTCCATTATCGACGAAGATGGCCCTAAAATGGTCCGTATGGCGCACCTCTCCGTTGT
>CANGCX010000069.1 GCA_947452315.1 Opitutia bacterium | reverse complement strand
GAAAGTTCGAGGATTTTGAGACCGAGTCGTATGCAGAAGCGCATCGCATCCTGGTCGGTCATTTCAAGGCTTACGGCTGCTTTCTTTATCTCTTTCAAAAGAGAATCGGACAGGCGAATTGGGATTGGTTTGGATGCCATAATAATGACTTTTAGGTAATCCCGAAAGCGTGGTCTGGGTCAGTGACTTTCATCGCCCTTGTTTACCGCTGAGCGCTTTGAGCTTAACAAGTAAAATTATGCTGATTTTTCACCCTATTTTGTATAACAATTTTAACTAATTTTGTAATCTTCGAATATGCCCAACAAAAAAATTACTCTGTCCCCCGCCGACCACAAACACCTGCGACGTATCGCAGCGACAACCAAGCTGACCGAACAGCAGGTGGCTGAGAAGGCGGTTACTCTCGCACAGCCTTTGCTTAAGTTGATCACTCAGACGTTACGCGCCCGTAACTGATTCAGCTAAGCTAGCTCTACTTCGCCGCCGCCGCCGTTTCACAGGCGTAAATACGAGCCGAACGGTGATGTTTTCCCTGCCTTTGTCTGCGTAAGGTAGGCGGAAATGAACGGTGCATTCGTAGTGATTCTCTCCGACCTTTTTTGCGGTGATCGTGCTTACGACGCCTTCGAGGAATTCCTTTTTCGCCTCCTCCTTCATCGATTTTAGCTCAGTAATCTAGCAATGGGTCAGAATCTAAGCGCGGCTTAGATTTTTATGCATATTTGGTCCTGCTTACGCCTGCAGGTCCAAGGCTTAGTTAGCTGCTCACCCTGAATAGCTAGTGACATTTCTATGTATCTGATGATGGTCCGGCGTTTAAGCTAATGTTCACTTCATCCGGTGTGGGTTACCGGCTTCTTTGATCAACTGCTGGGCAGCCACCTCTTTCGTTTCTAAAGCTTTCTTGGCCACAGGCGTTACAGAATCGTTGGCGCTTAGCTCGAGGATTTTCAGCCCGAGTCGCATGCAGAAGCGCATCGTGTCCTGATCGGTCATCTCCAACGCAGCCGCGGTCGCTTTGATTTCCTTTAACAAAGAGTCAGAAATACGTACTGGAATTGGCTTTGATGACATAAATGAAATTTCCTTATGCAGAATGTGTTAGAAAAGAAACAAGGCAAGGACTTGAGGCCGTGATAAGACGTATAGCTTTAAAATTAATACCAAAATTTTGACTGTCTTTTAATTTTATTGAGTAGAATAAGCATCTACGTTTTCTCGATGTCATGCCGTCAAAAAACGTTCTCAGTAAAAAAATTACGCTGCTTAAATCCGACCAGAAACGTGTGCGTGTGATCGCGGCGAAAACAAAGATGTCGGAGCAGGCTGTTTTGGAAAAAGCGCTGCGCACTGCCCAACCTCTATTGAAGTTGATCACTCAAGTGGCCCGAGCTAAAAAATAATTCAACCAGTTTGAATCTGAGTATTAGGCCCAGCCTTATGATGCTGAATGGGATGAATTCCCTCCCAGGGCGGCTCTTAATTTCTCTGGCGCTACCTATGAGGCCTACGCGGCTTAACTTGAATCGCTGAAGTAAACTTGTAAGGTTGCTGTTTTGGGCCTGTCGGAAGCGCGTCGCGATCAGAGGAGGGGATAGCAGGTTGTTTGAGATTCAAAAGTGGGCTTGATTATCTAAGAAATATTTTTCTTGATCAGTCGTGAATGTTGGTTGCAATCGGCGCCCATCACATTTTGCCGCTATCGTATAACGGTTAGTACAACGGGTTTTCATCTCGTTAATCGGAGTTCGATTCTCCGTAGCGGTACCAATTTCCAATCTGGGTCTCGGGTTACGCACCAAGTATAACCCTGGCCCGTTTAACCGAGGATTTTTCCCCTCGGTTTTTTCATGTAACCGATTGAAGCCTTCGATAGCTAGCGCAGTACCGTATCAAAGTGATGATAAGCGCTCTCGCGTTGGGCATCGGGAAAATCGTGTTCGCTGTCAGGGTGTTCGACGCTCAGGTTAGCAGTCACGCCATGGAGCGTATAGACCGCCCGAGCGCTCTTAATAACTCGGTCCACGGAAGCCCACGAAAAATTCGAGTCGCGTAAGGGCGCATTGATGAAAACTGGTCGTGGAGCTAGCGCACCAAGTATTTCGTGAAAATCAAACGGGATGTCTGCGAGGTGTCCGGCGTACGCGAGTAGGCCCAGCATGTAGCGTTCCTGGCACCAACCTTTACCCTCCGTCCAAACGGTGGGTTTGCCGCCGTAGTAATCGAGAAACGAATCGAAGCCGCAGCTCGACGCGACGGCTACAAGACGCGGCTCGAAGACTGCGGTATAAAGCGCGTTATGTCCGCCGAGCGAGTGGCCGATGGCGCCATAGTGACCGCGCCGTACGAAGGGCAGCGTTTCCAGAACATCAAGCGCGCGCGTATTATCCCAGATGGCCTTCATCGTGCCGCTTATGTATCCGAGACCCTTTATGTCGGGCGCGTAACCTGCAAGGTGCGGATAAGCGGGCGAAATCGTCACGTAGCCACGTGCAGCTAGTTCGCTCGCGTAGGCGCGATGCGGTAGCGGCCCAAGGCCAATCGTGACGCCTGGCCCTACGGTATTGTCGGTCGGATGTAGACACAGTACCGCTGGCACGCTGCCGGCGGGTGCGTTCAGTGCGGCTTTCGGAATGCACAGCAACGCTGGCACGCGGCTATTGGGTTCAGCTTGGTAGGTGATGCGACGAATTACGTAGGTGACGTGATCAGTTTCGGCTTCGATGCGGACATCAAGGGCGACGCGCTTGGGTGAGGCGGCTCCTGGAAACGCCCCCATGACCGTTTCCATGCCCCGTACAATCTCGGCTCGACGATCCGCCCATTCAGCCACCGTTTTGATGGCAACGACCGCTCCGGCGTTGTCGTGACGCAGAAGGAGGTTCTCGCGCGCAAGTCGCGTGGGCTCCGCGGCGAAGAAGGCCAGCGGCCACGCAAACAACGTGAGCAATGTACGGCGGGCGAATTGGGGCATTACGCAGAGTCGCGCACGGAGGTGCGTGATTCCAAGCTTAACCGTTGCCCGATTGTGTCTCGGGCGCCTCTATTTCCGACGCCAATTTAAAACGGTTTTCCGTTAGCCTTGGTGCCGCAGAGGTTGACGACAAGACCGAGCTCGGCCGCGAGGGCGGCTTTGGCGTAGAGCGCGAGATCGGCGGCTTTGGCGCTGTCAGCGTAGGCTACTTGGATGTGGTTGGCTTTGTGTCGCGCCATCATTTGGTCGCGCGATACGCCGTAGGTGACGGCGTGCATTATGGGCCACTGCTCAGTCGTTTCCTTCCAGCGCCGCGCGGTCTCGGCTGCGGGTAACGTGATGACCTGGGCGCGGCCGAGATCCATTTTGAGTTTACCGCCTTCGACAAAGATGCGGCTCCAGACGATCTCGCCAGGTTTGGCGATACCGCGCACCGTGCCGCCGCCAAGCCGAAAATACATGGGAGGCTGGCGCAGTGAATCGGTGCCGGCGTAGCCACCGATGTGGTGCGCCGGCGGCGCGCTACCGGAAATTAAAAATACCCAAACGTAGGCGTCGGTCGTACCGCTGGCATCGTATGCACCCCAACGCAGATCGTGTAGCGTGTTTTCGACGGGCTGGCCGAGAGCGGAATGAACGCGTTGCGTAAAAAGCCCGTCCAGACCTGCGCATTCGTCGACCTCGTTAAAGTGCGTTAGTGGTTGGCCGGCGCGGATAATTTTTCCAGCTGCATTTTTCACTGGCGGCCTATCGCAGTTATTCAGGAGGCCCTCAACGAGATCACTCGCGGGCAGGAGGTCCTTTAGACCCTGTTGATATTGGATGCCGATCGTCTCGCAGCCGAATTCATCAGCGAGGCGGAGTGCGGCGATGTAAGTTTTGCACTGCCAAAAAACTTGCTCGAGTGTGAGCTCGGTTTTTGCGTCGGTGCCGAAGTGGAATTTCATGCCCTTTTTAACGAGCCAATTAAAGATCGTGTGTGCCTCGGCGTCAGTGACTTGAGTGGCGCCGTAGTAAAGGGCGGATTGGGAAAGCCGCTCTTTATAAACTCCCGTCGGAAAGAGCAGTTCATCAGGGATGATCGCATTGTACATACCCATGCACCCTTCATCGAAGACCCCCATGATGGATTTGTGCTGGCGTAGATCGGCAGCGATTTTCCTCGCGACGGCCCGGGCTTTCGTTGGGACCGTGGATCGGACTAGGGATTTGACGTGTGTGGTGCGGTGCTTGGTCTGACCGGTGCAGAGCCAAGACTTCAGACCGTTAATGAAATATTTATCGGTGAAATCTTCGCTCCAAAGGGTCGAGTAACGAACGCCGGCCTTGGTGAGGGAGCCGTTAAGATTCAACATGCCTACGAGGCCGGGCCACGTGCCCGACCAATTGGCGACAGTAAGAATTGGCGCTTGGTGCGAGATGAGTCCGGGTAATAAATGATGGGAATATTGCCACACGGCTTCGGCGACAATCAACGGTGTGTGCGGATTGATTGTGGCGAAGACCGCCATACCTTCTTTTTGCGAGCTGATGAAGCCGTGCTTCTGCTCTGGCTTGTAGGCGTGGGCGCGGATGAGTTTGTAACCCAGCCGAGCCAAGGCGGCGGTGAGCGCCTGCTCCATCGCGAGTTGGGCGGGCCAGCAAACTTGGTTAGCGGACTGTCGGAGGTCGCCGTTGGCGACGAGCAGGATTGTTTTCATAGTGGGCCACAAAAATCAGAGGGAAGGTTGGCTAGAGAAAATCGGCGATACTCAATCCCTAGAATGCACTCGATCTCGCATAAAAAGAATGGATAGATGTTGCAACGACATGGATAATATCGGCCCTCAAGAAGCCAAGGCGCTGCTCTCGAAACAGGTTACGGGGGCGCGGTATTTTTTTCTTAACTTGGCGCCGCCGCGCACTCAGACGCTAGCCTTGGTGATGGGCGGGCGTGAACAGTGTAATCCGGATTACGCGCTCGCACGGCGACACTTTCCTTTTCATGGACTGGAGTTTGTAGTTTCTGGTCGCGGTTGGGTTTCGCTCGACGGCAAGGAGTACTCACTCGGGCCTGGAACGGTATTCGCCTATGGTCCAAACACGCACTGCACTCTGCGGGCGGACGCGCGGGATCCGATGATGAAATATTTTGTATCGATCAGCGGACGTAGCGTCTTGGGCCGGTTGCAGCGCTGTGGCGTGATGCCGGGAGCCGTGCGGGTCTTGGCGGTTCCAGCGGAAGTGACTAGTGTACTCGAAGAACTTGTCCGCGAAGGTCAACGCGCGGGCGCACTGACGGCGGCAATTTGTGCGGCGCTCGGTGAGTTGCTGTTGTTGAAAATCGAAGCGACGACCACGCAGGCTACACTTACCATTGAGCCGGCTCGCGAGGCGTTTTTGCGCTGTAAAGCCTTGATCGATGCGCAGGCCGAGCGCTTAGGAACGCTGGAGGAAATTGCGAGGGCAGTGGCTGTGGAGGCTTCGAGTGTATGCCGGTGGTTTCGGCGTTATCAAGGCACGAGCCCTTACCAATATCTTTTACGGAGAAAAATGACGATTGCAGCTGAGTTTCTCATCGAAAATGGCGGACTCGTTAAAGAAGCCGCTCAACGCGTTGGTTTCGATGATCCGTATCATTTTTCACGGGCGTTTAAAGCGGTGCATGGGGTGGCGCCACGAGCACTGTTGCATTACCGGCAAGTTCGCTAGGCTCGTAACTTTCATGACATCATCGATTTTGATTCGTGCGTGCACCGTGGCTCCCCTTGATATCCCGCTGCATGTGCCGTTCGGCATTTCTGGCGGCGCGCAGGCTATGGCCAATAACGTGCTCGTTACCATCGAGCTCGCCGATGGCACGCGCGGCTATGGTGAAGCGGCGCCCCTACCGCCCTATAACGGCGAGACTCAGGCTATGGCGCTCTCGGCGCTCAATGGCGCTTGTGCGTGGCTGCCTGGACGCGATGTGAGTAAATGGCGCACGCTCTCGGCTGAATTTTTTAAACGTGGTGGGGGGAGTTGTGGTTCAGCGCAATGCGCGTTGGAGATGGCTTTGCTGGATGCTTGGACGCGGCATCGCGGCGAACCTATGTGGAAGTTTTTTGGTGGAGTGAGCACTACACTTGAGACGGATATGACCGTGACCACGGGCACTGTAGCGGAAGCGGCTAAAGCGGCACGGGCGATCCGCGCGCGTGGTATCCGAATGATTAAAGTCAAAGTCGGTGGCGCCACCGGACCAGTGGGCGACCTCGAGCGCGTGGCGGCTATTCAAGCAGCAGCACCGGATGCGCCGTTGATTCTCGATGGCAACGCCGGCCTGAGTCGGGCAGCGGCGAGCGAGTTGGTACGCGGTTTGAAGGCGGCGGGTATTACCCCGGCGTTGCTGGAACAAT
This sequence comes from Opitutia bacterium, assembly GCA_947452315.1. Lineage (GTDB taxonomy): Bacteria > Verrucomicrobiota > Verrucomicrobiia > Opitutales > Opitutaceae > Tous-C4FEB. The sequence goes on along the minus strand of CANGCX010000069.1, from coordinate 6,507 downwards.
GGCTCGCTAAGGACGATCTCGCCGGCGCGGCGGCCTTGATCAAGGAATCAGGTTGGAAAGTCGCGGCCGACGAAAGTGCGTGCACGGCGAATGATGCGCGGGCGCTCGCGGCGGCGGGCGCGGCGCACGTGGTGAATATCAAATTAATGAAATCCGGTATTCTCGCCGCGCTCGAACTGGCGCAGGCGGCGCGTGAGGCAGGACTTGGCCTAATGATCGGCGGCAACGTCGAAAGTATTTTGGCGATGAGCGTCTCGGCTTGTTTCGCCGCCGGATTCGGAGGGTTTGAATTTGCAGATCTGGATACGCCGCTGTTCATGGCGACCAATCCATTTGACGGCGGGTTCACGCTCGACGGCGGTCGGATCTCGGTCGCGCATCTCGCAGCCGGACACGGCACGCAACCGAGTGCTTAAGTGGGCCGTCGATAAGGCGACGGCCGCGCTCAATTTTAGGGTGGAATTTTATTTTTGCGCGGGTGTCTCGAGACCGCGGCGAACGAGGAGCGGTTTGATGTCGGGCTCACCACCAGTGAAATCACGGAAGAGACCGAGAGCATCGGCAGTGCCGCCGCGCGAGAGAAGTTTGGCGCGGAAGCGGTCGCCGTTGGCTCGTTGGAGGCCGCCATTTTGTTTGATCCATTCGACGGTGTCGGCGTCCAGGACCTCAGACCAAATGTAGGAATAATAACCTGCTGAGTAGCCACCCGAGAAAGTGTGCGAAAAATATGTCGAGCGGTACCGTGGCGGAACCGCGGCAAAATCGACTCCGTATTTTTTTAGCGCGGCGGCTTCGAAGGCGAGGACGCCATCAGCCTCGGGAATTTCGGCTGCGCTGACTTGATGCCATGCTTGGTCGAGGAGCGTGGCAGCGAGATATTCGGTGGTTTTGAAACCTTGGTTGAACTTCGCGGCCGCTTGGACCTTGGCTAAGAGTTCGGCCGGAAGCGGCGCGCCCGTTTGATAATGCTTCGCGTAATTTCGGAGAATCTCCGGCCAGCTGGCCCACATCTCGTTCACCTGAGAAGGGAACTCAACAAAGTCGCGCGGGACGGACGTGCCGCTGAAGCGCGGGTATTTTACGTTGGAGAACATGCCGTGGAGCGCGTGGCCGAATTCGTGGAAGGCGGTGCGCACCTCGTCGTGCGTAAGCAGCGTGGGTTGGCCGGCGGGCGGCTGGGCAATGTTGAGGTGGTTGCCGATGACTGTGCGCGTGCCGAGCAAGTGGCTTTGTGACGAGTAAGAGTTGGCCCAAGCACCCCCGTTTTTGTTGGAGCGGGCGTAGGGGTCGAAAAAGAAAATCGCGAGGGCAGTGCCGTCGGCGTTGAACACGTCAAACGTGCGCACCGTGGGCTCGTAGACAGGCAGATCGTGGCGCTCTTTGAACGTGATGCCGTAAAGCTTTGTGGCGGAGAAGAAGACACCGTCGATCAAGACACGGTTGAGTTCGTAGTAGGGGCGCAGCTGGGATTCGTCGAAAGCGTAGCGGGCAGCTCGGACTTTTTCGCTGTATAGGTCCCAATCGGCGGCGCCGAGGGAGAAGCCGCCTTTTTCCGCGTCGACCATGGTTTGCATGTCGGCGGCTTCTTTGCGGGCGTTGGCGACGGCGGGCGGGGCGAGTTGGGCGAGTAGTTTATTTAACACTTCGACGCTACCAACGGTTTGTTCTTCGAGTTGGTAAGCGGCGTGGTGCGCGTAGCCGAGGAGGGCGCTGCGCGCCGCGCGTTTCTTGGCGATTGCGGAAACTACGGCGCGGTTGTCGAAATCGCCGCCGCGGCTGCCGCGAGCGAGCGAGGCCCCCATGAGTTTGGCGCGGGTGGCGTGGTTTTTGAGATCAGTGAGCGGCGGTTGGCCACTCGTGTTGACGAGGGCGATGAGGAACTTGCCATCATGGCCGGCGGTTTTCGCGGCGGCGGCGGCCGTGGCTATGGCGGTGTCGCTCAAGCCATCGAGTTCGGCGCGAGTATCGAACAACACGCCGGACGCGTCGCGCTCTTTGAGGACGTTTTGGGTGAACGTCGTTTGGAGCGTGGCGAGTTCGGAGTTAAGCGAGCGGAGTTTGGTTTTATCGGACTCGGCGAGTTTGGCACCGGCGCGAACGAAGTCTTGATACGTGCGCCACAGAAGCCGATCGGATTCGGGGTCGAGCGCGAGTGTGGTGCGGGCGGCATAGAGACTCGCGATGCGCTCGAAGAGTGCGGGGTTAAGGCGGATCGCATCACTGTGCGCGGCCAGACGGGGCGACATCGTGCGCTGAATTTTTTGCATCTCGGGGTTGGTGTTGGCGCCGGAGAGTCCGCCGAAGACGGTGGCGACGCGGGCGAGTAATCGACCGGAGCGCTCGAGCGCTACGATAGTGTTTTCGAAGGTGGCCGGCGCGGGGTTTTGCGCTATGGCGGCAATCTCGGCGAGGTTCTCAGTCATGCCGGCTTCATAGGCGGGTAGGTAGTGCTCGTTTTTGATGAGATTAAATGGAGGGTAATTGAAGGGCAGTGGGCTCGGCGTGAGCAGCGGATTAGCGACAGGTACCGATGCAGTTGCGGGCGCATCTAGGCCCCGGCGGTTGAGGAGTGGTTTTATGTCGGGTTCGCTGCCGGTGAAGTCGCGAAATAGGCCGAGGGCATCGGCGGTGCCGCCGCGCGCGAGAAGTTTTTGGCGGAAACGGTCGCCGTTGGCGCGGGTAAGGCCGCCGTTATGTTTGAACCATTCTACCGTGGTGGCGTCGAGGACTTCGGACCAAATGTAAGAATAGTAGCCGGCGGAGTAACCGCCTGAAAACACGTGGGAGAAATACGTTGAACGGTAGCGAGGTGGAACCGGTGCGAAATCGAGGCCGACTTTTTTCAAGGCAGCGGCTTCGAAGGCGAGCACGCCATCGGCGGCGGGAACTTCGTCGGGCTTTAGGCCGTGCCACGTCAGATCGAGGAGCGCGGCGGCGAGGTATTCGGTGGTAACGTAGCCTTGATTAAATTTGCGGGCGTCGAGGACCTTGGTGAGCAAATTAGCCGGGAGCGGCTCGCCGGTTTTGTAGTGCTTGGCGTAATTTTTAAGAATCTCGGGCCAGACCGCCCACATCTCATTTACTTGCGATGGGAATTCGACGAAATCGCTCGGGACGCTAGTGCCGCTGAAGCGCGGGTATTTCACGTCGGAGAACATGCCGTGAAGGGCGTGACCAAATTCGTGGAACAGAGTGGTGACTTCGTCGAAGGTTAGGAGCGTGGGCTCGCCCGTTGGCGGTTGAGGAATGTTGAGGTGGTTGCCTACGACTGGGTGTGTGCCGAGTAGCGTGGATTGCGATTCATATTCGTTCATCCAAGCGCCACCGTTTTTGGAGGGACGCGCGTAGGCGTCGAATATGAAGAGCGCGAGCGTGGCGCCGTTGGCATTGAAGACCTCAAACACGCGGACCTCGGGGCGGTAAACAGGCAGATTGGTGCGCTCCTTGAAGGTGATGCCGAAGAGTTTCGTGGCGGCGAAGAAAGCTCCGTCGATGAGGACATGGTTGAGCTCGAAATAAGGTTTCACTTGGGACTCGTCGAAGGCGTAGCGGGCGGTGCGGACTTTTTCGGAGTAAAGATCCCAGTCGTAGGCGGCGGCAGCGAACCGATCGGATTTGCCGGCGAATTCGGCGTCAATGATCTGCTGGATGTCCGCGGCTTCCTTGCGCGCGTTGGCCACGGCGGGTGGGGCGAGTTGGGCGAGGAGGGCTTTGGCGGCGGCGACGTTTTTGGCGGTCTGGTCTTCAAGGACGTAGTCGGCGTGCGTGGCGTAGCCGAGGAGGGCGGCGCGCTCGGCGCGGAGTCGGGCGAGGGTGGCGACGTTGGCGCGGTTATCGAATTCGCCGCCGCGGCTGCCGCGGGCGAGAGAGGCGCGCAAGATGAGCTCGCGGCTGGTGCGATCCGTGAGAGATGTGAGCGCGGGTTGGCCGCTGGTGTTGACGAGGGCGAGGGCGAATTGGCCCGCGTGGCCGGAGGATTTAGCGAGCTCGGCGGCGGCGGTGATTTCTGCCTCCGAGAGACCGGCGAGCGCGGCGCGGTCATTGAAATAAACGGCGGAGGCGGTGCGCTCCTTCAGGACGTTTTGGGAAAACGCGGTCTCGGCGGAGGCGATTTCGGCGTTGAGGGCTTTGAGTTTGGTTTTGTCGGTTTCGGAAAGACGAGCGCCGGCGCGGACGAAAGATTTGTAAGTTTCGTCGAGGAGGCGGGCGGATTCGGGATCGAGGCTCAGGCCGGTGCGAGCTTCATGCAGCGAGCGCACGCGGGCGAAGAGCGCGGCGTTGAGCAGAATGGCGTCGCGGTGTGCGGCGAGTTTTGGGGCGAAGGTTTTCTCGACGGCTTGGAGGGTGGGGTTGGTGTTGCAGCCGTTGATGTTGGAAAAAATCCGGGAGACGCGGCCGAGGAGTTGGCCGGAGCGCTCCAGGGCGACGATGGTGTTGTCGAACGTGGCGGGCGCGGCGTTAGTGGCGATGGCGGCGACCTCGGCGAGGTTCTCGGTCATGCCGCGTTCGTAGGCGGGCGCGTAGTGCTCGTCTTTGATTTTGTCGAACTGTGGATACGCCAGCGGCAGCGGGCTCACGGAAAGGAGCGGATTGGCGGCGGGCGCGGGCTGGGCTTGGACGATGGACATGAGGGCGAGGAAACCAACGAAGGGGCGAACGAGGTTAGGCATAAAAAAAGCCTGCGTCCAAAAAGGGGACGCAGGCAAGGGCGAGAAAACAGGGCGGAATTTATTTCTTGGCGGCGGATTTGGCGGGTTTGGGCGTAGGCGGGGTGGGCGCGTAAAAGGGCGTGAGCGCGGCGACGATGGCAGCGCGCGCGGTGGCGTGGTCGATCACGCCGTTGTGGCGCCAGAGGATGTTGCCGTTGGGCGCGATGAGCACCGTGTGCGGCAACGGGCCGGGCCAGTCAGAATCGAGCGCGGCGACCAGAGCATCCTGATTGGCGCCGGTGAAGAGGTAGTGGTTGGTGGCGCGGCCCTCTTTTTTCACGGAGGCTTGGACGTTTTTGGTGAGACCGGCGCCTTGTTTTTGGAGAAAAGCTTGGGCTTTCGTTTCGTCTTTAAGCGCGTCGAGCGAGATGGTGATGAGTTCGAAGTCGCGCATGTCGAATTGGCGCGAGAGCGCGACGAGCGAGGGAAATTCTTCGACGCACGGGGCGCACCACGTGGCCCAGACGTTGACGAGGCGGACCTTGGGCGTGGGGTTGGCGCGTAGGGCGGCGACGCCCGCGGCATCGATGCGCTCGAGCGTGACCGGGATTTGGGTCCAACTGGTTTCGCGGACGACGTGGGCGGCTTTTTTCTCACGCCATTTGGTGGAGCAGCCGTGGGGTTTGGTGAGCTCGACGGGGACGGGTTTGCCGTCGAGGAGGGCGAAGATCGCGTTGCGGGCGTCGGGCGATTTGACGGTTTCTTCCTGCGGGAAACGCGAATCATCAAAGCGGCCGGCGTAGCGGAGGCGGCGGGCTTTATCGAAGATGAAGACGTGGGGCGTAGCGAGACAACCGTAGGCGCGGGCGATGAGCTGTTGGTCGCCGTCGTAGAGGTACGGGAAATCCCAGCCGAGGCTGGCGGCGTAGGGCTTCATGTCGGCGAACGAGTCGTTGTATTCGCCGTAGCCGAGTTCGTCGAGGCTGAGGCCGTCGGGGTGGTTGGGATTGATGGCGACGAGGCCGAAGCTGCGACCGCGGAGATCGTCGCGAAGTTTTTGGAGACGTTTTTCGATGCCGTGGGACGTGGGGCAGTGATTCGAGGTGAACAGGACCATGAGCACATCGGGTCCGGCGAAGTCAGAGAGTTTATACGTGCGGCCGTCGATGCCGGGGAGAGCGAAATCGGGGGCCGCGTCGCCGATGGCGAGAGTGCGCGTACCTGCGGGGTTGCCGGATTTGTCTAGGAGGGTCGCACTCGGAGCGGGCGTAGAAGTCGGAGGGTTCTGGGCGGCGCGCGAGTTTAACCCAGTTAACAAAAACGCGGCGCAGAGGCACGCGGAGCGAAGGGTGTGCTTGGGGAGGAGCATTCGAACACGGTGCCCCGTGGGATGTTTTTGGCAAGAAAGGGACGAGCGTATCGCGGTGCGTTGCTGGCGTTTTTGAATACGCTCTAAAGCAAGGCCTCAGCGCTGGGCGGCCGTCGCTGGGGCAATCTCGACGGCGTAGGTGTGCGTCTGGGCTTTTTTGCCGCGGCCAGGATTGGTGTCGAAATTGCCGCTGAAAATAATCCATCGGCCGTCCGGCGTGAATGTGAGGTTCGGCTCGACGCCGGTGTCTTTGCTGTAGTTGTGACGGCCCAGGTTGACGAGGCGCTCGGTTTTGAACGTGCCGATGTCGATGAGGTCTTTTTTGTCGCGGAACGAGTTGCCGCGCACCATCGCGGGGCGAAAGAGATAAATCCATTGGCCGTTGCCGGGCGGGTTGAGCAGTTCGCCGTCGCCGGTGCGCGTGGCGACGCTGCCGGGACCGCCGCCGTCGCCGGCGAACAGTTTGCCGTCGCGGGAGACGTTGTAGTG
>CANGCX010000068.1 GCA_947452315.1 Opitutia bacterium | reverse complement strand
AAGGCGCATCGGGCAACGGGAGCAGGCGGTAAATCAGATGCGTCGAAAAGAGCGCACCGAAGAACATGCAGTCCGAAGCTAGGAACGTCCACATCAGCAACTTTTTGTTGGGGATGCCGGTCGAGGTGCTCGGATCGTGGTGGTGGTCAATGGTGCCAGCGTGACTGCTCATGGAATTAAATCGGATTAGGAAGCGTGGACGGTGCGGGTGGAGCGCAGCTTAGTGTTTAGCGGCGTTTTTATCGGCGGGGGCGTGGCCTTCATCGTCGAGATGGAGGTGGTAGCCTTCGTTGCCTTCGAGGGCCCAGAAATAGATACCGGCGAGCATAACGACACCACCGATCATGGATAAGCCGATTTTCTTACCCCAGAAGCCGGGGCTCGGGTCGTGGTCGACTACCGCGATACCGACTGCGGCGATGAGAAGACCCAAGCTCGCAACGAATGGATAGATCGATTGGTGCGGCATGTGGATACCGCCGTGAGCTGCTTCGGCTTTGGCGTGTTCGGCTTCTTCTTGGGCGATCTCTTCTTTGTGCTGTTTGTTGTACCAGTAAGCATCACGCGCGTGAACGGTTGGGATGACGCGGTAGTTATATTCGGGCGGGGGATTCGGCAGGCTCCACTCGAGGGTGCGTGCGTCCCAGACGTCTTTGGCGACTTTTTCACCTTTCAAGAAGGTGTAAACCATGACGGCGAAGTAGATGAAGATACCGACGCCGAGGATCAGTGCACCGATGGTGGCGATGAAATTGGCGGCGTTCCAGCCGAGGTTGGCGTCGTAGGTGAACGTGCGGCGGGGCATACCGTTCAGGCCGAGGAAGTGCATCGGGAAAAACGTGATGTTGAAGCCAGCGAAGATGACCCAGAAGGAGAGCTTGCCCCAGAACTCGCTGACCTTGCGGCCGAACATGAGGGGAAACCAGTAATGAATGCCGGCGAGCAGCGCGAAGAGCGAGCCGCCGATGAGCACATAGTGGAAGTGGGCGATGACGAAGTAGCTGTCCTGCTGTTGCGCATCGGCGGGAGCGGCCGAGTGCATGACTCCGGAGAAGCCGCCGATCATGAACATCCAGACGAAGCCCAGGGCAAACATCATGGGTGTGCGCATGGAGATGTGACCGCCCCAGAGTGTACCGATCCAATTAAAGATCTTTACGCCCGTTGGCACGGCGATGGCCATGGTGGCGAGCGAGAAGGCCGCGGTGGCCATGGTGCCCATGCCGGTGGTGAACATGTGATGGCTCCAGACGGAGAATCCGAGGAAGCCGATGGAAGCGCCAGAGAAGACTACAATCGGATAACCGAAGAGGGGTTTGCGCGAGAAGGTGGGAAGGATTTCCGAGACAATGCCCATCGCGGGCAGAATCAGAATGTAAACTTCAGGGTGACCGAAGACCCAGAAGAGATGTTGCCAGAGGATGGGCATACCGCCGTTGGAGACTTCAAAGAAGTTCGTGCCGAAGAGCCGGTCCATCATGAGCTCAACCAGAGCGATGGTGATGAAGGGGAAGGAGAGGACGATCAGGAAAGCGGTGATGAGCGTCATCCAGGTGAAAACAGGCAGGCGCATCATCGTCATGCCTGGGGCGCGAAGATTGATGATGGTGACGATGAAGTTCAGCGAGGCGGCGATCGATGCGACGCCAAGGAGCTGGAGGCCCATCACCCACATGTCGATCGAGTGATCGGGGGTATAGCTTTTTGAAGTGAGCGGGGAATAGCCGACCCAGCCGCCATCGGGAGCGCCGTCGTGCATGAACCAGCCGAGATTGACGATGATCGCGCCGGCCACGAAGGTCCACAGGGAGAAGGCGTTGAGGCGGGGGAAGGCGACGTCACGCGCTCCGATTTGGAGCGGCATGATGAAGTTGAAAAAAGCAGCTGAGAGGGGCATGACGGCGAGGAAGATCATCGTCGTGCCGTGCATGGTGAACATCGTGTTGTACTGCTGCGCAGTGAGCACGGTACCGTTGGGATACATCAACTGGAGGCGGATGAGCAGCGCTTCGACGCCGCCGACCAAGAAGAAGAACAGTGCGAACACTCCGTAAAGGAACCCGATCTTTTTGTGATCGACGGTGGTTAGCCAGCTGATGAGGCCAGTTTGAGCGGTGGGGCGCCAGAAAATGGCGGACTTCGCGGGCGCGTGGGTGTCCTTCGCGTGCAGGTCGGATTTTAGAGTAGCTTCCATGGTGCGAGATTACTTGAGGCTTTGGAGATAGGCGACGAGGGCGACTTCGTCTTCGGGCGTGAGCTTGATGTTGTTGTCTAAATAGCCTTTGGCCATCTTGTTGCCCGGTTTTACTGCGCCAGGATCATGGATCCAGCGCTGCAGTTGTTCAGTGTTATTTTCGATTAGACCAGCGGCGAGCGTAGAGCGGGCGCCGATGTGGGTGAGGTTGGGGCCGCTGATGCCGGCGGCACCATGGCCACGGATTTCATGGCAGGAAACGCAGGTTTTTGCCGCGAAGAGGGCTTTACCTTGGGCTACGAGCGCGGTGTTTTCACCTTTTTCGGGGAATTGCTTAGCTTTCCAGGCTTCAAGGGGAGCGATATCGTATTTATCGGTGATGCCGGTTTCGTTTTGCTTGAATGTGCGGAGTGAGGCGAATTGGGCCTTGGGGGACTCGCCGGGCTTGGGCGTGACGTTCCGGGCGGGAGAAGTTTGTTGGGCGACCCAGTCAGCGAAGTCCTTCGGTGAGAGCGCGATGACGCGGAAACGCATGACGGCATGGGAATCGCCGCAATACTCGGCGCATTGGCCCCAGAAGTAGCCGGGTTCGTCAGCTTGGAGCCACAGGAAGTTACCGCGGTTGGGTATCATGTCGACTTTGCCGGCGAGTTTCGGGACCCAAAAGCTGTGAATGACGTCGATGGCCCGTACATTCACGCGCACGGGGCGGCCAGCGGGGATGACGAGTTCGTTGCCGGTGGTGAGGGCACCCGTGCCAGCGATTTGCTCGCTGGGATATTCAAACTTAAACCACCATTGGTAACCGGTCGCGGTGATCTCGTAGGTGTCGGCCTTGCGCTCCTCGGGCACATCATAGGTGTACCAGATACCCTTGAGGGTGGGAATCGCGATGATGACCAGGGCTAAAACCGAGGCGCCGATCAGGCCCAGCTCGATAAGCGGGTTGCCGTGGCCTTGCTCGGGTGGGACGGCTTTTTCCTCGGCCTCGGTTTTGGCGCGGAACTTCAAGCTCGCGTAGGCAAGGACGCCGCCAACGAGGATGAAAATGACGAGGGTCACCCAGCAGGTGACGTAAAACACCTCGAGTTGTGAGCGGGCCACAGGGCCAGCCACGGTGATGGTGGACTGGTGTCCATCCATGCGCCAGAAGTTGTAATCGCAACCGGAGAGGAGAGCGAGGGCGCCGAGGGCAAAGCCGGCGCGGCCCCAACGGGCGGTGGAGGTGAGGAGGGAAGACAAGCGCATGGTGCGGTTCAGTAAAATTAAAGTAAGGCTAGCTGATTCGCCAAACTCGGTTGAGAGTCCGCGAACCGTTCATCATTTCAAGTAAGAATACGATAAAGGTCGTAAAACTCTGAGCTCTGGCTGGCGCATCGCAACCTAGCGGGAGGCCCTCGCATCACCTATTAACATGGCTCGCATGGGCATTAGATCGAGCGTTTGGGCCGGTTCATGAGGGTTTTTAACGAAGGGGTGCGCTGGTGCTAATTTCTTGTCCTTCGGGTTTGCCAGCCGCGAAAGGCTCGCCGACGGTCGGCGCGACATGAAAACTCGTAATCTCTTCCTTGTTTCCCTTTCTGCTCTTTTACTCTCTGGCCTCGGTCAGAGTGCGCTCATCGCGGCTTCGGCTCCGCGCGCCATCGAAATCACCGCGGGTGATAACATGAAATTTAGCCTCGCCACGATCGAAGCCAAACCCGGTGAAGAACTCAAAATTACCCTTAAAAACATCGGTACCATGCCCAAAGAAGCGATGGGCCACAACTTCGTCATCCTTAAAAAAGGTTCTGACGTGACCGCCTTCGCCACGGCTGCTACCACCGCCAAGGCCACTGAATACATCCCCGAGTCCCTCAAGGGCCAAGTCCTCGCTCACACTCCGTTGCTCGGGCCGCGCAAATCTGCGGAAATCACCTTCAAAGTTCCCGCTGAGGCCGGAGACTACCCGTTCCTCTGCTCGTTTCCAGCCCACTTCATGGTCGGCATGAAGGGTGTTATTTCCGTCAAATAAGCCTGGTTTAGTTTTAAAAACAAAAAGCCGAGCTCTTTATGGCTCGGCTTTTTTGTGCCCACGGCGCTCAACGCGCGGCTGGCCACCACTGATACAAAAAGAAATAAACCAGTACGCCGGTTACGGATACGTACCACCAAATGGGAAATACCACCCGAGCCCAACGTTTATGGCGCTCAAAATCCCCTTGAAAAGCGAACGCAAAGGTCCTCGGCACCAAGTAGGCGATGCTGATCGCCAGTACTACGTGCGTGATGAGCATCACATAATAAACCATACGGATTGCCCCCTCGCCGCCAAACTGCGTGTGCACCGCTTCACCTGCGCCCGCCGCCATACCCTTCAGCACTTTGTGTGTGAGGTAGCCGACTAAAAAAACAGCCGACACGATGCCCGCGCTGAACATCGCCGCTCGATGCGCGATTTTGTGACCCGTCTTGATTAGCACAAAACCCGTCGATATTAGCACGGTAGCGACAGCATTGAGCGAGGCGTTCAGGGCAGGAATATCGTTAATCGTCATAGAGGTCCTGGATGAGTTAAAAATTTACGATTCGGTCCGCTACGAGTGCGCCCAGTACGAGGGGCAAATACGCGATGGAACACAGAAAAAGTTTACGTGCCGCCGCATCCCGCCCTTCGGCCCGCAGAAAAATTCCCGCTCGTAGGATGAACCATAGCCCACCCGCCACCGCTACGCCACCCGACCACACCGTGGCTAGACCCAGCGCCCACGGCAACACGCTCACCGCTACGAGTCCGAGTGTTGTAGCAAACGACCACTTCGCGACGACCCCGCCCTTTTCATCGCGCACCGGCAACATAGGGAAATGCACCACGGAGTAATCACGCCGGTATGTCCATGCGATCGCCATGAAATGCGGGATTTGCCAAAAAAACAGCAGCCCAAAAAGAATCCACCCCAGCGCGCTCACGCGCCCCTCGGCTGCTGTCCAGCCGATCAACGGCGGCAATGCTCCCGCTACCGCTCCGATCTCTGTGCTCCACCGAGACCAACGCTTCGCTGGTGTGTACCAACACAAGTACGCGACCATTGTCAGTAACGCCATACCCGCGCAGAGATAACCCACGCGCGAAAACAAAATAAACAACGCGGCCACACACATCAGCCCACCAATCACAAACGCCGAGCCCGTCGCGATTTTACCCGCGGGAATCGGGCGATCCGCAGTGCGCTTCATTAATGCATCTGTGTCCGATTCCAACCACTGGTTGAGGGCGGCGACGCCGCCCGCCGCTAATGAAGTACCTAGAATCAATAACACCAGTTGTGAGGTGCTGTGCGTCGGTCGTGCTGCCGCGTACGCCGCCAACGCCGTCAGCACCGATAGTAGACTCAGGCGCGGTTTGGTGAGCGCTAGGTAGTCAGAAAATTTCGCGGGGCTCTCCGCTACGGCAGGTTCGGCGGTCATGGTCATTATTTCACGGAATGCGCTTCCACGACGTCGCGGTGTGCGAGCCAAGTTAGCCCAAAAGTAGTCACTAGGGTCGCTGCGCCCACGAGCACATGCCCGGTCGTCATCGCGGCCGAGCGTTGGCTCCAAATAATCCAAGCTCCCAACAACACTTGCAATGCCAGCAAGTTCACGAGTACGGCCGCGCCACAACGCAGCAGCAGCGTCGCTGCGCGATCTCGCCAAATCTTCAAAGCAAACCAGACGAGCGCCACGGACAACACCGCCGCCATGCAACGGTGTGCGAAGTGGATGCCCACGCGGAAATTCCACGCAGGCGGCAACCAACTCCCGTCTGGGGCCGAGGCTGGAAACGTCGGGATTGCCATCCCTGCGAAGCTGTGACGCATCACTGCAGCGATTGCTAGTTGGCAGAAAATCAGCGCGCAACAGATTGCTCCTGCGCGGCGCACGCCACAGCTCACCGGTGTTGTCCGTGTGATCCAGCCACGCGAGAGCGAGCAAGCGATGGCAATTAAGGTGCAGGCAAAAAGTTGCGCGAGGCATGCGTGGAGCATCGCAAAGAGTCGTCCTACGCTTGTATCCACCATCGCGACGTGCAGGTGATCGAGTAACACCCTTAACCCGCCTACGAGTGCTTGGAATAAAACCAAAGCCACGGCCAACAGTGCGAGCTTGCGTAGCCAAGCCCTCGACTCGGTGCGCCATAACACTAGTGCTAGGATGATTGTTACCGCGCTCATCACACTCGCACTCAGTCGGTGTGAATGCTCGGCAAATTTATCGATTTCAGTCAGCCAGCCCGCTGGGTTTACTGAGCCATTTGAAAGCGGCCAGTCGAGAAACGCCATGCCCGCGCCGATGCTAGTGGTGAATGCGCCGAGCGCCACCAACACGAAAACCCACGCGCTGCCCAAATAGGCAAACCAAGCGACGGCAGGCTTGTAGTCTGAAGTGCGATGAGGATGAGCGGTGGCGGTCATTATGAAAACGAAGGCTGAACAGAACCTACGCTGCTGCTCGCGGCAAACCCTTTGACAAAATTATGCTGTGGCGAATCCGTAGTGATATGAACTCTTATAACCGGCTGGGCGGCTGGCTAGGCGGCACCACGCTTCTGCTTGTCCTTGGCGCCTGCGGCCGCCCCCCCGCGCCTGTCGCCCCTGCGGCTGTGCCCGCGGCTGCCAAGACCGTCGCCGTAAGCTACCCTTTGACGGGTGAAATCATTGGGGTCGACGCCCCGCGCAAGGTCTTGATCGTGCAACACGATGAAATCAAAGGCTATATGCCCGCGATGACGATGGAGTTTCTTGTCAGCGCCGCTGATCTTGCTGCTGCTAAACCTGGCCAACGCATCCGCGCCGAGATGATTCCGAGCTCAGAGGGCGACATACGCTTGGAAAAAATCTGGCCCGATGACCGCGTTGCCTCCTCCGCGGTGGCAGCCGGGGCCCGCGGTCTGCGCGAAAACACCATGACCCGGGGTAAAAACGCGTACCGCGAAGTCGGCGAAGCGATGCCTGATTTCACGCTCTACAATCAAGCCGGCCAAGTGATCCCCAGTGGTCATTTTCGCGGTAAAAAAGTGATGATGAATTTCATCTTTACGCGATGTCCGATCGCGACGATGTGCCCGGCTTCGACTGCGAAGATGATGGCCACACAGAAACTCGCGCGTGAAGCCGCCGTTGCCGGCATCGAATTTGTGTCGATCACGCTCGATCCTGCTTTCGACACTCCGGCCGTGTTGCAGGAATACGCGACGATACGAGGCATCGACACCCACAATTTTTCGTTCCTCACCGGTCCTGAAACCGCGATCCGTGATTTGCTCACACAATTTGGCATCATCGCGCAATTCGAAGGCGACTTGCTCAAGCACACGCTCGCGACCTTGTTGATTGATGAACGTGGTAAGATTATCCACCGCGCCGATGGCAGCGTTTGGGAACCGCGCGAGTTCGTCGCGAAAATGAAGGCGAACAAATGAGCCTACCTCCTCCGAGCTCAGGGCTTAATCCCGAGCAACGCCTCCAAATCGTAGGAATCACAGGAGTGGCATTGGCCGTTTTTTTATTTTTCCGGTTTATACCGACTGGTACAAATCTAAATCACATGGATTTCCGCGTGAGCGGAAAAAATTCCGTGGATTTTTGTGACCCGGCGAACCCGCAATTTATTCCGGTCCTCGCGGCGCGATCGCCGGTAAAAATGACGTTGAAAACTGAGGATGCGCCAAGAACGGGAGAACCGCTTTGGGTCACTCTGTTGCTTGTCACCGCGGCTGGAAAACCGATTGCGAACGAGGACTTGCTCGTGATGCACGCAAAGAAGCTGCACCTATTGATTACGGATCCGACCTTGACTGAATATCAGCATGTGCACCCCGAGCCGACACGTCGCCCCGGGGAATGGCGGTTTTTATTCACACCGCGGCTTGGCGGTAGGTACCGATTCTTTGCCGATTTCACTCCAGTGGCGACGGCGCGCAGTCTCTACGCCAATGCCGATCTGGAGGTGGAAGGAGTGCGGCGCAGCATAGGGCACGTCGTGGGTGTATTGCCCGCTTGGACCGCAGAGCAAGATGGTTATCGTTTTACCCTTGAGCCTGCGGCTTTGCCGGTGCGTGCGCGGCAGGCGGCTGATTTGAAATTTAGGGTTAAGAAAACCGATGGTGGCATAGTGCCGCTGGAGCCGGTGATGGAAGCCTACGCGCACTTGGTGGCGTTTGATGCGAGCCGCAGTGGTTTCGCGCATCTGCACCCGATGGATACCGATTTGAGCCGGCGGCTGGATGCGATTCAACCGCAGTTGGCCTTTAAAATCACAATCCCTGAAGCGGGGCGCTACGTGATCTGGGCGCAGGTCAACCTCGCGGGCAGCGAGGTGTTCGTGCCGTTTTGGTTCGACGTGGCGCCGTGAGCTGCGTCGAGGGCCCGGGCTTTATTTCTCTACCGTGGCGCTGAGTTGGTAATCGAGGTAGAGCTCGGCGGTGAGTGAATCGAGCGGGCGTACGAGCACGGGGCTGTCGAGGCCGGTGACGGTGACGATGTTGGCGCCGAGTTGTTCGCGGGTTTTGGAAATTTGATCGCGGATGAGCTGCATCAACCGATCGCGTTGTTGTTCGGCGCCCGCGACGGCGAGCGTTGTGGAGACGATGCGCACTTCGGCGTCGGCGGGTACTTCGACGCGAGCGATGAATTGGGTGACGCGTCGGATAATCTCGAAAATCTCGGCCTCGGGCGTAAGCGGGCAGAGGACGCGAAGAGTCGTTTGGAGCGAACCGGGCGTGGTATTGGAGCGGCTGGAAAGATAACTGGCGCTGTTGCTGCCGCCAAAGATGCGGGCGGGACCTTGGTGGAGTTGGAACGTGTTGGAGCTCTGGATGGCGGTGGTGAGGCGGCGCACAATTTCCTGGATCGCCGCGGCTTGGCGCTCGGGTTCTTTGAGGGTGCTGCGGATCGAGACGTTGGCGCAGAGGTAATCGGCGGGGTGTACGATCGAAACCGCCGGCGCGCCGTGTGTAGGTTCGAAGGCGAATGACAGGCTCGCGGAGTTGTTGACCGCCCACGCGGGAGTCACGGCGACGGCGCACGTGACGAGCGCGAGGAGGAATTGACGGATGCAGCTCATGAGTTGGCGGATGTGAACTAGAACCGGAGGTGTTTTACGGTGAGGCCCTTGTTGATGAGCTGCTTCAGGGCGGCGATGCCGATTTTGAGGTGGTCGTTCACGTAGGTGGCATCGACTTCCTTGTCGCTCTCGGCGGTTTTAACGCCCTCCGGAAACATCGGTTGATCAGAGACGAGCAACAGCGCGCCGGTCGGGATTTGATTAAAAAACCCCGTCATGAAGATCGTCGCCGTCTCCATATCTACGGCGAGGACGTGGATTTTTTTGAGGTATTTTTTAAACGTTTCGTCGTGCTCCCAGACGCGGCGGTTGGTCGTGTAAATGGTGCCAGTCCAGTAATCTCGGGAGAAATCGCGAATCGTGGTAGAAATGGCTTTTTGTAGTGCGAAGGCCGGCAGTGCGGGCACTTCGGGCGGGAAATAATCGTTGCTCGTGCCTTCGCCGCGGACGGCGGCGATGGGCAAGATAAGGTCACCGATTTCAGCCCGGTGTTTCACCCCGCCGCATTTACCGAGGAAAAGAACAGCCTTGGGTTTGATCGCGCTGAGTAAATCCATCACGGTCGCTGCGGTGGCGCTACCCATCCCGAAATTGATGATCGTGATGTCGCCGGCGGTGGCGGAGGACATGGGTTTATCTTTTCCCTGCACGGGCACGCGGTGCCACTGGGCGAAGAGCTGGACGTAGCGGTCGAAATTGGTGAGCAGGATGTAGTCGCCAAATTTGTTTAACGGAACACCGGTGTAACGTGGCAGCCAGTTCTCGACGATTTCGCGGCGGTTCTTCATTGATAGATTTGTAACGAGTTGCGACCTGAAGAACACGAAAAAGTGTCGGTTTAAGCGGGGGTATTTTTAATTTTCTCGTTTATGTCCGCCCCGGAGTCGTGTCTGCCTGTGGAGCGCGTTTATCCCCCGCGCCCCAATCTATATGAGCCTCACTGGAAAAAGTCTGCTCGCCGGCCAGCCCGGCGCCACCGGCGGCGCGACCTTTCGCGCGATCAATCCCGCTACGGGCGAAACGCTCGCACCTGATTTTCACGAAGCCTCGCTCGTCGAGGTCGACACCGCGCTGCATGCGGCGGCGAGCGCGTTTGAAGATTACCGCGAACGCCCCGCGGCGACGCGCGCGCAACTCCTCGAGGCCATCGCCACCGAGATCGAGGCGCTCGGCGACGCGCTCCTCCAACGCGCCCACGCCGAGACCGGCCTCCCGCTCGCGCGTCTCACCGGCGAACGCGCGCGCACCTGCGGCCAGCTCCGTTTGTTTGCCGCCGTTGTGCGCGACGGTTCGTGGGTCGATGCGCGCATCGATCCGGCTTTGCCCGAGCGGCCACCGCTCCCGCGGCCCGATCTGCGGCGCATGTTGATCGCGCTCGGGCCGGTCGTTGTTTTTGGATCGAGCAACTTTCCTTTCGCGTTCTCGGTCGCGGGCGGCGACACGGCTTCGGCCCTCGCGGCGGGTTGCCCGGTCGTCGTGAAAGCCCATCGCGCCCACGCGGGCACCGCCGAAATCGTCGGTCAAGCCGTGGTGCGCGCGGTCGCGGCGTGCGGCTTGCCGGCGGGGCTATTTTCCCTCGTGCACGGCGGTGGCGCGAGCGTCGGCATCGCGATGGTGAAACATCCGGCGACCACCGCGGTGGGGTTCACGGGTTCGCACGCGGCGGGGCGGGCGTTGTGCGACGCGGCGGCGGCGCGGGCACATCCGATTCCGGTGTTTGCGGAGATGAGCAGCTTGAACCCGGTGTTTCTTTTGCCTGGTGCGTTGCGCGAGCGTGGCGCGGCGATCGCGACGGGCTTGTTGGGTTCGTTTACGCTCGGCGTGGGGCAATTCTGCACCAAGCC
The DNA here is from genome assembly GCA_947452315.1 of Opitutia bacterium. Classification (GTDB taxonomy): domain Bacteria; phylum Verrucomicrobiota; class Verrucomicrobiia; order Opitutales; family Opitutaceae; genus Tous-C4FEB. Next base: position 1,980 of record CANGCX010000068.1, on the reverse strand, counting down.
TGGTCTCGTGTTTGTGCAGCGCGGCGCTGAGACGGAGTCGTTTCTGCAAGCGCTCGCGGTCGGCGTTCAAGGAGCGGCGTGTGCGACGATGCTTACGCCTGGAATTCGTACGGCCTTTGAAGAGAATCGTCAAAAAGTCACGGCCCTCGCGGGCGTCACGGTGCTCGCCACCGCTCAAGCTGCGCCCGTCGCGCAGAAAACCGAGGGCCAACCGAGCGTCGCGGTCACCAGTGCAGCGAATTTCCTGAAACATCCTGAGTTGGCGACGGAAGCCTTTGGGCCGTTCACGCTGGTCGTGCGCGCGGAAAATCCGGCGGAACTCCTCGCCTGCGCTCGCGCCCTCGAAGGCCAACTCACTGCCACCCTCCACGGTAACGCCGAAGACTTCGGCGCCGCGGGCGCGTTGGTCGCTTTGCTCGAACAGAAAGCGGGTCGCCTCGTCATCAATGCCTTTCCCACAGGCGTCGAAGTGAGCCATGCGATGCATCACGGCGGGCCATCGCCGGCGGCGAGCGATGCGCGCTTCACCTCGGTTGGCACGGCGGCGTTGCTGCGGTTTGCGCGACCCGTGTGTTATCAAGGGTTCCCAGCGGCGTTGTTGCCGGCGGCGCTCCAAGACGCCAACCCGCTTGGGCTCATGCGACTGGTCAATGGTGTGCGCACCACCGCCCCGCTCTAACCCCTCGGCTTTCTTGCCTCGCCCCTTTTTTCAAAAACATATGCCCCGCGTTCTTCTTCTCGCGATTGCATTACTCTGCCTCACCGCCGCCGCGGCCTCGGCGGCAGTCCAACGCGCCATCGTGGGCCGCACCCCCGAAGGCGTCGAAGTCGAGTGTTTCACCCTCACGAATGCCCACGGCTCCTCCGCCAAGATCCTCACGCTCGGCGCGACTTTGGCCGATCTGCGCATGCCGGATCGCGCCGGTAAATTCGCCGCCATGGTCAACGAGATCATCCCCACGCCCCGAGGTTTGGCAGAGGGTTTTCCGCAATCCGGTGCCGTCATGGGCCGCGTCGCCAATCGCATCGCCCAAGCTCGCTTCACGCTCGATGGCCGTACCTACGCGCTCACGCCCAACTCACCCCCGCACCACATGCACGGTGGCAAGCGCGGCTTCAAATTCGTCGTCTGGCGGCCCGAGGTACCCGACGCCGCCCGCTCGTCCAGCGTGCGGCTCAGCTACATCAGCGTCGCCGGCGAGGAAGGTTATCCCGGCACGCTTAATGTTTCGGTCACGTACACGTTGACCGACGACGATACGCTGCGCCTCGACTACGCCGCGACGACCAGCGCACCCACGCCGCTCAACCTCACCAATCACGCTTATTTCAACCTTAACCCCGGTGCCGACGTCATCGACTACCTCGTCGAGATCGCCGCCGAGCGTTACACCGCCGTCGATGCCGAGAAACTCCCCACCGGCGCCTTGCCGTCCGTGCGCGGTACCGTCTTCGATTTCACGCGCCCCACGCGCTTGGGCAGCCGGGCGGGGGACTTGGGCCCGCGCGCGATCTACGATCACAACTACGTCATCAACCGCCCCGAGGGCGATGCCACTTTGCGCTATGCCGCGCGGGTGGGCGATCCCGTGAGTGGCCGTCAAGTCGAGGTGTGGACGACGGAGCCGGGGATGCAGCTTTACACGAGCGCGCTCAACGCCTCGCCCTTGGCCGGGCGCAAGGCTTACGTGTGCCTCGAGACGCAGCATTTCCCCGACTCGGTCAATCACCCCACGTTTCCCTCCACGATCGTGCGTCCCGGCACGCCCTTCCGCTCGACGACTGAATACCGTTTTTCCTCGCGGTAACTCCCTCGCGGATAAGGGAAAAAATAAAAACGCTCCGTTCGCTGGAACTTTCGGCGACCTGTGTTATCTATGTAGGCGTCAGTACAATTTCTCCTCCGCTTAGCGGGGGAGATTGGGGTAAGTAAGAAAGCAAAGGCCGGTCACGTAGGGGTACGTGACCGGCCAACTTTTT
>CANGCX010000067.1 GCA_947452315.1 Opitutia bacterium | reverse complement strand
GGTAATCGTCCTGTCCGCAGATGAAAGTGAAGGATTTCGCCGTAGCCATGGGGCCATATGGCGCGGAAGCGGCCACGGGCGCACGAAAAAAATCGCCAGCGTGGTTCTCCTGCTCTGAATCGAGGTTCTTCTTAATATGTCTAACCCCCCCACCGCTCCATCGGCCGCACCTCAATTCTGGCGGCGCGATCTGCTGCTTCTCGCGGTCGTTTTCGGCTCCCTTTATTTTGCACTTCTGGGTGGGCATCCGCTTTCTAATCCTGACGAAGGTCGCTACGCGGCCATCCCGCGCGAGATGATTGCGAGCCATGACTACGTCACGCCGCGACTCAATGGCGTAAACTATTTCGAAAAGCCGCCACTTTTATATTGGGCCGTGGCGGGGTGCCTACAGGTTTTTGGATTTAACGAATGGGCGGTGCGCATCATGCCGGCGCTCAGCGGCCTCGGTGGCGTGTTGCTGACCTATGCGGCAGCGCGGCGTTGGCAGGGTCGCGCGGTGGGTTTGGCTTCGGCGGTGGTGCTTGGGACCTCGTTGCTGTTTTTCGCGCTATCTCGCATCCTAATTCTCGACATGGCGGTCTCGATGCTGATGTGCGCTACGCTTTTCTGTTTTATTCTCGGCGTGCGCGAGGCTCCTGGCGCGCGCCGGCGTTGGTTGTTTTATGGGCTCTACGCGAGCGCAGCGCTGGCCACGCTTACCAAAGGATTGATCGGCTTTCTTGTGACCGGCGCAGTCATGTTTCTGTGGCTTTTGATTTTTAATCAATGGAAGCGGCTTCGGCCGCTGCACCTACCATCAGGTATTCCGTTATTTTTGGCGATCGCGGCGCCGTGGCATATCTTGGCGGCGCAGCGCAACGACACCTGGGCGCAGTTTTATTTCGTCCACGAACATTGGGAGCGTTTTACGACGACCACACATGGGCGCTATGAGCCATGGTGGTATTTTATTCCGATCGTGATTCTGGGTCTTTTCCCTTGGATGGGTTTTGTGCCAGCGGCCTTGCGCGAGGCGCTCGCGGGAGGTTGGGCGAAACGGAAGGAAAATGCCGACGCGTGGTTTCTGGTGGTTTGGGTGGGCTTCGTGTTTTTGTTTTTCTCCAAGTCGCAGTCAAAATTGATTCCTTACATTTTGCCGGTGTTTCCGCCGCTCGCGGTTTTAATCGGCGGTTGGTGGGCGCGACGTTGGGCAGATGGTGCGGTTGAGCGGTTGCGCGCGGGGCTGAACGGTTTCGTTTTTGTGAGCGGGTTGCTCGCGGTAGCGCTTATCGTCGCGGTCATGAAACCGGGCGTGATCCGCGAGCCGGGTCAGGCGGAATTGCTGCGGCCGTATGCGTTTGCGATGGCAGCGGTGTTACTTGTCGGTGGGTTGGCCGCCCCGTGGTGGGCGCGTCGTCGCGGTGTGCGCGGAGTTTTGGGTGCGATAGTCGCTACAGCGATTGGGCTTTATTTTTGCCTGATGTTGGCCGCGCCGCATATTCAGAAGCCTGGGACCAAGGACCTTGCGGCTATTGTCCTGCAGAAAATCAAAACGGGCGACAAAGTTTACCATTACGCGGAGTTCTTCCATGACTTCACCTTTTATGCGCAGCGCACGGTGGGCACCGTGGCCTTCAAAGGCGAGCTGGAGCTTGAGATTGACGCCTCTGCGCGTGCCAGTGGGCGGTTTATTGATGGACCTGAGTTTCGCCGGCAATGGTCCGAGTCTGGGCGGATCTTTGCGGTCGCGCGCACTAAGGATTTGAAGGAACTCTTCGCCGATCCTTCGTTTCGTTATCATTTGCTCGGTCAGTCCTCGGCCCACACGCTTTTTAGTAATCAACCCTGATATGTCTGTTCCTGCTGCCACTACGCCTGCCGTGCCTTATTTGCCGCTCACGCGGCCGACCCTCGACGAAGCTACCATCGCAGGCGTTGTCGAGGTGCTTCGCTCGGGTTGGATCACCTCCGGCCCCAACGTCAAAGCACTCGAGGCTAAACTCTCGGAATATTTCAGTGGTCGGCCTGTGCGGGTGTTTAATTCGGGCACGTGCACGATGGAAATCGCGCTCCGTATCGCTGGTATCGGCGCGGGTCATGAAGTGATCACCACGCCGCTTTCGTGGGTGGCGACGAGCAACGTTATCCTCCAAGTCGGCGCTAAACCGATCTTCATCGATATCGATCCGGTCACGCGCAACCTGGATCTTGCGCTCATCGAGGCTGCGATTACGCCGGCGACGCGAGCGATTATCCCGGTTGATCTTGCAGGTTTGCCTGTAGACCGCGACCGCCTCTACGCGATCGCCAAGAAACACAATCTTCGTGTGATTGAGGATGCAGCGCAGTCAATGGGTTCAACGTGGAACGGCCAACGTATCGGCTCCTTCGGAGATTTTGTGTCGGTGAGTTTTCACCCTAACAAAAACATCACCACGATCGAGGGCGGTTGCCTGGTGATGAATACCGAAGCTGAAGCCAAAATCGCCGAGCAATATCGTCTCCAGGGCGTAGTGCGCTCCGGTTTCGATGGCATGGAAGTTGAGCTCGTTGGTGGGAAATTTAATCTGACCGACGTCGCTGCCCGCGTCGGGCTCGGGCAACTGCCGCGGCTAGAGGAGTTCAACGCCAAGCGGCGCGAATTGGCGCGGGCCTACTTCGAAGCGTTCGCCGCTAAGGGCGCTGCGACGCTCGGACTTGGGTTGCCGGTGGCGGATTTTGTGCAGAGCAATTGGCATATGTTTCAAGTTGTGCTGCCACCCGCATTGAAACGGGCTGACGTTATGGCAGCGATGCACGCAGCGGGCATCGGCACGGGTGTGCATTACCCTGCGATTCACCTTTTTGCGATCTACCGCCGGCTCGGCTCCAAAGAAGGAGATTGTCCGCGCGCCGAAGCGATTTGCCGCAGCATTTTGACTCTGCCGTTGTTCCCCACAATGACCGCCGCCGATGTGGCGCGCGTCGTTGATGCTCTTTGCGCTATTTTGGTTACGGCAAAAAAATCATGAGCACCTCGCCGAATCTCCCGCTTTCCATCGTCATCCCCGTTTACAACGAGGAGCTCAATTTGCCCACGCTCTTTGCGCGGCTTTATCCGGTGCTCGACGCGATCGGTCGCCGCTACGAAATTATTTTTACCAACGATGGCAGCGCCGACCGTTCCATCGAGCTGCTTCGCGCGCAATACGCGGCCCGGCCTGATGTGACGCGAGTCATCGATTTCAACGCCAACTATGGGCAGCACATGGCGATCATGGCGGCTTTTGAGCGCGTGCGTGGCGATATTATCGTAACGCTCGATGCTGATCTGCAGAATCCGCCCGAGGAAATTCCCAAGCTGCTCGCGCAGATGGACGCCGGTTCCGACTATGTTGGGGGTTATCGGTTGAATCGGCAGGATTCGTTTTTCCGTACGTACGCCTCGAAAGTCATTAATTACGTGCGCGAAAAAACGACGAGTATTGAGATGACGGACCAAGGATGTATGTTGCGGGCGTACTCACGCGCGGTGATCGACGCTATCGTGCGCAGTGGCGCGATTAATACCTTCATTCCTGCGCTGGCGTATAGTTTTGCGGGTAATCCGACCGAAGTCGGCGTGAAACACGAGGAGCGTCACGCGGGTGTTTCCAATTACTCTTTTTACAGTCTGATTCGGCTGAATTTTGACCTTATCACAGGCTTCTCCATCGCGCCGCTACAATATTTCACGATGTTTGCGGGACTGAGTTCGATCGGTAGTCTTGCGCTGGTGGTGCTGCTTTTTGTGCGTCGTTTCGCATTCAATCTCGATCGTGAGACCTTTGGTGTATTCACACTCTTGGCGATCGTACTGTTTGTACTTAGCGTGGCTATGATCGGTATTGGTCTAATTGGCGAATACGTGGGGCGCACCTATCAGGTTGTCCGAGCGCGCCAACGTTACCACGTAAAGGAAGTGCTCGAAACTAAATGAGCGCGAAACCCCGCATCCTGTTTTTCGGTTACAGCGAAGTTGGTTACGCGTGTCTCTCGATGTTGCTTGAGCGTGGGGACAACGTTGTCGCACTGATCACGCACGAGGATAACCCGCACGAGAAAATTTGGTTTAAGACGCCTGCGGTTGCTGCGCGGGAAAAGGGTATCCCTGTTTTTACCCCGGAGTCCGTCAACACGCCCGAGTGGCGTGAACGCATTGCGGCGCTGCAGCCGGATCTGATTTTATCGGTTTATTACCGGCACATGATTGGGACCAAGATCCTCGCATTGCCGCCGCTCGGTGCTTGGAATATGCACGGTTCGTTGCTGCCGAAATACCGGGGACGCGCGCCAATTAATTGGGCGGTGCTCCACGGTGAATCCCGGATCGGGATGACGTTGCACCGCATGGTGAAATCCGCGGATGCCGGCGCCGTGGTTGATCAAGCGGGTGTGGATATCGGCCCGCGAGATACGGCGGAGCAGGCGTTTCGCAAGGTTTTGCCCTGTGCCCCAGCGGTGCTCGCGCGTCAGATCGATGCGTTGCTCGCCGGTACCGTTCGCGAGACGCCCCAAGACGAGACTCAGGCTAATTACTTTGGTGGCCGCAAACCCGAGGATGGGCGCATCCCTTGGATCCAGTCCTCGAGGCAGATATTTAATCTCATCCGCGCGGTGACCGATCCGTATCCGGGCGCATTCACCGAGCTCGAGGGTGCTCGGTTAATGGTATGGTGGGGCGAGCCCGAAACGCCTGGGACGATCGGACGCCGCGGTGCGCCCGGTGAAGTGCTTTCAATCGCACCGCTAGTTGTAGCCACGGGTGATGGCGCGTTGGAACTCACCCAAGTTGAATGGCGCGGCGCGCCGCCCGCGGTTTTTCAAGTCGGACAAAGGCTCGCCTAACTGGCTGCTTTGTCTAAACCTCAATTAGAATCTTAATCTCATGCCACTCAAAGTTCTCATCCTCGGCGCCAACGGTTTCATCGGCAGTTCGCTCACTCGGGCGATTCTCAAACAAAAAGACTGGGAGGTCTACGGCATGGATATCGGCTCCCATAAACTTGAGGACAGCTTGGGTAACCCCCGCTTTAAGTTCGTTGAGGGCGATATCACGATTAACCGTGAGTACATCGAGTACCACGTAAAGAAGTGTGACGTCGTCATCCCACTCGTCGCCATCGCCAACCCGATTCAGTACGTCAAAGATCCATTGCGCGTCTTCGAACTCGATTTCGAGGCCAATCTCGCCGTCGTCCGCCAGTGCGCTAAATATAAGAAACGCATCATTTTCCCGTCTACTTCCGAAGTCTACGGCATGAGCACCGATTCTAAACTCGACGAAGAAACGACGAGCCTTGTTTACGGCCCGATCGAGCGCCAGCGCTGGATCTACGCGTGCTCGAAGCAATTGCTCGACCGCGTCATTTATGCTTACGGCGTGCGCGATAACGTCGATTACACGCTGTTTCGTCCGTTTAACTGGATTGGGCCGCAACTTGACGATGTCATGGAGCCCAAGGAAGGCAGCTCGCGTCTGTTCACGCAGTTTATCTCCAATGTTATCTTTAAGAAGCCGCTCCAATTGGTCGACGGAGGCAAACAGAGCCGTTCTTTTACGTTCATTGACGATGGCGTCGATGCGCTCCTTCGCATCATTGAAAATAAAAACGGCTGCGCCTCTCGCCAGATTTTCAATATTGGTAACCCTAAGAATGACGTGAGTGTCGCCGACCTGGCGAAGCACATTATCACGGCGTTTAAGGACTATCCCGATTACGCCGCGCACGTTAAGGCGGCCAAGACGGTGATCGTTCCCTCGGGTAAATATTTCGGAAAATATTACCAAGACATCCAGAAACGCGTGCCTTCGATCGCTAATGCGAAGAAGCGGCTCGGCTGGAGCCCTAAGGTCGGCCTCAAGAAGGCGATCAAGCTCACGCTAGATTACCACCTCGCACATAAAGATTATCAGCTGGAGTAAATTCTGGCGTGGCGCGGCGTGGTGTGATCGCTTGGCGCGCTGCGTTACCCTTGAATTTTCCTGCGGGCTCAGCGGAACCCGCCCTATTTTTTAACCATGTCTCTGCGTCTCGCGCTCAAAGTGGATGTCGATACTGATCGCGGTACGCGTGAAGGTGTACCGAATCTCGTTGCCGATTTGCAGGCGGTGGGTGCGCCGGCGGCATTTTTGTTTTCGCTTGGGCCGGATCAGACTGGGCGTGCGATCACGCGTGTGTTGCGTCCGGGATTTTTCAAAAAAGTTTCACGTACGAGTGTCGTGCAGATTTACGGCGTACGCACATTGCTTAACGGAACCTTGTTGCCGGCGCCGCATATCGGTCGGCGCAACGCCGAGGTGATGCGTGAGGTGCGCGATGCGGGGTTTGAAGTGGGCATTCATTGTTTCAATCATTACCGCTGGCAGGATTATGTGCAGACGATGCCGCTTGCAGGTGTGCGCGCGGAATTTGAGGCGGCAAGAAAGGAGTTTTTCCGAATCTTTGGGTCCGAGGCGAAGACGGCGGGAGCGCCGGGTTGGCAGAGTAACGCGCGAAGTCGTGCGGTGTACGATGAGGCGGAATTACTTTATGCGAGCGATGTGCGAGGTGGGGCGCCGTTTTTCCCGCGAGTTGATGGCCAGATTTTTAAGACGCTGGAAATTCCGAGCACGTTACCCACGTTCGATGAATTGATGGGGCGGCCCGAATACCCGGATGAGAAGATCGTGGATCACTACCTTGGGCTATTGAGCGCTGAGCACGTGAATGTGTTCACGCTCCACGCCGAGATCGAGGGGATGGGTCGGCGGAAACTTTTCCAGGACCTGCTTACGCGATGCCGAGAGGCAGGCGTAGAATTTGTGCGCATGGATGACTACGCGAATACGCTGTTGAAAGATCGCGCGGCGATTCCGACGCGCGATCAAGTGCAGGGCGCGATCGATGGCCGGAGCGGCCTGGTCGCGGTGCAGCGTGCGGCTTAAGCGGCGCCGCCGCCGGTGTTGGCGGGGGCGGGTTTGAAAGCGGAGCGCAGGCTGGCGGTGAGATAATCGCGGTTCATTCGTGCGATGAAATCGTGCGAGATGAGTTTCGGGCATGCCGCGCTGCATTCGTATTGGTTAGTGCAGCTGCCGAAGCCGAGTGTGTCCATGGTGTTGACCATGGCGAGTACGCGGCGATCGCGCTCGGCTTGGCCTTGGGGCAAGAGCCCCAGATGGCCAACCTTGGCCGAAACGAAGAGCATTGCGCTGGCATTTTTGCAGGCGGCGACGCAGGCACCACAACCGATGCATTGCGCGGCGTCCATCGCGAGATCGGCGTCGCCTTTTGGAATGGGCAGGGCGTTGGCGTCGGGTGCAGAACCAGCCCGGGCGGTGATGAAGCCGCCGGATTGTTGGATTTTGTCGAAGGCGGCGCGGTCGGTGACGAGGTCCTTAACAACGGGGAAGGCGCGGGCGCGGAAAGGTTCGACGACGATGGTGTCACCGTCGTTAAAAGAGCGCATGTAGGTCTGGCAGGTGGCGATGCCTTTGCCGGGACCGTGTGGTTTGCCGTTGATGGTGCAGGAGCAGGTGCCGCAGATGCCTTCGCGGCAGTCGTGGGCGAAGGCGATGGGTTCGATGCCTTTGGCGGTGAGCTCGTCGTTTACGACGTCGAGCATCTCGAGAAAGGACATATCGGGGCTGATGTCTTTCGCGGGATAATCGACGAAGGCGCCGGTGGCGGCGGGGCCGGCTTGGCGCCAGACACGGAGAGTTACGGAAAAAGTTTTGAGAGTGGAGGCAGCGACCATGGCGGGGAACGGGTAAGGGTTACTTGTAGTTACGGACGCTCATCTTGGTGAACTCGTAGTTGAGCGCTTCGGTGTTGCGCACGGGGGTCTTGCCCTCGCCTTGGTATTCCCAGGCGGCAACGTGGCCGAATTTCTCGTCGTCGCGTTTGCACTCGCCGTCGGGATATTGGTGTTCCTCACGGAAGTGGCCGCCGCAGCTTTCCTCGCGGGTAAGAGCGTCGCGGCACATGAGTTCGCCTAGATCGAGGAAGTCGGCGACGCGGCCGGCTTGTTCGAGGGATTGGTTCAGGGTGTCGGCTGAGCCGGGAACGTTGACGGAGGCGTTGAATTCCTCACGGAGGGCAGGAATTTCTTGGAGCGCGGCTTCGAGGCCGGCCTTGGTGCGTGCCATGCCGCAGCGGTCCCACATGATTTTACCGAGTTTTTTGTGGAAATGGCTGACGGGTTGTTTGCCCTTGGTGGCGAGGAAACGGGTGGTCTGCCCGCGGACGTTGGCTTCGGCTTGTTGGAATTCTGGGGCTTCGGCGGCCGGGCGCGAGCCGGGTTTCTGGCCGGCGAGATAGTCGCCGATCGTGTAAGGAATTACGAAGTAACCGTCGGCGAGACCTTGCATGAGGGCCGAGGCGCCGAGGCGGTTAGCGCCGTGGTCGGAGAAGTTGGCCTCACCGAGCACGAACAGGCCCGGTATGTTGGACATGAGGTTATAGTCTACCCAAAGTCCACCCATGGTGTAGTGGACGGCGGGGTAGATGCGCATCGGGGCTTTGTAGGCGCTCTCGGCGGTGATCTCGTGGTAGATGTCAAAAAGGTTGCCGTAGCGTTCGCGCACGGCGGGTTCGCCAAGGCGTTTAATAGCGTCAGCGAAATCGAGGTAAACGCCGAGGCCGGTGGAGCCGACACCGCGGCCTTCGTCGCAGACGCGTTTGGCGGCGCGGGAGGCGATATCACGTGGGGCGAGGTTGCCGAAGCTGGGGTAGAGGCGCTCGAGATAGTAATCGCGTTCGCTTTCCGGTATGGCGGCAGGGGCGCGGGTATCGCCGGCTTTCTTCGGGGCCCAGATGCGCCCGTCGTTGCGGAGGGACTCAGACATCAAAGTGAGTTTCGACTGATAGTCGCCGCTCACGGGAATGCAGGTTGGGTGGATCTGGGTGTAACACGGGTTGGCCATGCAGGCGCCTCGTTTGTAGGCGCGCCAGATGGCAGTGGCGTTGGAGCCGCGTGCGTAGGTGGACAGATTGAAGACGTTGCCGTAGCCGCCGGTGGCGAGGATGACGGCATCGGCGGAGTGCCGAGTGATTTCGCCGGTCACTAGGTTGCGAATGATCACTCCCTTGGCTTGGCCGCCGACAACGACGAGATCGAGCATCTCGGAGTTGGTGTGAAGGTCGACTGCGCCGGCACCGACCATGCGGGAGAGTGCGGAGTAAGCACCGAGGAGAAGTTGTTGGCCGGTCTGGCCGCGGGCGTAGAAGGTACGGGAGACTTGGGCACCTCCGAAGGAGCGGTTGGCCAGGAGGCCGCCGTATTCGCGGGCGAAGGGGACGCCTTGCGCCACGCATTGGTCGATGATGTTGACGGAGACTTCGGCGAGGCGGTGGACGTTGGCTTCACGAGCGCGGTAATCGCCGCCTTTGAGCGTGTCGTAGAACAGGCGGTGTACGCTGTCGCCGTCATTTTGGTAATTCTTGGCGGCGTTGATGCCGCCTTGGGCAGCGATGGAGTGGGCGCGGCGCGGGCTATCGTGAAACACGAAGCATTTTACCTTATAGCCAAGGTCGGCGAGGCTAGAGGCGGCGGAAGAGCCGGCGAGGCCGGCGCCGACGACGATGACCTCGTATTTGCGCTTGTTGGCGGGGTTGACGAGTTTGATCTCCGTTTTGTGCTTGCGCCACTTTTCAGCGAGCGGGCCGGACGGGATTTTGGAGTCGAGGGTGGCCATGGCGGTGATCGAAGTTCGTTGGGGTTTTAGTGGTGCGCGGCGGGGGCGGACTTGGCGGCGGATTCTGGGGAGAGTTTACCGGTCAGTACCGCGCCAGGAATCGCGACGTTGCCCGCGAAGTACGCTAGACACGCGAGGATAACAACGCTGCGGAGGGATTGAGACCAACGGGAATTACGCCAGCCGAGCGTCTGAAAAAGACTGTCCATTCCGTGGAGCAAATGGAGTGAGAGTAAGGTTACCGCGAGAAGGTAGAAGCCGGCGACGAGCGGTGGTTGAAAACCGAGTATAACCATGCTGTGAACATCGAGAACTTCAGTTCCGGCCGGGACGACCGTGAAGCCGAGGACGTGGTAGTCGTGCGCCATTTTGTAGGCGGGAAGGGTGGCTTTATAGGTGGAGCTTTGGGCGGTCCCGAGCGTGAAGTGGGCGAGGTGATAGAGGATAAATGCCAACACTACGTAGCCGGTCCAGCGCATGTAGCGGGAGGCGAGGGTGGCTTGGATCCAAGTTTTAACTCCGTAGGCTTGGGCGCCACGAGCGCGTTTACTTTCGAGGGTTAGTACGGTAGCTGCCCAGATATGGATCGCGACTGCGATTAATAGGCTGATGCGCGCTACCCAGAGGACGGGCCCGAGCGATTGGAGGAAGTGAGCGTAGCCGTTGAGCTTGTCGGGGTGAGAAAACACCTGGAGGTTGCCCACGAGGTGTCCGATGACAAAGCCGATGAGTACGAGGCCCGTGACGGCCATCAGGATTTTGCGGCCGATAGAAGAGCCGAAGAGGTTGCCAACAAGGTTCATCGAAAAAGCGCGGGTTAGGGAAATACTAAGGTTTATGCTTTCCCAGCATCGTTACTTTGTAAAGAGGGCGCAATGAACCTGCCTGCTTATTAGTGGGCCTTACCTTTTTCAGAAGCGAGCGCAGCGCTCGGAGAACGACGCCGTCTAGTTATTTGGCGAGCGGTTTTAGCAGAGCAAACTTCCCGCTGGCGGCCGGAGCGATAAATTTGCGGCGAAAAGCATTCACGCGCACGCCCGGCCCGAGTAACTGGGCAAGAGCGCTTTCGATTGAGCTATGATCGGCTGTTTCGTCGGCGACGTAGTGAAAATCCCAACGCAAATCACCGGTTTGGATTAACGTATAGTGCCAGCAACGAAACGCTACCGGTAACGCCTCGTCTACGTCGCTAGCGGCTACCAGCGAGCCATCGGGTCGGAAATAAATGCTCCCCTCGCGGCCGAGGATGCGAAAACCGGTTGTGCGCCGTTGCACGATGTCGCCGGTGTGATAGCGCAATAACGGCATCGCCTCTCGCTCGCGCGTCGTCACGTAGATTTGTGCGACATCGGGCAAATCTGCGCGCCACGGCACCAGCTCAATGAATGCATTGGCGTCGATCGCTTGAAGATTATCTTTGAATGCTTCGCCGACAAAAAGATACCCGGCCTCCGTTGAACCGTACAGATCGACTTGGGGGGCGGGAAAGACTTCCGCGATGCGCCGGCTGTGTTGCAGGCTGGCTTTGCCGTAAGTCAAAATTACGGCGCGCACGCTCGGCACCGTTACGCCTCGGCGTTGGGCGGCGCGGGCGAGCAACGCGAGATAAACGGGCTCGCCCTCGATCACCTCGGGTTGCGTGGCCTGTAGTTCGCGCACGATCCTATCCCATTCGCTCTCGGGAAACACAAACGGATCACTCGTGAGATTCAGGTATACCGTGCCGTCAAAATAGCGGTGTGGAAACGGGTGATCCTCGTACGGGCAAAGATTACTTGAGCAACCAATCGGTGCGAGGACGCACTTGCGGTAGTAGCGCCCGACGAATTGCCGTAAAATCGGTGACGCCAGATAGGCGCGATCGGTCTGCTTGTTCCACCAGCCCTCTTCCATGATTACGGTCATGGGGCCGCTCGTCGTGCCGGAGGTGCTTTCGTATTCGTAGCTTTTGTCGGCCAGACCCCGCTCGATCACGCGGTAATCGGCGAAGAACGCTTGATGCCCGTTTTCGACGATGTCCTTTTTCGACAACGCTGGGATTTCCTGAAAACACGACCATTGCAACGGATCCTTATGCAGTGGAAAACGCCGAGCGTAGAGCGGACTCCGCTCATAGATTTTTCGTACTTCCTGCTCCAACACAGCCGGAATCACGACGGACGAAGTCGCGTCAAGGATCTCAGGGTGGTTGGCGAAGGCGGGCGCAGGCATCTTGTGGATTACAGTTAAATAAAGATGCGCCCCGGTGCTAAGTCAAATGCCTCGCCCTGTGTGCTCGCGCCAGATCGGCTCGAAATGCATGAGCCCGCAGACGACCAAGCTGTGAGTGATTTTACCCGCGCGCGCCCAGCTGAGCACCTCGTCTACCGGCGCTGTTACGACTTCGATTTCCTCGTCATGATCCCATTCCGAAGCTCCGCTCAACGTGGCGTTTTCAACGAGCACAAGGTGGCAACGATTGTTTTGGATGGCGGGGTTAGGGTGTACACTCGCCAGCAATCGCGCGCTCGTTCCTGCATAGCCGGTTTCTTCGCGCAACTCGCGTACCGCTGCCTTTACGGGATCTTCGCCGGGATCGATAATGCCGCCGGGGATTTCGAGGGAAAACTCTTCTATCCCGAAGCGAAATTGCCGTACGAGCACAAGTTTCCCGTCGGGTGTAACAGCGATAACATTACACCAATCCGCAGATGCGATGACCACAAAATCGCGTTCCACGGCGCGTTTTGGATGGCGTAAGCGCACGCTGCGCAGGTCCAGTACGCGCGTTGTCGCCAATGTGTTTTGCCCCAGATGTTCCCAGCGGGCCGGGGATCCCGGCGTGGACGACGCGTTCATAGGAAAAATAAAAAACCTCCGCGCCGCAGAGGACGAGGAGGTTTTTAAAAGGAGGAGTAAATTCTCCGAAAAATTACTTCTTCGGTAGTTTCACTTTGTCGCCGACCTTCAACTTGCTCCAGTTCACACCGGGGTTGACGGCGAGTAAGTCGGCGTGGGAAACGCCGTTGGCCTTGGCGATCTTGGTGCCGGTGTCGCCGGCTTTGACGACGTATTCACCAGGACCGGCGACGGCGGGTTCGCCGCTGCCTTTTTTGCCAGCAGCTACGACGGGCTTTTTGGCGGCTTCTTCCAATTTGGTTAGGGAGGCGCTTTGTTTAGCGAGCTCGCCACCGACTTGGTTGAAAGCGTCCTGCGTCGAGCGGGTTAGCGCGGCGAGGTCTTTAGAAGCTTTGTCGGAGGCGGCAGCAGCCGAAGCGACTTGCGCTTCGATGGCGTCGACCTTGGCGACCTTTTCTTCGTGAGCAGCGAGGGTCTTATTGACCTTCGAGAGGCTCATAGCGGCGTAGCCACCGAGCAGGAGCGCAACGACGCCCACAATGATGCCGCCGACCGGCAACATGCTGTTATTTTCGCGAGAAATGGTATC
>CANGCX010000066.1 GCA_947452315.1 Opitutia bacterium | reverse complement strand
GACGCGCCGAGACCGGGGCGGTAACCGGCGGGGGCGAAGGGCAGGCAAATCAGCGCGGCTTCGAGCATGAACTGATCGAGTTGCGTGCCCGAATACACCCGCCACGTCGTGACAAATGAAAGCAGGCAAACCCAGCAGGTGAGTAGGGCCGCGCGGGGCCAGAGATTGGCGACGAGGGCGAGAGCGGCGACGAGGCCCGTCAACGTTACGAGAGTGATAGCGGTCGCGCTCGAGCTGAGCCAGAAGAGGCTCGGGGCTTGGAAGAAGGCGGAGAAACGCTCGGCTAGAGCTTGGGGTTGAGCGGCAAAAAATCCGTCCAGCGGGACGAGGCCGCCGGGGCCGCAGAGGGCTTGGCCTTCGTGTAACAAGCCGGAGAAGATAAGAATAAAAATCAGGCCGACGGAGCGCAGGATCAGCCACCGGGGCCAGAGGTAGGTGGCGTCGGAACCAAGGCCGCAAAAATCACGGACGGAATTTTGCGCGCGTTTTAAAAACCGGTGAGCATCCGGCGTGACTGCGGCCGAGGGGGTGGGGCGGATGCTGGGCTTCGGCATGGGGTGCGGACGATGCGTGAGTGCATCGCATCGGCTGGGGGGTGTCCAGTTTTGGGCGGGCGGCGCTGGAGATTATTTTGCTTAGGGTAGAATCCGTATCTTGTGCTGGGGGCACAAAAAAGGGCGGCGACCTGGTGGTCGCCGCCCTCGGATTTCACACGCTCAGGTGAGCGTGGGAAGGATTAGAACTTCAGGGTGTTCGTCAGCAACCAGGTGCGAGGAGCCGACAGGATGTAGGTGGCGCCTTCGATGTATTTCTTGTCGAGGGCGTTGTAGATACCGAGTTGGGTCGAGATCTTGTAGCCCATGACTTCCCACGGATAGCCGACGTTGACGTCGAATACGAGGAAGTTGCCTGAGGTAAGACCACCAGCGCGAGGATTCCAATCCACGCTGCGGCTGATGAGGGTGGTGGACTTGTAGCGGGCGTTAGCGCCGAGCGACACACCGGCCAACATATTACCCGTGAAGGTGTATTTGTTGATCGAGTTGAGCGAGAACTCAGGAACGTTTTCGAGGCGTTCGCCGTATTGGAGGTCCGCGTTGATCGTGGCGATCTTGTTGCCGTAGACGCTCGAGGCGGCGACGGTGTTATACGCAGCGGAACCGGGCTTGTTGACCGTGGGGTTTTCCAGGGTCTTGGCCGTCCACATCCAAGAACCGTTCAACACGGATTGGAAGTTGCGCTTGGGGCTCCAAACGAACTCGAAGTCAGCGCCTTCGATGCGGTTGCGGACGCCGACGGTGCGCCAGCGAGCGATGCGGGAACCCGAGAAGGCGTTACCGGCAGGGCCGAAGATGGCGACGTTACCACCACCGCTGTAAGCGCCGTTAAGCGGTTCAGCAGCTTGGGCGACGGAGTCATCCAGCTTTTGGTTGCGGCGTTCCGAGCGGAAGAGACCGAAGGTGCCGGTGAGCTTGTTGTCCCAGAGGGCGGTCTTCACACCGATTTCGGCGTTGAAGCCGGCTTCGTTCTTGATGACGTCGAAGGCACCGAGCTTGGCCAGGGCGTCGTAGAAGCCTTGGTAGCTGGTGATCGATTGGCCACGGTAAGAGAACGCGCCGGTCGTGTTGGCGTTCGGGTTGGCCGCATTCTTGGCCCAAGCTGCAGCGGCGTTATAAACGTCGGGCAGGGTCAGCGTGCTCAAACCAGCCGCGGTGCCGTTATTAAGACGGAACACTTTGGAGTAGGAGGAGTAGACGTTGATTTCCTTGGTGACGGCGTAGCTGAGACCAGCCATCCAGGAGGTGCCGGCTTGGCGTTGGAAGCCGTTGGAGTCACCGGCGTAGCCTGGATCGTAGTTATACGCGGAGGGCGGATAGCTAGCTTGATCGGTGTAGGCGTAGTTGGGTGGAGCATACCACGGGAAGTTGGACGTGAGGTATTGGCCGCTGTCGCGGTTCATTTCACGACGGACGCCGGCGAGGATGTTCAAGCGATCATCCAAGAGGGAGGCGTTGTAGTTGAGGTAGCCGGCCTGGTATTCGGTCTTGTAACCGTCGAGCAGGGTGCGGTTGTAGAGGAAGAGGCGGCTGATGTCAGGCGTCACTTCGGCGCCGGGATCGAACTGCGAGTAGACCTGATTGACGGTCTTGATCACGCCGAAACGGTCGCGGATGACTTGGTTGACGGGAACATCAGAGGTATTGCCGTTGCCCCATGCACCACCCGTGGATTGCGAGCCGACGAGGGTCATGCCGGGATTGCCAGCGGCATTGGTGATGCCGGGAATCTGGGAGTAGTTGAAACCACCGAGATTGGTGCCGGCATTGTTGAAGTTCGGCTGATTGGCGTTGTATTGCTGATTTTGCTTCTGGAACACGCCACCGGCGAGGAGGCGGTGTTTCACGCCCCAACCGTCGAGCTTGAAGATCAAGTCGAACTGATGATTTTGGATCGCGCGGTAGTAACCGGAGCTGGCGCCGCTTTCGAGGGCGTTGAAGGTGCGACCGTCAGCGTAGGGCTGGATGGTGCCTTCGATGCTGTCGTAGCGAGCGGTTTCGTTCGTCAGCACGTAACGGGCGTCGAGCCACGAGGTGGGCGCGAGTTCCACGGCGAGACTGGGCGTGTCGACGTTGTTGATGTTACGGGTGCCACGGTTGGTGAAGTTGAAACCTTCATCGTGGACGCGGCTGCCGTCTTTGGCGGTGTAGTAACCGCCGCGGATGACGCGGGAGTAGAGCGGGGTCTCGTAGTTGCCCGTGGAGACGCGGACGTCTTGGATGTAGCTGGCCAGACCGTTGAAAATACGGTTTTTGTAGGCCGTGGCGTCAGCAACGCCGGCCGCGGAGATGAGGGCCGCGGATGGGTTCTGGTAGGCTTGGAACCAGCCGTCTGGGTAGAGCCAGTCTTTTTGGTTATCGTTGTAGGTGCCGTCGAGGTGTTCGAACTCGAAGGTGATCTTCACCTTGCCGGAGTCGAAGGGAACGAGCGTCAGGTTGGCCGTGATGCTGTTTTCCTTCTTGAACTCGTAGTTGCGGAAACCCTTGCGGTTTTCCCAAGAACCGACTACGCGCATGGCGGCCTTCTTGGAGAGCTGGGTGTTGTTGTCCAACACCACGCGGTTCATGTTGTTATCACCGAAGGTGTAGCTGAGGGTGGTCGGGATTTTGCCGAAGACCGGTTGCTTGGTGATGTAATTGATAACACCGCCGGGGTAACCTGCGCCGAAGAACACGGACGCTGGACCTTTGACGATTTCGATGCGGTCAACGTTGTTCACGTTGTAGCCGATGTAGCGGGAGATACCGTTACGCAGCAGGGAATTCACGCCGAAACCACGGAGGGTGAAACCACCTTGTGGCGTAGCCGAATTCGAAGGACGGCGCATCGCGAAGTTGTTGTCGCCGGCACCAGAAGAGGTGTAGCGCAGCACGTCGGTGATGGAACGGATGTTCGCATCATCAAGGAATTCCTTCGACATGACCGACACGGACATCGGGATGTTTTGGATCGCCATGTTGATACGGGTGGCCGTCACCGAGTTGGTGCGGAGGTAGCCTTGGTCCTTGTCGGACTTCACCTCGAAGGCCGACAGCGTTTGCACGCCGGCATCGGCTTGCATCGTGGAGCCCTTAGCGGCGGTGCCAGCAGCGGCTGCGGGAGCAGCGGCAGCGGGAGCGGCGGCCTGGGTGGAGCTGCCTTCAAGCGCGGCGAGGCGCTTGCGGAGGGCGGCGTTTTCATCTTGGAGCTTCTTCAAGGCGTCGTTGTCGGCTGCAAAGCCCATAGGGGCCGAGACAGCCATCAACGCGGCCAAACAGGAAACCAAGTATTTCTTGGTCCTGGGTGCGGTGCTGGTTTCTGATTTCATTCTTATTGTGTGGGGGTTGGTCGTTTGCCGGTCTTTTCTCAGCGATAGAACGCTGTCAAAGGATCGGAAAAAATGAGGAATTATTGATACAGAGCGAGGGAAAAAAACAAGTCCTTATGCAATCATTTGGCCACTTTGGCTGGTAGCGACCACCAAGCTCGGGGCTACGGTGATGCCTATACGCCCGATTATCTTGGGGTTATCTATGCGCCAGACGAGATGATCAACGACCTTGCGTACGAGCGTGGGGAGGTTGATGTCGAGTGCTGGAGGCAGGTGATCGAGGTTGTGGTAGATCACAGGATTGTAATTGCCCAAAATGGCTTCGAAATCGCGTTCAGATTTTAGTCCAGCCAGTCGGAGCGAGCGAAAGAGTGAGCCGCAAAAATGGTCGACAGGGACGTAGATTCCGGTCGGTCGGGGGCTAATCTGGCAGAATCGTTTGGCGAGCGCATCGCTTTCTTCATGAACGGGTACGATCTCCAGAAAGTTAACTGGCTTGGTTTTGCCAAGAATACTGTGGACAGTAAGGCCGAGCTCTTTGGCTTGCTCTATGAAAGCCTTCACACGCCAACCGACGGCGCTGTAACCCGAGTCAGCGGCAATGACGGCGAGGGATTTGTGGCCGTGCTGGTGAAGGTAGTTAGCGGCCATGCGGCCGTTAGCCTCGTTGTCGGGTTCTACGAAGTCTCCGGCGTAGGTCTGTGAGCGCCGGGTCATGAACCATACGTTGGGCAAATCGCCGAGTTTGGAGAGACAGGCTGGGGAGGGTTCCATGCCTTGGATGATCACGCCGTCGACTTGGCGCTCAGCCAGGGCCCGGGGGAGATCATCCGGCGTATCAGTGAATAAGACGCTGAGTTCGAGCCGTTGGCGATCGTTTGAATGTTGAGTCTGCAGCAGCTGATCTTGGAACCAATTGAAACTTGAGTTTTTCTTCGCTCCGACAAACCAGACGGCGATTTTTTTTGGGGTCGCTAACCGGGATTTGGGTCCGCGCCGACGATGAAGCGGCGTTGGGACGTAGTCAGACTCGGTCATCACCGAACGGACGCGCTCAAGTCGGTCGGGCGCGACCAAGTGGGGCTGGTTGATCACGCGCGATACAGTCGCGGGTGAGACCTTGGCCTTACGGGCAATGTCAGCAATGAGCAGGGGGGGCATGCGAGGTAACCTGAAAGTTTCAGAAAGAAGACACTGAAATCTCGGGGTTTGGTCAAGGGTTTTGTTACTGAAGCGACAGGAGATGCTTGGGCAAAAACGAAGGTATAATCGGCGATTTAGGCCACGCGTTTGAGGGCGCGGCGCCAGGCGCCGGCGTAGGCTTTGCGCGCGGCAATGGCGTCGGGCCACGGGTGGGGATTGGTGCTTACGTGGTATCCGTGGCTCATCCCTAATTCAGGGCAGGTCCAGAGCGTGTTGCCGGGACGGGGCCCCTTGAGCCAAAGCGTAAAAAGGTCTTCAACGAAAGCCAGGTAATCACGGAACTCAGGGGTGGGGCGTCCCCGACCATCCGTCACTGGAACCTGGCAATGTTGGCTGTTAAATGGACGCAGGTGAAACATTTGAGAATGTTGGATCGACTCTGGCCAGGCGAGTAAACGTCTGGAATAGTCCTTCGGCATCACGTGCTTGGAAATGGCGAAATGTGAGTGGTCCCAGGTGACGGGCATGATCTCGCGTGTAGCTTTTTTGTAAAGCCGGGCGATTTCGGTGAATTTTTCGGGCGTTTCGGTCGCGGTATCGCGGTGGACTTCGATGTGGACGCCTAGTTCGAGAGAGCGGGAAAGTTTGATCAAACGGACCGCCATAGCCGAAGCTTTTTTTGGCGGTGTATCATGATTAAGTAATTGTATGTTAATAAAATGAACACCCAGTTTTTTCTGCGTTTCGAGTCGCGGTTTGGCCACGGCTAAATCCCCGCAATCAAAGCCGCTCATCAGCACTAGGCCGCGTTGATCGGCGCCCGCTTTGAGCTCGGGTGTCACGTACGCACAGACGCCGTCGAAACCGGCGGCGTCAATGGCATCGAGCTTTTGCTCTAGCGACCATTCGCGGCGTTTTGAGGGCCAGTCGTGCATCGACCACGGCGAGGCGCATTGAATGAGGCGAGGGGGCTTGGGGGCGTTTGAAACCGTCATTGTGAAATTTCATAGAAAATACTGATTGAAATCTGAAAAATGACTAGAACATTCTTAAACGGGCCTTGCACTTCCCTCATGCTGCGTTGCTTGTTGTGAGCACCTCATTTTTGCGCGATTTTCTGTGGGTCTGCTGGTACTTTTCCTTAGTTTAACCACTTTTTTCTGCAAATTTAAGCCCGTTTTCCACTCTCTGCCACTTGCCCCATGAAACCGTTTATTGATTCCGCTACTTGGATTTGGTCTGCTGAAGGCTCGCACGGAGCTCCAGCGCCTGCGGCCGCGACTCCCTCGCATTATCAAGTGCGATTGTTTCGTAAAAATTTTGATGTTAAAGATTTAGATGCGGCAATGCTGACGGTGCACGTCTCCGGCGACAGCCGCTATCTTTTCTACTGTAATGGCGTGTTGGTCGGGCGCGGTCCGGCCAAGGGCGATGTGAATCATCATTTTTACGAGACATTTGACCTTAAACCGCACCTACGGACTGGACGCAATGTGCTCGCAGCGCTCGTTCAGGATATGTCGCGAGTGGCGCATCGCCCGGCGTTACTCGGTGCCCCTTGTTCCATTATGACTTACACGGGCGGCTGGGTACTTGAGGGTGCCTTGCGTGATGGCACTAGCCAAGTCGTCGAAGACCTACGCACGAATGCCACCTGGCGTGTGGCTGTAGACATGGCGCATCGGTTTCAAAACGAAAACACCACATTTGAAGGTTATCTCGGCTATTTCGAACATCGGGTGTCGCGCTTGTCTCCCTCGGGTTGGAACCTGCCCGATTTCGACGATACCAGTTGGGCGGCGGCTCACGTGCTCTTTAAGGCCGAGCTTTTGGAAAATCGCCGCGACCCGACGAGCCCCTACGGCTTGGTGCCGCGCATGATTCCAATGCTTGAGGAAGAACGCTTGGATCATTTTTGCGACGTCTTTGTGCCGGGTGGACGCGACGCGACGCCAGATTGGCTGGCGATGATCAAGCAGGGCCGATCGGTGACGTTGCCAGCGGGCGCGGAGGTAGATTTGATTTTAGATCATGCGAAACTCACCTCGGCGTTTCCGCAATTGGTGATCTCTGGCGGCGCGGGCGCAAACGTGCGATTGACCTACGCGGAGGCGTTGCGCCTGCCGTGGGAAACGCCCGGCGCGATGTTGCTCGGTAAGAAACAACCGCTCGCCAATCTCGCCTCGCATTTCGCAGACGAGAACACCGGCTGGACCTTCGACCGCCGCGGCAAGATCACCGGCTGGTGCGATATTTGGGAGCCCGCTGGTAACGGCACGACTACTGCGCCCGAGCGATTTGAACCGCTGCATTGGCGCGCCTACCGTTACGTCGGCTTGCACATTAAGGTCGGCGCTGCGCCTCTCACCGTGCACTCCTGCACGCAACGTTTTACTGCTTACCCGTATCGCATCGCCTCGACGTTTGTCTCGTCCGATGCGCGGCTCGATCGCGTGTGGACGGCGAGTTTGGAAACGATGCGGTTGTGCTCGCACGAGACGTTTGAGGACTGCCCACATTACGAGCAGATGCAATACGCTGGGGACACGATGATCACATCGAAGATCGCGATGCTCGCGACCGGCGATTACCGACTCAGTAAACAAGCGCTATATCACTTCGACTGGTCGCGCCTCTCGGATGGACTCACGCAGAGTCGTTATCCGTCACGGCTCGTGCAGATTATACCCACGTGGTCGTTGCACTGGATTACCAACATCCGCGACTACGTCATGTGCTCCGGCGACGTCGCCACAGTGCGCGATTTGCTGCCCGGTGCGCGAGCCGTTTTAGATTGGTACCGCCGCCACACCGATCCGAGTGGCCTGCCCGCGAAGTTACCTTTCTGGAACATCACCGACTGGTGCCCATGGTGGCCGCGAGGCGTCGTGCCTGGTGCCGATGCTGGTCCCACGACGATCTTGAGCGCGCAATACATCCAAGGTCTCGCAGAAATGGCCGAGCTCTTGCGCCTCGCCGATGCCACACGTCACGTCGCGGAAATCTCCGCGCTCGAAGCCGAAGCTGCGCGCCTACGTCCCGCATTGCACGCGCTCACGTGGAGCGAAACCGAGGGGCTTTATTTCGACCGCCCCGGCGGCCCCGAAGTCTCCCAATACGGCAACGCTTGGGCCATTATCGCCGGCATCGCTGGTCCGCGTGAAATCAAACGCATCTTCGAACGTTTCCCCCTCGATGCGAAACTCGCTCCCGGTTCGTTCTTCTGCTGGCACTTTATTTTCACCGCTCTCGTTCGCGCCGGACTTTACGACCGCATGCCGACTTACCTCGGTCCGTGGCACGAATCGCTAGATTACGGTCTCACAACGTTTGTCGAGGAAAACTCCTATTGGCGTTCTCTCTGCCACGCCTGGTCGGCGCATCCCGCGCTCGAATTTCTCCAGCGCATCTTGGGCGTCACCCCGACCGCGCCTGGTTTTACGCGCGTCACCATTCAGCCGCATGCCTGCGGGCTCACTCACGCCGCCGGTAGTGTCTGCACACCGCACGGTCCCATCGAAGTCGCCTGGCAGATTCATGCCGGTCAATTTACCCTCAAGATCAACGCCCCAGCTGGCCTTGACCTCACGGTCATCGCGCCCGACGCATCGGCTACCACGCGCCAATTCTCTGGCGGTACTTTCCAAGAAACTTTCCCCCTCGCTGCTCGCTCATGAAAACGCTCCGCCTCGATCACACTGCCGGCTCCGACGTCACCGTCTACTGCGGCGAAGGCGTTTTGCTGCGCTACGTCTACTGCCCTACGACCGCCGCCAACGAATCTCCGCGCCCCTACGCGCACCCCGTTAACACGCTTGCCGGTGACACGCTCACCAACTTCCGCCCCAACGATCACCCGTGGCACCACGCGCTCAGCTTCACACTGAACAACGTCTCCGGCGCCAACTTCTGGGGCGGCCCCACGTGTCTGCGCGGCGACGGTTACAAATGGCGAGACGATCACGGTTCGCAAAACCACCTCGATTGGACGCGCCTCGAAGCCTCCGGCATTACCGCTACACTCTCGCACACCCTCGCATGGCGCCGCCTCAACGAGACGCTTTTCCACGAGACGCGCACACTCGTCCTCAATGTCGACGAAGCCGCTCAAGCTTGGTCGCTCAACTGGCGCAGTCATCTGTCTAATGTCAGCGGCCGAGCGCTCTCTCTCGGCAACCCGCATTCGTACGGTGGCCTCGCCGGTTCGCACTACAACGGCCTCCAATTTCGTGGCGCCCGCGAGTTTCTTGACGATCACCTCGACCCGACGATCAAGGTCACTGCTGAAGGTGGCCTTGACGGTATCCCTGCCGTCCACGGCGCCTCTGCCCGCTGGATGGACTGGCACGGTCAACTCGACGGCACGCTCCACCGCGTGAAAATCCGTTTCGAAAACAACCCCGGTCCACTCCCGTGGTTTGTGCGTCGCAATTATCCTCTTGCGGCTCTACCGGTTCAATTTGACCAGAACCTTGAGCTCGCGTCCGGTGCGGAACTCCACCTCGACCACACACTCACGTTTCAATCCATCGCATGAACACCGACCGCCGCTCCTTTCTCCAAAATTTCGGGGTCGGCGCGCTCGGTGCGCTTGCGCTCAGCTCGCCTGCCCGCGCCGCCGCGACGGGCAAAACCGCGGCGGCTCCGCTCCCGCCGTTTCCGACGGGCAACGCTGAAGCCTACTGGCGCGCCGTCCGCGCCCAGTTTCCTCTGCTTGATAACCCGACTTACCTCAACGTCGGCGGTCTCGGACCCACGCCGCAGCCGGTGCTCGACAAAGTTTTCTCCACCATGCTTCAGCTCCAGGAGCATTCCGAAACCGGTTACCCTTTGATCGAGCCGGCCCGCGAAACGCTCGCGCGCTACACCGGTGTTAAGCCCCATGAAATCTGTTTCACGCGCAACGCCACCGAAGCCACGTCTATCATTGCCGCCGGCCTCAAACTCCGAGAAGGCGACGAAGTCATCTTCGAATCCCACGCGCACCCTGGCGGCTCCTTCACTTGGTATAACCAAGCCAACCTGCGCGGCGTGAAGGTGAAAATTTTCGTCCCCGACAATACCGGCCCGGCCGCCAACCTCGCTCGAATCAGCGAACTCGTTACGTCTCGCACACGCGTGATTCAAGTCAGCCACATTACGTGCACCACCGGACTCGTGATGCCTGTGCGCGACATTGCCGTCTTTGCCGCCGCACGTGGCATTTGGTTCCACGTCGATGGCGCTCAATCTGTTGGTATGATCCCCGTTAACTTCGCTGCCATTGGCTGTGATTCGTTCGCACTCAGCGGCCACAAATGGCTCGGTGGACCCCACGAAACCGGTCTGCTTTACATTCGCCATGATCGTACCGCCGATATCGCCGTACCACTTACCGGCGCCCACGCCGCCGAGCTGCCCTATTTGCCCGGTGAACTCAAATACGCGCCCGGAGCTCTGCGCCACGAATACGGCACTCGTAACGCCGGACTCATCGTTGGCCTAGCTGAAGCGGTGCATTTTCAAGAACGTATTGGAATCACGCGCATCGCCGCTCATGGGCGGGAACTCGCCACGCGGTTATTCACGGAAATTTCCCAATTGGATGGTATTATCATGCATACGCCCAGGCACGATGAACTCCGTTCCTCGATCACTACATTTTCTCATCCGCGCGTCGACGCTGCCAAATTTTTTACCTACCTGCTAAAATCCCATCAGCTCCGCTGCCGTCCCGTCACCGAGCAGAAACTTGAAGCTGTGCGCGTATCGACCCACATCTTTAATTCTCACGCCGAGTGCGAACGTGTCATCGCCGGCGTGCGCGCCTCGCTCCGCGATTTATAAACCGTCATGGCTGCTCACCCATGTTCTCCCTCGGTTTGTACTGCGACCTCGCTAGGTCGCGGCCCAACATTAGGGCGCGGCGGGTTCCAGCTCGGCGACCAACTCGATCTCCACCGGCGCACCCGCCGGCAACGACGACACGCCCACCGCCGCCCGTGCATGCCGGCCCTTTTCGCCAAACACCGCGACGAACAAATCGGACGCACCGTTGATGATCTTCGGCTGCGCGGTGAATTCATCCGTGCAATTCACAAAACCGGTGACCTTCACGATGCGTTTCACGCGCGCGAGATCGCCGACTTCGGCTTGCAACACCGCAATGAGTTGCAGCGCACACGTGCGCGCGACGTCGGCGCCCTGAGTCTCGCTCAGTTCGCGACCTACTTTACCGGCGAGAGATTTTCCGTCAGTGCCTCGCGCGATTTGTCCGGCGAGAAATACGAGATTTCCGCTGCGCACCGCGGGTACGTAGTTGGCGATTGCCGCCGGTACGCTCGGGAGCTTGAGCCCCAGCGCCGCAAGTTTCTGCTCGGGCGTTGTGGCATCAGCTCCGTTCAGAACGGCGAGCGAGCAAAGCGTGATCAATCCAAAGCGCAGGAATGTTTTCATAAAAATTATTCACTCACGTCGTACGAATTCCCCGCTCATCGCAACCTCGGAACCTAGTATTCTACGCCATCCATTTCCTTTTTTCATGAATACGAAAACCCCTGCTTTCATCCTTTTCGGCCTTTTGGCTCTGAGGAATCTCGCGGCCGCCGCGCCAGCTTACGATTTTTTTGTCTGCGCGAATATCAATCGCAACTACGTCATCGGCTCTAAAATCGTTACCACTAACGGTGTTTTTCAGCGCGATGCCGCGGGCGAGTGGCAACACCTCGGTTATAACGACACTGGTATAAGCGCCCTCGCGTTCGATCCACGCGACCGCAACGTCATTTACACCACGGGCCTCAACGGTCTCTGGCGTAGCATCGACGGCGGCAAACTCTGGCGCATGTGCAACGACTGGACTATGACGGAGGCGCGCGATGTCGCTGTTGATCCGCACGCCCCTGATCACGTTTATTTAGCACTGCCTGATGGCGTTGCATTTTCATCTGACCGTGCGCAAACCCTTGTGCGACGAGAAAACGGTCTGCCCGCTCGTGGTAAATACACTCAAGTTCTACAGATCGATCGCACGCGTGTCGGTCGTGTTTTAGCCGGTTGTGAACTCGGCGTCTATCTCACCGAAGATGCCGCGCTTCAATGGCGCCAAGTTTTACCCACAAAGGAAATGGTCTTCGATATCCAGCAATCTCCGCACGATCCACTCGTCTGGCTGGCAGTGACGCAGAGCTCGGGTGCTTGGCGTTCCGTTGACGGCGCACAGACCTGGAAACAGCTCACGGCGGTGCCAACTACCCACCCGCTTTATAACATCACGTTCGATGTCACTAACCCCCAACGTCTCGCGATTGGAAGTTGGGGACTCGGGGCGTTAACGAGCGAAGACGGCGGACAGACTTGGATTGATCGCAATGTTGGTTTGCCCGCACCGCACCGCGTCTGGCGGGTTGGCGTCGATCCGGTAGGGCAACTTTACGCTAGTGTCGTCGCTGAGACACTCTTTGTCTCCTCCGACTTTGGTCGCACGTGGAAAACCGACTCGCTGGCCGGATCGGTTGTGAACAAATTCCTCATCCAGCCCAAGAGCGCTCATTAATTCTCGATCTACTATAGCTATGAAACGCGCTTTTATCTCGGTTCTCTTTTTTTCTTTTTCGGCCCTCTTCGTCGCAGCGCAGCCCGCCTTTGAAGGTCCTCCGCCCTCGACCGTGCCGGTGCTAGATCCGGTGAAGCGTCGCGCTGAATATCTCGCGCGCGTCAGCGAAGTCATCAACTGGGCCGCTGATGGCGGTCAGGCTAAGACTGACGATCCTGCCAAACTCGATTTAGCCATGATCGCGGCGAAGATTGTGCTTAAGGAAGATTTACACGGGTGTTCGCAGCGCGTGATCAATCTGATGAGCGACCCTGGCACAGGTCCTTTCTGGATGTTCCCCACGGTCTGTATCGCGTATTTAGGCCGTGATCATCTCTCCCCTGAGGCTCTCGCCTCGATCCGTACGGCTTGGCGTACGACGCGTCAATTGCGCGGCGACACAGAGAACCATTGGGCAATGTATTATATATCGCTTTATCTGATGGCCGAACTCTACCCCAACGAACCGGCGGAGTCGTGGTATTCTGGTAAATCTTCCTCAGAGAATCTCGCCGAGGCGCGCTCGTACCTAATTCACTGGATGGATCTCGCTACGACCGTCGGCCAAGGCGAATTCAACCCCACGCATTACATCGGTGAATATGTGATTCCGCTGCAGTTCCTCGCCAATTGGGCGAAAGATCCTGTGATGAAAAAACGCGGCGCCATGATGCTCGACTGGCTATTCGCCGAGCTCGCCGCCAACACCCTCAACGGCGTGCTGCGCGGCCCCAACGCTCGCACTGATGAAGGCTCCGCCATCGAACGCTGGCAGGCGATGGCCTCCTATTTCAGCTGGTTGCTCTTCGGTAACACGCCGCCGACGGCCGGCTACGGCGGCTGGGGGCTTTATTT
>CANGCX010000065.1 GCA_947452315.1 Opitutia bacterium | reverse complement strand
TGCGAGCGGCGGTGTCGTGCGCGACCCGCGTGGCCCGGCCGAATCGGAAAGCTTCGATCCTCAAGAACCTGGCATGCCTAAACGTGTGCAACGTGGCGGCTCTTACCTGTGCACCGATCAATATTGCACGCGCTACATGGTCGGCACGCGAGGTAAGGGTGCTGTTGATACGGGCAGCAACCACGTCGGCTTTCGCTGTGTGCGTGATGCCAGCCCGGTAGCTCCTTAAACGACGCTTAGCCTTGGAGCTTAGCTGACGGATATGGGCAGACTTCTAGCTTAAGCGTTTTCGTGGGCGGTGTATTCCACTTGAACTAATGCAGCAAGGGGTGAGGCAAAAGTATATCACCCGGAGTAGGGCAGTTATGCGTTCTGTATAACAGAAACGCCCTGTTATTGCTGAAATATTTTTAGGCTTGGGCTTCGGGCAACTACCGGAGTGCCCGTTTACAGCATTTCACTTGCCTCACACTCCGGCGGCGCCGACAAATTCCAAAACGTTATGGCCGATTCTCCGCGTCATCCTTTCCTGCAGGGTCTCAGTAAGCACCGGGGTGCTCCTCCTACGGTCGTTGTTATCTTTGGCGCCTCGGGCGATCTTACGGCGCGCAAACTTATCCCGGCTGTTTATAATTTGGGCCACGACAACTTGCTGCCGGCGGAATTTTTCCTGGTCGGCTACGGTCGTAAGGCGATTCCCGACGAAGAATTTCGCACGTTGGCGACGGATGCCATCAAGGAGTTTTCCCGTCGTGAACTAAACGCGGATGTTTGGGCGCGCGTCGCGGCCAACACCTCTTACCTCGCCGGTGGGTACGATGAGAAGGCTGCCTTTGATCGGCTCGCCACTCATATAGCTGCGATCGAGAAAAAGATCGGTCGCGAAGTTCAGACCTTGTTTTATATTTCCACGCCGCCCTCGGTCTTCGCCTCGATCTTGCTTAATCTCGGCGCCAGTGGTCTCGCTCGCAAATACCTCGGTCAACCCCACCACACCAAAGTCATTATCGAAAAGCCTTTCGGTAAAGACCTCGAGTCTGCCCGCGAGCTCAACGTCACGATTCGCTCAGTGCTAGCCGAGCATCAAGTCTATCGTATCGACCACTATCTGGGTAAAGAAACCGTGCAGGACTTGCTCGTGCAGCGTTTCAGCAACGCTATTTTTGAACCGCTGTGGAATCGTAATTTCATCGATAGCGTGCAGATCACCGTTGCCGAAGAAGTCGGCGTCGGCACCCGCGGTGGCTATTACGAGCAGAGCGGTTGCCTGCGTGACATGATTCAAAATCACACGATGCAGTTGCTCGCGCTCACTGCGATGGAGCCCCCCGGATCGATGGACGCTGAGGCCGTACGCGATGAAAAAGTCAAAGTACTCAAAGCTATCCAACCCCTCAATCTAGGGCCAGACGGAGACGTCGCGCGTGCGCAGTATGCCGCCGGCTTAATGGGCGGTAAGGCCGTCCGAGGTTATCTCCAAGAAGAAGGTATCGCGGCTCAATCAGGGACGGAAACCTACGCCGGTATCCGCCTTTCAATCAATAATTGGCGCTGGCAAGGCGTCCCGTTTTACCTGCGCTCCGGCAAACGCATGGCTCGCCGCGTTTCCGAGATCGCCATCAATTTCAAGCGCCCTCCCGGCACGTTGTTTTCCAAAGACGGTGGCTTCGACCTCGCGGCCAACACCCTCGCATTTCAGATTCAGCCCGACGAAGGACTGAGTCTGATCATGAATACCAAAATTCCTGGCCTGGAGACTCGCACTCAGCCGGTGAAGATGAGTTTTCGCTACGCGACCACTTTTGGTTCCAACACCCCTGAGGCTTACGAACGACTCGTACTCGACGCTATGATTGGTGACGGCACGCTTTTCATTCGCGGCGACGAGGCTGAAACCTCCTGGAAACTTTATACACCCGTGCTCGAACACTGGAAAGCCCAAGGCGCTAAGGGTATGGACGCCTACGCCGCAGGCTCTTGGGGCCCCGCCAGCGCGGATGCTCTGCTCGCCGCCAAACAGCACGTGTGGCGTCAGCCTTAAGTGCTCGCTCATGCCTTCGATTTTTAACGCGCTCCCCGGGATAGAAGTCCCCGTCAGCTCTATCAGTAAAGAATTGGCTAAGATGTGGGCCGAAACCGCCTCAAGCGGTGGAGCTGCGCCCGCCTCGGACGATGCCAAGGCGACTCAAGTTAACTTTGTCCTGCATCTAGGTCTTAACGCTGAAGTAGATGACGCTGTTACCCAATTTCAGACGGTCGTGCGCTTCTCGCATCGTTATCCCTGCCGAGTTGTCGTACTGTGTCCTTTAAGCGAGGACGAAGGCGTGACGGAAATTCGCGCCAAAATTTACGGCGAATGTCATGTCGGTAAATCTAAGGGCGATACGCGTTGTTGCGAGTTTGTGATCCTAAGTTACGCGCGCTCGGCCCGTGCTTTTTTGGAAAACCAAGTTTCGATCTGCCTGTCGACCGATCTGCCAATTTACTATTGGGCCCATCGCTTCGCCGACACCTCGCGCATGGCCGATTACCGCTACCTGCTCACCCGTGCGCGGCGGGTATTAATCGACAGTTCGATCTCTCCAAGCGATGCGCTTACCTACGCCTGGCCTCGGCGTGAGAATTTGCGTGATCTTGTTTACGCGCGTCTCCTGCCCGTGCGCCAATCACTCGGTCAATTCCTCAGCCGCTATCCCACCTCCACTTTGCGTGAGGGTCTAGAGGGTGTCAGCGTTGGCTATGGAGCTGCGTTTAACGCCGAGGGCCGTGTGTTGTTGCAGTGGCTGCGTGATCGCATGGGACAATGTGGTGATACCAAGGCGGTTTATTCTCTGATCGCCTCGAAGGTAACTTCGGCTGAAACTCTACTCGTAAATTTTAAATACTCAGACGCTAAATCCTTTGCTTGGCATGGTGATGTGGCCTCAGGTGCAGCGGTTTTTACGGCAGATTTTGGCGGCGGACGCAGCGAGTTGCACGCAGCGGTGAGTCTACTCGCACCCGAGAATGCACTCAGCGAGGCAATGTTTTTTTAAAAAACCGTCGATTTGGTACTCTATTTTGCACGGTTTAAGTTCCGTCGCCCCCCCTCAGGTGGAAGTCATTTTTACCCTGGTGAGTTTTGGTCTCGGCCGTCAGATTTTTCGTGTCAATTGCGCCAGGCTCGCAAATTCTAGCATTATCACTTGTTCCTGAACCCCGCTCCGCAGCCCCATTGTTATGATTAGCTATTTGCAACCAAGCGCAGCGAGCTTAACCCCGCAGCCCCCTGGGGTGCCAACATGATCTTGGGTGTAACCGGTGGTATGGGGTGCGGCAAATCCACCGCCGCCAAAGGCTTTGAACTACATGGCTTTCGGAGGGTGGACGCGGATGCACAAATCCGAGAGTTGATTTTAACTGCGCCCGCGGTGCTCGCGCAGCTGCGTGGGCGCTATGGCGAATCGGTGTTTACCCCCGAGGGGCTGCTGGATCGTGCCGCGCTGGCTGCTCGCGTGTTTGCGGACGTAGCGGAGCGGCGTTGGTTGGAGCAGCTTACGCATCCTTTATTATTTGCGGAATGGCGGCGGTTGCTGGCGATGCAACCCGAAGCAAATTGGGTCTTTGAGGTGCCTTTGCTCTTCGAGCAATCGTTGGAAAATTGGTTTGATTTCACGGTGTGTATCGCCTGTTCTGCTGATCTGCAACTTGTCCGACTGGAGCAACGCGGTCTCTCGCGGGAACTCGCTGGACAACGCATCTCCCAGCAACTGCCATTGGCGCGGAAAATCGAACTCGCCGATAGGGTCATGTGGAACGACGGCTCTGCCGCTTTTCTCCAAGTCCAGATCGACACGTTTGTCGCTTCGCTCCTCGGCCGACGCTAAAGCCCAAATTTTTAACTCCTTAGCCCCGCGCGGCTCCCTGCCTTTTACTTTCACATGTCTTTTCCTCCTAAGAACGACGACGATTCCTCGTCCTCCTCCCATTCTGCAGCTGCTGCACCTAAAAAAACTAAGCGTACGGTTGCTCCACGCGGTAAAAAAACCGCCAAAGTAAAAACCGCTGACGCTGAGTTATCTTTTAGCGAAAGCGCACCCGCTCCGCGTGAGACGCCGCCGGCACCCATTTTTGTCCCAACCCCAGTAACGCCGTCGGCTGCTTACGCTGATTCCGCTCCGGCAAGTTCCGCCTCAGATTATAGTTCGTCGAGCTCATCCTCGCCGCAGGAATCCCCCCATGATGGTCAGGGCTTCTCCGGTGAATCAGGTGCCCCCCAAGGCGCGGATCAGTCCGCTGGCCCAGCCGGTGGC
Organism: Opitutia bacterium; assembly: GCA_947452315.1. Lineage (GTDB taxonomy): Bacteria > Verrucomicrobiota > Verrucomicrobiia > Opitutales > Opitutaceae > Tous-C4FEB. Next base: position 9,753 of record CANGCX010000065.1, on the reverse strand, counting down.
GGTTGGAATCAAGGCGGGCAAGGGCAGGGTGGCCAAGGCAACTACGGCGGCCCAGGTCAAGGCGGTGGTGGCCGCGGTGAATGGCAGGGGCGGGACTCTTGGAAACGCAACAAACGTAAGCGCGGCCGCAATGGCGGGGGCCCTTGGCAACCCCACGCTCCAGGTGCTCATGGCGGAGGTGGTTTTGGCGGTCATGGTGGGGGCGGGCCTGGCCCGATGCATCCGCCTCAGCCGCTTCCTCCCGCCTCGCCACAAGTTTTTGGCGATCTACCCAATCCCACGCGTTTCACTAATTTGGCCGATCTCGATGCCCTCGCCACGGAAATTTCCTCCGGCGGTGGCGAAGCGTTGGTGCTAGATGATCTCTACACGTTAACCTTGGCCGAACTCACCGCCTTCGCACGCCGTGAGGGCATTAGCATCGAAGGCGCGCCCAATCGGCGCACCTTGCAGGCCCAGATTTTTGAAGCTGCCGCTAAAGCTAAGCGCCCAATTCTTGACCGCGGTTACATCGACGTGACGGATCGAGGTGCGTTCATCGTTCACTCCCAAGGTAATTACCGACTCTATCCCGATGACGCATATTTACCTGAGAGCCTAATCAATCGCTACGGTCTCAAACGTGGCCATCAGGTCGAAGTTTTGGTGCAAGCGCCGCAGCCCGGCGATCGTTGTCCCGCCGTTGTGCGCGTCGATAAAGTGATGGGCCTGGCCCCTGAGGCCATTGCCAACGTCACACCTTTCGAAGAGCTCACGCCTTATTACCCGCTCAAGCGCATCTTACTCGAATCCGAAGAAGTCGCCAAAGACGTCTCGATGCGTGCCGTCGATATTCTTACCCCGATCGGTTTCGGCCAACGTGGCCTCATCGTTGCACCTCCGCGCACCGGCAAAACCGTGCTGATGCAAAACATCGCCAACTCCATCTCGGCGAACAGCCCCGAGGTGAAGTTGATTCTGTTGCTCATCGACGAACGGCCGGAAGAAGTCACCGATTTCAAACGCCACACCAAGGGCGAAGTCGTTTCATCCACCTTCGACGAGACCCCCGAGAGCCACGTGCACTGTGCAGAAATGGTGGGCGAAAAAGCCCGCCGCCTTGTTGAGCAAGGCCAACATGTTGTCATCCTGCTCGACTCCATCACCCGCCTTGCGCGCGCTTATAACGCTCTATCTGGCAGCGGTGGTAAAACCATGTCCGGCGGTCTCGAATCCAACGCCCTTCAAAAACCCAAGCGCTTCTTTGGTGCGGCGCGCAATATCGAGGGTGCGGGCAGCCTCACCATTATCGCCACGGCCCTCGTCGATACGGGCAGCCGCATGGATGAAATCATCTTCGAGGAATTCAAGGGCACCGGTAATTGTGAAGTTCACCTTGACCGCGGTCTTGTCGAACGTCGCATTTTCCCCGCGATCAACATCGATCGCTCGGGCACGCGCAAAGAGGAACTCATCTATCACCCTGAGGAGCTTCAACGCATCTACGGTCTACGCCGGGCGATGCAGGGTCTCGGCCCGATTGAATCGATGGAAATGCTCATCACTCGACTCAAGAAAACGAAGTCCAACGCCGAGTTCCTCTTAAGTCTCAGTCGCCAGTAACATTTCCCATGTCATCGTCGTCATTCCCAGAATTGCCAGCCTCAACAGCAAACTATTCGGCGGATGACTTTGTGATCCAGCTCGTGCTCGACCACGGGCTGATCACCCACGCACAGGTTGCGCAAGCCCGTGAAAGCCTCGCGGCGCACACCGATCTGTCCGCCTCGGCGCCCCGTTTGCTGGATGTCTTGGTGTCTGAGGCGGGTCTAGACCTACAACGAGTCACCGCACTCTTGGCGGCCGAGTTTGGGTTGCCGCTTGCGCCCGATCTGGGCGCGCTACGCATCGGTGGCGATGTGTTGGGTTTGGTGCCGCGTGAGATGGCCGCGCGTTATCAGGTGCTGCCGTTTGCGCATGAAGGTAAAATTTTACGCCTCGCAGTGGCCGATCCGCTCGATACCGAGGCGATCGACAGCCTTGGCCATCTGCTCAAACTCACCATCGAGCCCCATGTTGCCACCGCACGCGATATCACGGCTGCCATCGATCGTTTTTACGGCAAAGATGCCGGCTCCATTGACGAGCTATTAAATAGCCTCTCCGCACCCGGTAACGGTGACTCTATTGCCGCCACCACCGAGGCCAATGGCTTGGGTACCGTCAGTGATGCGGAAGCCGATGCCCCGGTTATCAAGCTCGTGCACACGATGATCCTGGAGGCGATTCAACGTCGCGCTTCGGATATCCACATCGAGCCTATGGAGAAGCGCTTTCGGGTGCGCTACCGTATCGACGGCGTGTTGCTCGAAGTGGAGAATCCCCCGAAGCGTTTGCAGCTTTCGATTATTTCTCGGCTGAAGATCATGGCCAACATCAGCATTGCTGAGAAGCGCATCCCTCAGGATGGCCGCATCCAGATCATGATGAATGGCCGGCAACTTGATCTACGCGTATCTTCGCTGCCCACCGCGCATGGCGAAAGTATCGTTATGCGTATTCTCGACAAAGAAGGCCTGCAACTTGGTTTGCCTGAACTCGGATTTTTTAGCGACGACCAAAAAGAACTCGAAAGACTCATCTCTTTGCCGGATGGCATTGTTCTGGTCACTGGCCCGACCGGCTCGGGCAAAACGACGACCCTTTATTCCTGTCTGCACTACATCAATAAGCCCGACCGTAAAATCATTACCGTCGAGGACCCTGTTGAGTATCAGCTCAACGGTATTAACCAAGTGCCCGTTCGCGCCGATATCGGTATGACGTTTGCCTCCGCGCTCCGCGCGATGCTTCGGCAGGCACCCAATATCGTCATGATCGGTGAAATTCGTGACCTTGAGACCGCCGAGATCGCCATTAACGCCTCTCTCACGGGTCACATGGTATTTTCCACCCTACATACTAACGATGCCCCCAGCGCCGTTACGCGCCTTATCGATATCGGCGTTAAACCTTTTTTGGTTTCAACCTCTTTGCGGGCGACACTGGCGCAACGTCTCGTGCGCAAAATTTGTGCAAAATGCCGCCAACCCTATACGCCAACCAGCAGCGAACTCCGCTCCCTTGGGATCAATGCTGCTCAAGCTGCCGCTGCGACGTTTGCGTGCGGCGCAGGTTGTGCCACTTGTAACGGCACGGGCTTCCGCGGTCGCTTGAGCATCGTAGAGCTCTTCTTGGTCAATGAAGAGATCCAGCGCCTCATCTACGAAAATTCTGGTTCCGCGCGGCTCCGGGATAAAGCCCGCAGCTTTGGCATGCGCACGATGCGGGAGGATGGATTAAGAAAGGTTACCGCCGGTCTTACCACCTTTGACGAAATCGTCACCATCACCGTGGGAGACTCCAGTTAAGCGTACCGCCCTGAGGTTCAACTCGCTTCACCATGAGCTATCAGATCAACGAACTGCTCGAGTTGACCGTCGAGCAAAACGCTTCCGATCTGCACCTTCAGGTGGGGCAGCCGCCTACGCTCAGAGTGGCTGGCAGTATGACGCCGATCGATGGTCCGCCACTCACCCCCGCAGATACTGAGGCGTTGATGAAGGCTATCACCCCTGAGGTGCATCAGGCTAACTTTAAGATTAATGGCGGTGCTGATTTTGGTTTTAGTATAAGCGATAAAGCCCGCTTTCGGGTTTCGATCATGCGCGCCAAGAATCATTGCGGCCTGGTGCTGCGCCAGATTCCCGCGAAAATTCATAGTCTGCGCGAGGTAGGTCTGCCGGATAAAATTCGCGAACTACTCCATCGACCACGTGGTCTGATTTTGGTGGCCGGCCCCACGGGTTCAGGCAAGACGACCACGCTCGCCTCGATGGTGGACTACATGAATGAAGTTCGCGACGGGCACATCATCACCATCGAAGATCCGATCGAATATTACCACGATCACAAACGCTGCATCGTCACCCAGCGTGAGGTCCACGTTGATGTGCCTAGCTTCTCGGAAGCTCTCCGCCGGGCCCTGCGTCAAGATCCTGATGTTATTCTTGTGGGTGAAATGCGCGACCTTGAGACCATGGAAGCTGCCATCAGCGCGGCAGAAACGGGGCATTTAGTTTTTGGAACCCTTCACACCAATAGCGCGGCCAAGACCGTTGACCGCATTGTTGATGCCTTCCCAGCCGGTTCTAAAGAGATGGTTCGTACCCAACTGGCTTCCTCGTTGGTCGCAGTCATTTCCCAAGTGCTCTGTAAAAAAATCGGAGGTGGTCGTATCGCCGCCTACGAAATTATGGTCAATACGACCTCGATCGCCTCCCTAATCCGCGACAACAAGACTTTCCGTATAAACTCCGATATCCAGACCGGCGCTAGTTTAGGCATGATCACCCTGGATGCCCATCTTTTGAGCCTCGCCAACCGCGAACTCATATCGCCCGATGAGGCTATAGAAAAATGTCACGACCCGATTTCCATGCAGGAAAAATTACTCAACAGCGGCGCTAAATTGCGCAACTTTTGAACTTCGCCATCATATTTTAACGCGCCACCCCATCGCATGTTCGTCAGCCACAGCCCCGCCATTTACGAGTTTCTCCGCGAACAACGACTCGTCGAGCCCGCCCAGCTCGATGAGCTCAATGAGGAACACAAAGCCACCGGCAAATCTCTCGCCGATGTCGTCGTTGACCTTGGTCTTATTGAAAAATCTGCACTCCTAGAGCGGATTGCAGCCCATGTTGGCTGCGATTATTTGCCCGATATGCCGGCCCAGTTCCCCGGGGATGCCATCGCGGCGCTCACTGGAAAACTCGCCCGCGATTACGCCGTGATGCCCCTGCGCGTCGATGCGGTTAGTATCGACCTGCTCGCGGCTGACCCTTTCAACGCGAATATCGTCGACGATCTCACGTTTGCGCTCGGACGCAGTGTTCGACTCATTCTCTCGGATCCCGATAAAATCGATGTCCAGATTCGCCAGCATTTCGGCGAGGATGAAGCCAGTCTCGACGAACTGCTGCAGGAGATTAGTGCGGGAGATTATAACCAAGATCAGAGCAAACTGTCTGACCACGACATCGAGACGATGGCGGAGCAGACGCCCATCATCCGTTTTGTAAATCTGGTCATCGGGCAGGCCATCCGCGACAAGGCCTCCGACATCCATTTCGAACCCTTTGAGCACGAGTTTAAAATTCGTTACCGCATCGACGGCGCTCTCTACGAAATGGCGCCGCCGCCCAAGCAACTCGCGCTCCCCATCACTTCGCGTCTCAAAGTTCTTGCTAATCTTAACATCGCCGAGCGGCGTATTCCGCAGGATGGTCGCATCAAAATCACCCTGAGTGGCCGTCAGGTTGATCTGCGCGTTTCTACGCTGCCCACTCAGTTCGGCGAAAGTATCGTGCTGCGCGTTCTCGACCAGTCCGCCGTGCAGCTCGACATCACTCAACTTGGGATGCCGCCCGATGTTTTCAACGGCATTAATGAAATCATTCGTCGGCCCAACGGTATTTTTATCGTCACCGGTCCCACTGGCTCGGGCAAAACCACCACGCTTTACAGCGGCCTGCGCATCGTAAATACCCCTGATCTAAAGATTCTTACCGCAGAGGATCCGGTCGAATACGAAATCGAGGGCCTCATGCAAGTACCGGTAAATCCGCTCGTCGGGCTCACCTTCGCTTCCGCGTTGCGCTCCTTTCTCCGGCAGGACCCCGACGTCATCATGGTCGGAGAAATCCGCGATCTTGAGACCGCCCAGATTTCCATCCAAGCCTCGCTTACGGGTCACCTCGTATTATCGACCCTGCACACCAATGATGCCCCGGGTGCCGTTACTCGCCTCATCGATATGGGCGTCGAACCCTTTCTGATCGCTTCTAGCTTGGAAGCCGTACTTGCGCAGCGCCTTGTGCGTCGTATCTGCCCGCATTGTAAGAGTGCTTACGAACCGCCGGATTCTTTGCTCGGTCCGTTAGGTATCAGTCGCTCCAGCATCGGTGATCGACAATTCTTCTCCGGCCATGGCTGCGGCGTTTGCAATCAGACCGGCTACAAGGGACGGCTGGGTATCTACGAGTGGCTGCGCATGACTGAAGCGGTGCGCGATCTCGTGGTACAACGCGCGCCGACCTTGCAGATTCGCCAACAAGCCATCGCCGAAGGTATGCGCACGCTGCGTGATGACGGCTTGCGCGCCATTTTCGACGGACACACCACCATCGAGGAAGTCGTCAAATACACGTGAGCACCGCCCCCAAACTCGCTACTCGTCCCGCGGCCCCTTTGCCCGGTGCGCCCACTGCAAAGTCTCCTGCTCAAGGCGTCGCATTGCGTGCCGCTGCCACCAAAAAAACACGCCGCCGTGTTTTTGGCACGGTGCTCAATAGCAAGGGCCTCACCGTTTTTACCCGCCAACTGGCGACCCTTGTGAAAGCCGGTATGCCTATTTTACGCAGCCTGGAAGTGCTTTCGCGCCAGGAAAAACGGGCCGGTTTCAAAATCGTCCTCGAAGAAATCGCCGACACGATCCGCTCGGGTGGAAATTTTTCCGAAGGACTCGCCGCGCATCCGAAAATTTTCGATCGGCTCTATGTTAACATGGTCCGCGCCGGTGAGGCGGGCGGTGTGTTGAGTACGGTTTTGGAGCGCTTATCGGTGTTTAATGAGAAGTCCGAGCGCATTAAGGGCAAAGTGAAATCCGCGATGATCTACCCTGTAATCATCTCGAGCGTAGCTTTTACCATCGTGTCAGTCCTCATGGTGTTTGTGGTGCCGAAGTTTCAGGAAATTTTCACCGGCATGTTGAAAGGTCAGCCCTTGCCGCTGCTTACCCAGTTACTGCTCACCGTGAGTTATTTCATGCGCGACCATTTCCTGCTATCCGGCGCTGTGGTGATCGGACTTTATTTTGCTTTTGGGTTGTTCAAGCGCACGCGCGTGGGCGCCCGCACGATAGATTGGTTGCTCATTCATTTACCGGTGTTCGGTGATCTCGTGCTTAAGGCGACAATTGCCCGCTTCACGCGTACTTTTGGTACGCTCCTAGCCAGCGGTGTGCCGATGTTGCAGGCGATCGTTATCACGCGCGACACGAGTGGAAACGTGCATGTGGCCGATGCACTGAACAGTGTGCACGACCGCGTTAAAGAAGGCGAAAACGTCGCCAAGCCGCTGGAAGGCACCGCGATCTTCCCCGGCATGGTCACCAGCATGATTGAAGTTGGCGAAGAAACCGGTGCGCTTCCTGAGATGCTTACGCGTATCGCCGATAGCTATGACGAAGAAGTCGACAACGCCGTCGCTGGTATAACCTCAGTCATTGAGCCGATCATGATCGTTTTCATGGCAGTTATGGTGGGTACGATCGTCATCGCGCTCTTCCTGCCACTGGTGAGCATCATTCAGAACCTCCAATAACTACTGCGCGCACCGGCGAGACCGGCTTGGTCAATAATTGCGAACTGAGGCCCGGTAGACGTTCGGAGAATTCATCCTCGGCATTGGCCTGACGCAAAGCTCGCTGAACCATGCCCATTTTGGCGTCGAGGTTATCGATCATCGATACAAAGACCGCCTCCGGTGCCGCTGCGTAAACCGCCGCACCCCATTCAGGTTCTCCTTGGTGGCTAAGTACGATGTGTTCAAGGCGCTCCAGGCGCTCGGAATCGAGCTTGGATTTGAGGCCGGCCTTCCGGACCAGCTGGTAGCCTAGGACAACGTGGCCTTGTAGGATGCCGCGCCGACTGCGTTTCGTGGCGAGTGTACCCTCGTACTCTATCGTTTTACCGGTGTCATGAAGTAGAATGCCAGCCATGGCTAGATCGGCGTCTACTTCGGGATAAATCGGCAGCAATGCTCGGCAGGCACGAGCCATGTGCGTGGTGTGTTCGAGCAAGCCATGACGGTAGGCGTGATGCATCGAGACGGCGGCCGGGGAACAGCGAAATTGATCACCAATCTCGTCGAACACGGCCTGGACCGTTGCGCGTAATTCAGGATGTGCGATGCCGGTGATGAAACCTTGGAACTCTGTCCACAGGGAGGTGCCATCCTCTGGGGCTACCTCTACGAGATTTTCTAACATCGCCGGATCGGTGAGTTCGTTTTCTGGCACAACGGTAAGGCGAGCAAGTTTCGGCGAAAGCCGGCCTTGATAGTAATCAATTTTCCCCTCTACGCGGATCACGGATCCTTCGCCACCGGCTCGCAAGGCATCAAAGCCGGGGTTGTCGCCAAAAACGGTGCAGCTAAACGAGCCTGAACGATCACCAAGATCGACGCTAAGAAATGCGTTTCCGTTTGAGGCGGTCTTTGTCGCGATTTTTTTCACGATCAGTATCGCTGCAAATGTGCCGCGGCCACCCGCATCCATTTGCTTGAGTTCACGAACCGAGGAGAAGGGTAGGGCGTCGTCAGCCATGAGATTTTACGAGTTGAGTGTAAGTTTTGAAAAAAGGGTGCCGTACGTCTCGCAGCAGTGAATAGAACACGCTTTCACTGGGCAACACATGGACTCCGGCGTGACGGAGAGCAGCGAGACACGCCGCGGCGTCTTCGGGTCGGCGAGCGCCAACCGCGTCGCTTAGAATCGTCACATGCAGGCCGGCGTGTAAGGCCTCGAGCGCGGTCTGGTAGATGCAGATGGGAGTTTCCAATCCGCACAAAAGCAGGTGCTCCGCAGGGGCAACGGCGGCGCGGATAGCGTCATCGGCAAGCGCAGAAAATGTTTCTTTACCAAAGCTTACGGCGCCAGGTGCGGCGGCGAGCAGTTCGGGCGCGGTTCCGCCGAGTTTGGCCGGTACTTGTTCGGTAAAAATAACACGAACTCCTAGCCCGTGCGCGGCGGTGACGGCAAATTCACAACGGCGTTGAAGGCGCGGACCCTCAGTGAGGGCTCGTATAAATACCGGCTGCACGTCGATGCAAAGCAGCGCGGTGGCGGCAAGTGTGTCGGCGGAGGAAGCGGTGCTCATGTGAAGTAGCGTTGGCGAGCTTTGACCTGAACGAAACGCTTTTCGGGTAAAATGAAGGCCGTCAGATGCCCCCCCATCACGCAGGCGGTGTCCAGGCCGAGAGACCATTTAAGTTTATAAATTTCGGGTCGCGGTGTGTGGCCGTAAATAACGTAGGGAGGCCCGCTCCAGAGATCGGCCCAAAAGGGTGCGTCGGGAACATCGGCGCGTTTGCGGGGTTGCCCGTCGCGGTCGATGACTTGAATGCGTGTGACGACCTCGGCGGGTTGGCGTTGCCAAGGTTGGCCGGGAAGAAAACCACCATGCACAAATACAAGGTTTAAGGCGGGCTCCTCGTAGGTCAGAGACATGTTTTCTAGATACGTCCAATCGTCGGGACGCAGCTGATCAAAGGTCTCTAGATCGTGCTCTTTGGCGTAGTTGAGGTCGCGAGTACGGCGGTAATTGAGCAGCCGTAACTCATGGTTGCCGAGCAGAGAGATGGCGCGGTGAGCTCGGGCTAGTTCGATCACGCGATGGCTGTCTGGCCCACGGTTCACAAGATCACCCAAGAGAATAAGCCGGTCGTCAGCCTTGAGCTCTAGGAGCGATAGGAGTTCGGCAAATTCCTCGTGGCAGCCGTGGATGTCGCCGATGGCGATGAGGCGTCCGTTCATGCGGTGTAAAAGTGCTAGCGTCCGCCCTTCCTGAGAGTCAACACTAAAGGCTATGGAATTGAATTTGCAGCCGCTCGCAACCGCTTGCTTTGTCTCGGGGCAGACCTTTGCCTCGGGCGAGCCCGTCGCGAGCTACC
>CANGCX010000064.1 GCA_947452315.1 Opitutia bacterium | reverse complement strand
GCCAAGTGAGCGAGAAATTGAAATCCTTCCTCTTGATAGGGGCGCAAAGTGGCGCGTAGGCCGGTCGGAAGAGCCGGGGTGGGCATTGCAGCGAGGGCGGCAGCGCGCTCGCGCAGTGTGTCGGCCAGGAAGGCATCTTTGGCGGCAAAGGTATCAATCTCAGCGACCAGTTGGAGGGCGTGTAGTCGGTGCTTCGCCGGCTTGCCCGCACTCAACATGTCTTCGGCTCGGAGGCCGAGGCGATCAAGGGCCGCTTCCGTACCGTTGTTGGCGGTGGGGGCGATCTCGAGGCGCCGCCAACCGTGGTTGGGTAAGCGAACCCATTTGCCGCGGGCTTTGAGGAGCAAGGCGAGCTCGTCAGATTTGAGAGTGGTGTCTTCGACGCGGAGTTCGACCGTGAGATCGAACCAGTCGCGGCCTTCCCCCGCGGCGGGCGCGGCGGAGAATTCCACGTGGCCCTGTAAGGCTGGTCCAAGGAGGCCGGACAACATCGGCGAGGCTTCGATCTCTAGGTCGAGCGGGAGCGTTTCGCGCCAAGCTAGAAATTCCTCAGGGAAGGTCTTGGTCATGGACCGGGCCCAGACGTTTACCCAGCGGTTCCAATTAAGACGGAATTCGGCAAAATGACCGGCGATCGCGTTGGCGCCGTTAAGATCGAATTCAAGCAGCGGCTCGTCAGCCGCGCGTGGGGCGGGGGCTTTGCCCGGAGTCCATTGCCAGCCGCGTTCGCCATCCCATTGCTGTTCGCAGGCGGGATTGCTTGAACGAGCGAAGAGTTGGGCGTGAAAATATTCTGAAGCGTCGGGCTCAGTGTCCGCGGTGCTCCAGCACTTGATGACTGGGCGGAGCGGTACGCGGCGAACCCGATTTTCCAAGGCCGCAGGAAGGCGTAGGCCAGAAGCACGCAGGCGCGACATGAGGCCAGCATCGGTAAGGACTGCGGCGGGAATATGGCGCGCGGGCAGCGGGGGCGGACCGCGCCAGATGCGGCCAGAGAACAAATAGAGCGGCTCAGGCTTTTTGGTGATAAGGCGGGCCTCTTCGGCGTTGCGGCCGTCGGGCGTGAGCAGGCGCAATTCAAGGCGATCGCGCTGCGCGGCCGAGATGATAGCTTCTGGAATAAGCGGCTCGGGCTCGATGATGAACGGTTGTTCATCCGTGCGGACAATGGCATCGCGGGCCGCGGCGGTGGTGAGCAGAGCCGCGGCGCCATCGCTGGAGAGAGTGAGGCGCGGTGTGTATTGCCAAGCGTAGCCGCGGCATTCGGTAATCAACAACGTTGCTAGAGCCGCCTCGGCGGGCGATCGATCAGAGAAATCGGCGGGGCGTGAAGCTGCGAGAGCGGTAAACCAGCGTTGGGTGGGCGGGCGCCAGGGTTTGTCGGCGGCGGGCCGAATCTCGATTAGGAATTTGCCGAGCGGGTTGATGCGTGCGCGCAGGCCGACGATATCCGTCGCGGGATTATCCGCGTGGCTAGTGCCAGTGGTTTCAGGGGCGGCAAACGCAGTGCGCCAGACGGCGAGTTCTTGCTGGACGAGTTGATCGTCAACGGCGGCGTGGACGGCGCTGGTATCGGTGAGCGGCCCCAGAAACTCTGGGATGTCGCGGCCCGTCTGTTCGTAATGGTAGGCGATATATTGCCAGAGTGCCCACGGGTCACGCGGTGGGGCTTCAGGATTCCACCAATCTTCGAAAATCGGTGTGTGCAATTCGTGGCCAGGGGTCGGGACGTACTCGAAGCCGTGGGTGCGTAGTTGGCTAGCGTGGAGTTTGCCGGAGCCACGCGCGAAATCAGCAAATAAAGCAGCGAGGTTACCGAGTTGACGGCCTTCGCCTTCCGTCAGGGCCCGGCCGAGTTTCTCGGCTAGGATAGGTGACCATTGCACGCGAAAGGTATGCCGATTGAGCGGGGCGGTGGGGGCGGCCGATTTACTAACCGTGGGTAGTTTGCCGGCGGCTGTGCCGGCGGCAGCATCGTTGCTGGTGGGCGAACTTGGATTGGCTTCAGCGAGCCAAGCAAGCCCTGCTCCATAGATGTGGCGGCAGTCTTTGCGTAGTTCGCAGGCGCACTTGGCTGTCCACTGGCCACGCGTGAGAAAGAGCGTAACAGGAAATTTTTCCGCTTCCTCAGCTACGATGGCCTCGACGTAATGATCGGCCTGTGTGCCGATTTTTTGGACCTGCTTAGTCGTGAAAGTGGATTCGCCCAGTTTCCGTGTCTTAGGCTCAAAGGTGTCCAGCCAAGAGCGCAGCGAGGCTAGGGCGTCCGGGGTTTGGACGCTGCGGACGACGGGAGGGCGCGCGCGGGCGCACATAACCGGTTAGTAAACTTGCTCTTCCAGGAGAGCGAAAAGTTCAGCCTCGGTGACGCGGCGTTGCTGCATGGTGTCGCGGTCGCGGAGGGTAAATGTGTCGCCCGGTTTCTCGATCGTGTCGAAATCGATGGTCACGCACCAAGGCGTGCCAATCTCATCCTGGCGACGGTAACGGCGACCGATGGCGGCCGTCTCGTCGTAAAATACGGCGTAGCGGCGTTGGAGTTTTTTGTAGAGAGCTTGGGCGCGGGCGACGAGGACTTCTTTGTTTTTGAGTAGCGGAAGAACGGCGACTTTGACCGGCGCGATGCGCGGACTCAGGCGCAGCACGGTGCGCGTCTCGGTGTTACCCTTCTCGTCCGTGACGGCTTCTTCGGCGTAGCCGGCGCAAAGGACTGCGAGGAAGATACGGTCAACGCCGACGGCCGGCTCGATGACGTGCGGAACAAATTTTTTCTTCGTGGCCTCGTCGAAAACTTCCTGAGGTTTGCCAGAGGCGTTGGCGTGCTGCGTGAGGTCGTAACTGCCGCGGGCGGCGATACCCCAGAGTTCTTGCACGCCGAACGGATATTTGAACATGATGTCCACGGTGCCGCGGGAGTAGAACGCAAGTTTCTCCTTCGGATGCGCGTAGCGCGAAAGATGCGAGTCGGGTAACCCGATGCTCTTCAACCACGCTTCACACCAAGCGATCCACTCTTCGTGGACCTTCGACCAATCCGCGTCTTCATGGATGAAATACTCCATCTCCATCTGTTCGAATTCTCGCGAGCGGAAGATGAAATTACGCGGCGTGATCTCGTTGCGGAACGATTTGCCAATTTGCGCGATACCGAAGGGCAATTTCACGCGGCCTGTATCCACAACGTTCTTGAAATCAACGAACATACCCTGCGCGGTCTCCGGCCGCAGATAAGCAACGGAAGAACCATCGGTCATGGCGCCGACGTTCGTCTGGAACATCATGTTAAATGCGCGTGGAGCGGTGAGGCTGCCGGGTTCGCCGGTAGCTGGCGAGGGAATCAATGCGATCTCATCTTCGCGAGCTTCAGTGAGGTCTTTGGCGACAACAGGGCAGAGCGTGCCTTGAATCGCTTTTTTGCGTTTGAAAGACTCAGCGGCTGTTTGGAGTTCGCCCGCGGTATTTTCACTTTCAAGCGCCGAGACGTAGCCGACGGTTTGTGCGACGCCATCTGCTGCGGTGACGACGACGGGCGAGAAAAACAGCTGGTCCGCACGGTAGCGTTGCTTAGAAACTTTGCAGTCCACCAGCGGATCGGAAAAGCCGGCGACGTGACCGGAGGCCTCCCAGACCTTCGGGTGCATGATGATCGAGGTCTCGATACCCACGACATCGTCGCGGCGTTGCACCATATCGGCCCACCAGCAATCGCGGATGTTCTTTTTCAACTCAGCACCCAGTGGACCGTAATCAAAGAAGCCATTGAAACCGCCGTAAATCTCGGACGACTGGAAAATAAAGCCGCGGCGCTTCGCGAGTGCGACGAGGTTATCCATCGAAACGGGAGCCGTAGCAGCGGGAGCGGGAGTGGTGGCGTCTGACATAGCCGGAGAGACATGCCGCATTGCTTGCGCGCGGTCAAGGGCGGGAGCAGGCTAAAGCGCAATGTTTTGCGAACGATTTCAAGCCCGAGGGAACCTGCCCTAGTTGAAAAAGTCAGAGCGGTCAGTTTATTGCCCTCTTAAATCCCAATTATGAATCCTCGATTCCTTCGTTTAGCTCTTCTCCTGGCTGCCCTTGTGAGCGCAGGTGGTTTCACCAGCCTCACGCTCCGCGCCGATGAAAAAGTCAAAACCCCCGAGCGTCCGCCGCTTACGCTTAAGGTTGACCCCAAAGCTATTAATCGCGACGCGCCTGATCGCATTAGCTACGCTAGTATTGTAAAAAAAACCGCGCCGAGCGTGGTCTATGTTTTCTCCTCCAAGAAAGTTAAAATAGCCACCGAGGCCGCACCGTTTTTTAACGATCCCCAATTCCGCCGATTTTTCGGTGTACCCGACTCCGACGAGCGTAGCGAACGCGGGGGGCGCGGTAATCGCGGGGGGCGCGGTGAATCCAACCCCGTCCAACAAGGTCTTGGTTCAGGCGTCATCATTTCATCGGACGGTTATATTTTGACCAACAACCACGTGATCGAGGGTGCTGATGAGGTTAAGGTCGCCTTTGGTGAGCCGCGCCGCGAATTTAAGGCCACCATCATCGGCCGCGACGCTAAGGCTGATGTTGCGGTCATTAAAATCGCCGCGACCGATCTCACGGTGGCCACTCTCAGCGATAGCGATATGCTTGAAATCGGTGACGTTGTCCTCGCTATCGGCAACCCCTTCGGAATTGGCCAATCCGTCACGCGCGGAATCGTCAGTGCACTCAGTCGCGGGGGTCTAGGCATCGAGACGTATGAAGATTTTATCCAGACCGATGCCGCCATCAACCCCGGTAACTCCGGCGGTGCTCTCCTCGACGTGGAGGGCCGTCTCATCGGGCTCAACACCGCGATCCTCAGTCGCAGCGGTGGCTTTAACGGCGTCGGCTTCGCCATCCCGATTAACCAAGTGCGCACCATCGCCGAACAACTCGTGAAAACGGGCCGCGTGGACCGCGCGTTTCTCGGCGTCCAGACGCAATCGCTCGACGCCGAGATTTCCGCGATGTTCAAAGTTAACCAAGGCGCGCTCATCGTTGATGTGCAGTCCGATACCCCCGCCGAAAAAGCCGGTCTCAAAAGCGGCGACATCATCACCAAAATCGACACCACGGCGATCCGCGACCCGCGTCATCTGCAGCTTACAGTCACGCGCCTCATCCCCGGTACCGAAGCCAAAGTGGAATACCTGCGGGACGGCAAACCCGCCACCGTGAAAGTAAAATTGACCGCCTTGCCTGGACAAAAGCGCGCCGGAGGCGACCGCAACGAAACGCCAGAGACCAAAGACATCGGTGTACTCAACGGGGTGGGTGTGGGCGATATTTCCGCCGAATTGCGTGAGCAGTTGAATCTAGCGCGGCGCATCGAAGGCGCGATCATCACCTCCGTCGAAGCCGATAGCCCCTCCGCGCGCGCCGGCCTGCGCGAGGGCGATATCATCCTCGAACTCGATCGTCGCCCTGTGCGCAACGCGGATGAAGCCGTCAAATTAAGCGAGGAAATCAAAGGCCCCAAAGTACTTGTCCGCCTTTGGCGCAATGGCAGCAGCCGGTTTATCGTCGTTGACGAATCGAAATAAAGCGCAATCCCACCGCTCCTTGGATGATCGGCGCTCACGCTGGGAAACCAGGTAGAGGCCAAAAAAAACCCCGGTCGATCGACCGGGGTTTTTGTTTTTACATCAAACCGCTCAGGCAAGTTGCGGGATTGTGAAGGCACCGCGACCCACGCGTTTGCGCAGCGCGTGGTTGTTCGCGGCATCTATCACAACCTTGTCGGCACCCGTAAATAGCTCGGTTTTGCGGTCGAAATTGAGCAGTGGCCCGAGGACCGTCGGAGTTGTGGCAACATCGACGGCGTTGGCCTTCAAGTGCTCCAGGATGCGGCCGTAGGCTTCGCTCGTGGGTGCGCTGGCTTTGATGGCTTCACCGATAGCGGCGTTGGATTTATCCGCGCCGACCAGATACGAGAGGTTGCCCATGTGACAGAGCGACGTCGAATAATAGCACTCCTCGATTAGGCCGACCACAACTTTGCGGTTCTTCACCGCTTTCACGAAGTTGGCGCGGTGGGCGCCGTTGCCGCCATTGCTGAGGGCTTTGATTTTCGTGTTGGCGTTGTCGTAGATGTTCGCCGTGCCGTTTTCGCTGACGGTGACGTAGCCGTTTTCGCATTGAACGACGACGCCGACGCGGGCGCCGCGGTAATTATCCATGGCTTTCATACCGGCTTTCATGGGCAGACCACGAACTTCGAAGATCAATGGGGCTTTTTCGAAATTGAAGACCGACAGAAGCGTGTTGGGCGTCTCGGCGTCGTCGCGGTAACCGAAGCGGCCACCCAGGCTCATAACGCTTGCAGGTAGGCCAGTTTCACCAAGGAACCAACGGGCGACGTCCATCTGATGGATGCCTTGGTTGGTGATGTCGCCACCGCCGTAGTTCCAGAACCAGTGCCAATCGTAGTGGATCGGGCCCCTCGAGCCGTTGCGGCGGGGTGGGGTGAGGGTCGCTGGGCCGGTCCAAAGATCGTAATCGACGGTGGCGGGCACGGTTTGCGGGCCTGTGGTCAGACCGATGCTTTCGCGGGGTTTGTAGCAGAGGCCTCGGGCCCATTGAATTTTACCGATTTGGCCGGAGCGCACGTAGGCGATGGCTTCTTGAATATCGAGGGAAGAGCGGTTTTGGGTGCCGGTCTGGACAATGTTTTTGGTGTACTTGAGCGAGGCGGCGAGCGCTTGGCGGCCTTCCCAAATGTTGTGGGAAAGGGGTTTCTCAACGTACACATCTTTGCCGGCCTGAAGAGCCCAGATCGTCTGCAGTGAGTGTTGGTGGTTGGGGGTGCCGAGGACGACGGCGTCGATATCTTTGTTTTCGAGGAGCTTTCGGTAATCAGTGTAGGTCTGAGGTTTAACGCCAGCTTTTTCGCATTCTTCGCGGCGCTTGGCGAGAACGGCGGTATCAACATCGCAGATGGCGACGAGGCGAGCGCCGGGTAGCTTGTTGAGATAATCGCGCATGTGGCTGGCGCCTTGTGCATTGATGCCGACGACCGCGATGCGCACGTCACCGTTGGCGCTACCGGTTGTGGGGGCAACTTGACCGAAAAGGCGGCTTTGTCCGGCGATAAGGGCGGCACCACCGCCGACCAGTGAGGCCTTGAGGAATTCTTTGCGGGACCAGGATTTCATGGGGATAATTAAGGGAGCGGGGATGAAAACGATGCGGGGATAAGACGCGTCGCAAGCGGGGAGGAGACGCGAAAACTTACTTCACTACTTCTATTCGGTGGGTCGAGGACAATTTGTTGCCCTCCGGCTTAGCTGGGTCGGCTTAATCGGAGTCCACCTCGAGGTAGTGGCAGCCTTGGCTGCGGGGGTTGAGCGTGGCGGCGTGGACCACCAAAAGCGCGGTTTGGATGGCGTTGCGCAGCTCAATTAATTCGCGCGTGAGGGCACAGCCGCGGTAAAAATCCTGAATCTCCTCGCGCAACTCCAGCAAGATACGGCGCGCGCGGGTGAGGCGTTTCGGCGAGCGCACAATCCCAGCGTAGTTCCACATGGTGGAGCGGATTTGGTCGATATCTTGGCGCACGAGTACGGGATCCGCCACGCGTGAGGGGCTTTCCCATGCCCGGGGTTCGCTGAGAGAAAATGCGGCGCTGGCGAGATCGGCGGCATCGGCCTGCGCGGTGAACTTAGCGCTAGTAAGGCATTCAAGTAGCGAGGTGCTGGCCAGGCGGTTGGCGCCGTGCAGGCCCGTGCAGGCGGTCTCGCCGATAGCGTTAAGGTGCAGAATATTGGTCCGGCCATACAGGTCGGTGTGGACACCACCGCAGGCGAAATGCGCCGCGGGCACGACCGGGATCAGCTCACAAGAAATATCCACTCCGTAGCCAAGGCAGCGGGCATGGATATTAGGGAAACGCTCACAAATAAACTCCGGGGTCATCGCCGAGAGATCGAGGTAGACGCACGTTTCGCCACTCCTGGAGAGTTCGCGCTGGATGGCGCGCGCTACGATATCGCGCGGAGCCAGTGAGCCACGGGGATGCACGGCATCCATGAAGCGTTCGCCTTTGGCGTTGATGAGCACCCCGCCCTCGCCCCGGAGCGCCTCGGTCACGAGAAAACGTGGGGCGTTTTTCTTTGCGAAAACCGTCGGATGAAATTGGACGTATTCTAGGTCGATTAGACGTGCACCCACCCGGTACGCCATCGCCACACCATGGCCGACACTGCCGGGTTGGTTGGTCGAGTGCTGGAAAATCTGCCCGAGCCCGCCGGTAGCGAGGATGGTTTTTTTGGCAACGAGGGCGACCGTCTCGCCCGTTGCGGTATCGAGCACGTAGGCTCCAAAACAGGTGAGGGGCTTGTATTTATCGGCGGTGGAGGTGGAATTATGCGAGAGCGTGAGTAGATCGATCGCGACCCAGCCCGTGCGCCGGGTGATGCGCGGCGTGGAGTTCACGCGGTGTGCGACGCGCTCGAGGATGGCGTGGCCCGTAGCGTCTTTGGCGTAGATGATGCGTTTCTCGCTGTGGCCGCCTTCGCGCGTCACTTCGAGTTCGCCGGCAGCGGAGCGATCGAAATCGACGTGGAGTTCGTCAAGCAGGAGCTCTTTCACGGCGGCGGGACCTTCGTGGATGAGTTGGGCTACCGCCACCGGATTGGAGGTGTGGTCGCTGGCCGCCTGGATATCCTGCGCGAGCGAACCGGTGGAGGTGGTTTCGGCGGGGTCGTAGATGATCCCGCCTTGCGCCCAGTCGCTATTGGCCGCGAGGGGCTCGGCCAGGCAGAGTAATTCGACGCTGTGCCCGAGGCGCGCGGCGTGCAGGGCATAGGCCGAGCCGGCGAGCCCGGAGCCGATCACAAGACAGTCCGTGCGAAGGGTGCGCATTATTTTTTAGGCGCGGGTAAAATCGTGAGGCTCAAGTCGGCGGCGGGCGCGGAGTGGGTGAGCGCGCCGATACTGATCACATCCACACCAGGCAACGCGTAGTCGCGGAGCGTCTCGAAGCGGACGCCGCCGGAAACCTCGACTAGGGCTGCGCCAGCAATGAGCGCGACCGCGCGACGCACGAGTTCGGGCGACATGTTATCGAGCAAAATGACTTCGGCCCCGGCGCGGAGAGCTTCTTTTACCTCGGCGAGCGTGGTGGTCTCGACTTCGATTTTGGCCAGATGGGGCGCGGCGGCGCGGGCGAGCTGCACGGCACGGCTCAGCGAGCCGGCGGCGGCGATGTGGTTGTCTTTGATCAGGATGTGTTCGCCGAGCGAGGAGCGGTGGTTGACGCAGCCGCCGCAGCGGACGGCGTATTTTTCCAGGGCGCGCCAACCGGGGGTGGTTTTGCGGGTGTCGACCACGCGGGTCGTGGTGGCGGCGATGGCATCGGCGTAGCGGCGGGCGAGGGTGGCGATGCCAGAGAGGCGTTGGATGAAGTTAAGCGCCGTGCGCTCGGCGGTGAGCAGCGCTGCGGTCGGACCGGTGACCGTGAGGATGCGGGCGCCGTTTTTGACGCGCGCGCCGTCAGCTAAGCTGAGTTTCACTTTGAGCGCGGGGTTCACGCGGGTGAAGACGGCGGCGGCGATGGTGAGCCCACACAGCGTGAGGTCCTGACGGGCTTCAATGAAAGCGCGCGAGCAATGGGTCGCAGGAAAAATGGCTCGACTGGTGAGGTCGCCTAGGCCGGCGTCTTCGTCTAGGGCGAGGTCGATCAAGTGAACGGTGCGGGGGGTGAGCATGAAAAAAAACAGCGGGTTATTCGGTGGGCGTGAGGGCAAACATCCGCTCGATGCAGGTGGCCGCGCGGCGGCGGAGGTTTTCCTCAAGACTGATAATCTGATCAGGGCGTGGGGCCCGGAGGGCGTCGCGGATTTTCTCGAGGGAATTTAACTTCATGTAGGGGCAAAGTCGGCAGCCACCAATAAAGTGCTTTTCGGGGGCCTCGACCTCAAGCCGGCCAACCAGTCCGCACTCCGTCAGCATGAGAAAATACGGCGCAGGCGTCGTTTTGACGTATTTCATCATCGCGCCGGTGCTGCCGACGAAATCGGCGACACCGGCGACCTCGGCGGTGCATTCGGGGTGGGCGACCACCTTCAGGCCGGGGAATTGGGCGCGGGCGGCGACCACCTGGGCGGCAGTGAATTGGTCGTGGACCATACAGGTGCCGTCCGAGGAGATGATTTCCTTGGTGATGCCGCGGCGCCGAAGTTCGTCGCGCAGGTTGTCGGCCATGAGGCGGTCGGGAACAAATAAGATACGCTGGGCCGGCAGGTTGGCTACGATGGCGTACACGTTGCCGGAGGTAACGCACACGTCGCTCTCAGCCTTCACCTCGGCGGTACTATTGATGTAGCAGACGACCGTGGCGTCCGGATAAAGCCCCTTAAGTTTGCGCACGCCGGCCCCGTCGATGGAATCAGCAAGGGAGCAACCCGAGGCGCGGTCCGGTACGATGACGGTGGCGCCGGGCGAAAGAATTTTGGCGGTTTCCGCCATGAAAACCACTCCAGCAAAGAGGATGACCTTGGCCTTGGCTTCGCGGGCTTTGAGACTAAGAAAGTAGGAGTCGCCCTTGAAATCACCCACGCCGTAGACGATTTCAGGCTCCACGTAGGAATGGGTAAGTAGGACCGCGTCTTTTTGCTTTTTAAGGTGGTTAATCTCGAGAGTGAGCGGGGCGATTTCGCGGCAAGTTTGGTAGTTCCATTTTTTACCACGCGGGTCGCATTCGACGTGCAGCAGCGCTTTGAGCAAGCGCTCGGCTTCAAGATCGAGTTCCGCTTCGCTGGGGGGTGTGAACGTGAGACCAAACATGCGCTCACCAAAGGCGCTTCGCGGCCGGCGTCAAAAGCGGATCGTGTTACAAAGTGCTATTCCAGCGCTTGCGCCGGGCAAAATTCATGGTGTTTTAGCGCAGTATGAAACGCGCCCCCGCCGATTCCACTCTTCGCAACGGTTTGTTGCGCATTGGAGCGGCCGCGCCGGAAGTGATCGAGCTGTTTGATTACCTCGAGGATTTACCCCTCTGGATGAAAGACATCGCCGGGACTTACCAGTGGATCAGCGTCTCGTTTATCTTGAATTTCGGGCTCAAAACTCGAGAAGAAGTCATCGGCCACAATGATTACGATCTTTGCGGCGAGGCACTCGCCAACCAATACCGGATCGACGATGAGCGCGTGCTGCGCGGTGAGCGAATCCTCTCACGGGTCGAGCTCGTCGGCCGCTTTGACCACACCGCACGCTGGTGCGTGACCTCTAAAATCCCCTTGCACGACGCTCGGGGTAACGTCGTCGGCACCGCCGGCCTCACGCGTCCACTTCCTGCCCAAGGCAAGGGCACACCTGCGGATTCGCCGCTGAGCGAGGCGATCCGCTTCGTGAGCCTAAATTTTTCTGAAAATATTACTAACCAAGAACTCGCGAAAGCTTGCGGTCTGTCTGTACGCGCCT
Source organism: Opitutia bacterium (assembly GCA_947452315.1). Classification (GTDB taxonomy): domain Bacteria; phylum Verrucomicrobiota; class Verrucomicrobiia; order Opitutales; family Opitutaceae; genus Tous-C4FEB. The sequence goes on along the minus strand of CANGCX010000064.1, from coordinate 2,824 downwards.
TTGAGCGTCAATTTCGAGCCACTTATCAAAGTTCGCCCCACGATTACGTGCGTCAGATGCGCGTGCGTATGAGCTGCAGTGCGTTGGTGTTTTCTAAAAAATCACTCGCTGATGTCGCCAGCGCCTTCGGTTTTGCTGACCAGAGTCATTTTGCGAAGGAGTTTCGCCGCATCATGGGTGACACGCCCCGCGAATACCGCGCGCGTTATCAACGCTGATCGTTTAGGGCGGCTTTAATCCTAGGGTTAGGCGGGATCGCTGCGGTGACGTTTTTACACAAAAACTTGTCGCAGCCTTTCTATTCGTTTGTTCCTCTGAGGAGTAGGGTCATTGTGCCGTATTCCCCTTTTGGTTCGATTCCCCGCGCCCCAACCCCCCCATGACCATGAATTTGTCCCCACGCTTTCTGTTGGCTGTTGCTGTTGGGGGCTTCGCCGTCTCCGCAGCGGCCGTTGAGACGATTTCTTTTAAGCGACAAGTTCTCGATCCGCGTTTTTACGCGGAGAGCATCGCCGCGGCTGATTTTAACCACGACGGTAACCCCGACCTGCTCGCCGGCCCGTTCTGGTTTGAAGGCCCCGCTTTCACCAAGCGCACCGAAATCGCCGCCCCGCACGCTTTCGATAAAGAAAGTTATTCCAATGCCTTCATTGCCGATGCCGCCGATATCGACGGCGACGGTTTACCTGATGCGATCCAGATCGGTTGGCCTGGTCGCCCCGCGCATTGGCTCAAAAACCCCGGCGCCGCCGGCGGTGATTGGCCGCGGCATTTGATCTATCCATTTATCGGCACCGAGTCGCCGCACTTTGCAAAACTCATCACCGGCCAGTCTGAAGCCTTGATTTTCGCGAGTGGCAAAAAACTCGGCTACGCTACGCGCAATCCCGTGAACCCCGCGGCACCGTGGACCTTTCATGCGATTTCTCCCGAGGGCGAATGGCAGCGTTACACGCACGGTATCGGCGCGGGCGACATCAACGGCGACGGTCGTGCCGATCTACTTTCGTACAACGGCTGGTGGGAACAACCCGCCTCACTCGTGGGTGATCCCGTGTGGAAATTTCACGCCACCGATTTCGGCCGCGGCGGCGCTCAAATGTATGTTTACGACGTCAACGCTGACGGTCGTGCCGACGTCATCACGAGTATTGAAGCCCACAAGTACGGCGTGAGCTGGTTCGAGCAGCTCGCCCCTGCTGCGGGTTCCTCTGAGCCCACGTGGCGCGAACACGCCATCCTTAGCCGAGACCCGGCCGAAAAACTCGGCGATGTCCAATTCTCCCAGCCGCATGCCACCGTCCTCGCTGATATCGACGGCGATGGGCTTCTCGATGTTGTTACCGGCAAACGTTACTGGGCGCACGGCCCCAAAGGCGACCCCGAACCCAATGCCGCCGCCGTCATTTATTGGTTCAAGCTTACGCGCGACCCAGTCACCAAAGCCGTCACCTACACCCCGCATCTCATCGATAACGATTCCGGCGTCGGCACGCAGTTTATCGTCACTGATTTGAATAACGACGGTCGTCCCGATGTCGCCGTAGCTAATAAACACGGCGTTTTCGCCTTCATTCAGCAACGTACCCCGTAAGATTTTAGCCGAACTCATCAGCTTCTGTCTCCGCAGGTTTTCTCCCCGCGTAATATTTTATCTTCCAACCATATTTTTTTCTCCCATGTCCATTCCCTCCGTCCTCGATTTAAAGATTGTTAAAAAATCCACGCAAAGCCTCGTCGAGGCCGAGCTGTCCCGCACTGGCGGTTTGCTGCGCCTCGCCCCGGCTTGGGTCCCGCGCTCGTTTCTCCAGCCGGGTCTTCGTATTAAGCTTCATCCGGATGATACCTATGCCTACGGCTTGAACCGCGGCGGTATCGATGAGCGTTGGTTCGCTTCCACCACCGTCACCGCCAACGAAGGCCGCGCTGCTGACGAGGGCTTGAGCTACGTCGTGATCGGCAACCGCCGTCTCACCCTCGCGCAGGCCGTTGAAGATACCGGCGCCACCCTTGTCGGTAAAGCTATCTGGAAAAAATACGGCAAGTGGCCCGTCTACTCTAAGTTTTTCGATAACATGGGTCCGATTCCGCACCACATGCATCAAAGTGCCGCCCAGGCGAAGCTCGTCGGCCAAGAAGGTAAACCCGAGTCCTACTACTTCCCGCCTCAGCACAACAACGTCGGTAACAATTTCCCCTACACGTTCATGGGCTTAGAACCTGGTACCACCAAGGCCCAGGTGCGTGATTGCATCGCCAAATGGAATAAGGGCGACAACGGCATCCTTGATCTCTCCAAAGCCTACCGCCTCAAACCCGGCACCGGCTGGCTCATCGACCCTTGCATCCTCCACGCACCCGGCTCGCTCTGCACGTACGAGCCGCAATGGGGCAGCGATGTTTTCGGCATGTATCAAAACCTCGTCGAGGGCCGCGAAGTACCTTGGTCGCTCCTCGTGAAAGACATGCCCAAATCGAAACACCAAGACATCGATTTCATCGTCGACCAACTCGATTGGGACAAGAACGTCGACCCGAACTTCAAGGACAACCACTACCTCGAGCCGGTCCCCGTCGCCGATACCCGCAGCGAGGGCTACGTCGATCGCTGGATTGTTTACGGCAAAGTCGACGGCGCGCAGTGCTTCACCGCTAAGGAAATCACCATCGACCCTGGTACCAAGTGCACCGTTAAGGATACCGGCGCATACGGCCTCATTTGCGTCCAAGGCTCCGGCAAGATTAACGGTGAACCGCTCGTCAGCCCGAAACTCATCCGCTTCCACGAGCTCACCGAAGACGAATATTTCTGCACCGAAGACGG
>CANGCX010000063.1 GCA_947452315.1 Opitutia bacterium | reverse complement strand
CTCCTTTACGGCAGCGATTGCTCCGATCCCGTCGGCCACGGCCCCGCCTGCTCCGGCATCCAGCAAATCGCGTCCGTCCGCCGCTTCGCCCCCAACAAAAAAGCCGAGCGCAAACTCCTTTTCGAAAACGCCCGCCGCGTGTTGAAACTTAAAAACCTCGGCTAATTCGCCCTGATTTAGATCTAAGGCCTTGGTAGGTACAATGGGAGTTAGCCCGCACCGCTCCGTAGGCGGAGTCTTTAAGAAGTCAGCCAATCTGGACGGTTGAGAGCGGACCCGGCGCGTCAGGTTTTTGTCTGCTTTTTGAGCACCGTCAGCAAATGATCATAGTCGGCGTGCGAACCGATCCACACCCAAGTGATTTCGTCTCCTTCGCGATGGCCTAAGGCACGATAATGTTTCCCCACCCGCACCGACCAAAAACCCTCACCCACGGATTTAAAACGCAACGAGGGATGCTGAGGATTCAGGTGTCACAACCCGTAGTTTTTTCTGCCGTCAAGCGGGCGCTCACCGGCAACGCTTCATAACCAGCCCAAAAGCGTTCGGTGCAAAAAGAGTTCAAGGAAAGCGGCGACGCATCCGACAAACTCTGTTTATTTACTCTCCGGCCTCGCTCCTCACTTTGAATCAGGCGTGACGGCAAATATTTGCTCATATACGGACAAACTGGACCGCGGTCACGCTAGCAGCGAAAGCGTCACGCGGAATAACCAAGGCTGCCCGAGTTTTTCATCTGCCTAAGAACTGCGCCGACACCACGCCAAGACCGGTCCAACGCCACAACATCCGGCGCCCCGCATCGCTACGCGTCCAGAGTTTATCCCAGCCCACCGGCGCGCCTTTTTTGGTCAACAATGATTTCAATGCCGCGATCTGCGGCACCGTGAGCTCGTCCTCAAAACGCACGCCCAGCGTTGCACTGAAAAACTGCGCCGTCCGCGCGCCGTACTTGACAGTGTAAAGCCCGGTCCAAATCCGCGCGGTTTCCCGCGACTCCACGCGACGCAACATTATCCGGTGAAATCCCGCCGGCCGCACCGCATCAAGTCGCGCCGCCACCTCGCCGGGCTCTGCCGGAAACAGGGGGCGCTCGCGCCCACCGTCCATCACAAGCCGCAGCGCCGGCGGCAAAATCGCCGTGCCCGCCACGTCCCAACCGCTGCGCCGCACTTCCGTGCGCCAATACGCCAGCGACCCGTTGTTAAAAAATGCCCCGCACACATCGCCCGCCAAATAACTCGTGGGCATCGTCGAGAGTTCACCGAGATCGTCATCGTGCAACGCATCCCAGAGCTGCAGCAACGTCCGTAGTCGCCGCTCTTCTTTCATTTCTCTAACGTCGATGCCAAAGCTCTGCAGCCACGGCCGCAAGGTCTGCGTCGGATGCCCAGCCCCATTAACGCCAAGATAGAGGGCGCCACCCGGAGCCAGACACAAGGCCAAGGCGCGCAACGCCCGCGCCGGCTCAGGAATATAACTCAACACGCCGTGACAAGTGATCAGATCAAAATCGCCGCCGATTTTTTCCGCCAACTTTGTATCCGTGAGATCGGCGACAAGAAACGTGATCGCACGTCCGACTTTCGCCACGCGTTCCAATTTCCGCGCGACGGCGATTGAGCGCGGACTGAAATCCACCGCGACGATTTCCGCCTTCGGTAACTGACGCCGCAATACGAACGCCTCCACCCCCGTGCCACAGCCGGCGACCAACACGCGCCCTGGAGCTCCGCAACCGGGCCGGCCTATGCCTTGCATCCACTTGAGCGCCGGCATCGAGCCGCCGCGCCGGAGCAACGCCTCAAGATCGTTTCCCGGATAGGGGAAGCGCTCGTAGACTTGCTTAATGCGTTCGGCGGAGGACAAGAGGGTGAGTGTTCCAATCTCGGCCGCTGCGGGTCAACAGCCGGTTACGGCGAACCTTTGCTGGCCTTACTTTTCCGCCGCGTACGCCGCAAACTGCTCCGCGACGCGCGCGGTCTTTTCGTCGCCTGCGTGAAAATAAAACCGCCAGCGAAACGTCACGCGACCACCCGCCGGAATCGTGAGATCGCCGGCCTTGGGATTGGCTTTGTGTGCAGGCTCGAAGTCGTGTTTCCCAAAAGGATTTGCGGCGAACAGGCCGTAGTCGCGCACGTGCCACCACGTCGGATGCCGCGGATTTTTTGGATGATCGAACATCGCGATACCGTAAATTTTTCCGTCTTTCGGCGCGTGGTAATCAACCCAAGTGGAAGCCTTGCCCCACGTTTCCGTATCACGGATGCCTTCGGCATTCACGATCGTACCTTTACCGTCGGTTTTCTTTTTGTTGAACAGATGCGGCGGCGTGAGCCATTGCGCGACGCGGAAAGCCATCGAGCCTTCCTTGGTGTCGCCCAAAACCACGGCGCGATCTGCAGGCGCTTTCAAAGTAACTTCGTAGTCGATCTGGCGCCCAGCCGGGACAGCACTAAGTCGCACCGTCGTCTCGTCGGTGCAGTGCACCACGCCATCAGGACCCACCCAGCGATTCGTCGAGACCAGAGTTGCGACGCTACCGTCCGCGGTCGCCTTCACCGTGTCGTTAATGATCGTGCCGGCGTCCTTGCGCTCGGTCCAAAAATCCACGCCATTCACCGCGCCGTGCGTGAACCACAGCGAGCGATGATGCGGGTGATCGAGCTCTTCACCAGGCGTATCCGCTTTCATCGGAAAATCGCGGTTCAGCTGCGTGCCGTCTACGGCCAGCACGGGATAAAAATAAGGCCGCGGGCCGCCTTGATACACGTACTCAGTGAACAATTTTCCGCCGAGCTCCACGCGGACGCGATCGGTTGTGCGAACGACCTTGGCCTCAGGCAGCGCCGCCGACGCGCGAACTAACAGCGTAAAGCCAACAACCGCTAACAGGGGTAAAATTCGGGGTGTCATGCGCCGAATAAGTCACAATCCGGCGCGAGAGTCCAACCCTGCGGCGCGAATTTTCCATGAACTCGGCGCCGACATTTCTCTTAAGGTTTTTTCTCGGCGGAGGCCGCCTTCGCTTTTTGTTTCGCGCCTTTTGCCGTGCCCGGCGGATTGCCATACCACGAAGCCGGAATGACCTCGGGTACTTTCAATTCGCGGCGCAGACGCGTGAGTTGTTGCTTCAGTTCAGCGGTGATGTCGGCGTAAGAGGACTCGCCGTAAACGCTCTTCATTTCATTGGGGTCGCGGGCGAGGTCGAAGAGCTCCCAATAATCTTCGCCGACACCTTCGAAGCGCACGAGTTTGAAGCGGTCGGTGATGACACCGTAGTGCGGCCGCACGCGGTGGGGCGTAGGGTACTCAAAATATTGGTAGTAAAACGCCGTGCGCCAATCGGTGGGAGTCTGGCCGGCGAGCAGTGGCTTAAGGCTGCGACCCTGCATGTCGGCGGGCTGCGGCAAACCTGCGGCATCCAGAAACGTTTCCGCAAAATCGAGATTGGAAACGAGCGCGGCGGTAGCGGTGCCGGGTTTGGTGACACCGGGCCAACGCACGATCAACGGCGTACGCACGGACTCTTCGAAGATCCAACGTTTGTCGAACCAGCCGTGTTCACCGAGGTAGAATCCTTGGTCGCTCGCGTAGATCACAACGGTGTTTTCCGCGAGGCCTTCTTTGTCCAAATAATCAAGCACGCGACCTACATTTTCATCCAGGGCTTTCACCGTGGCGAGGTAGTCGTGGAGGTAGCGTTGATAACGCCAGCGCAGGAGATCCGGTCCAGTGAGTTTGGCAGCGCGAAACTTCGCGTTGCGTGGTTCGTAATAGGCGTCCCACGCGGTACGTTGCTCCGGTGAGAGACCGGGTGGCGCGACGAGTTTCGCGTCGAGATCGGTGAAGGTTTTTTCGATCGTCATGTCTTGATCGCGCTCGGCGGCTCCGCGGCCAACATAGGTATCAAATAACGTGGACGGCTCCGGATAAACTCGGTCGCCGTCAAAATCGAGGTGGCGCAACGCCGGTGACCACTCGCGATGTGGCGCTTTGTGCTGGCTCATGAGCAGAAAGGGTTTGGTTTTGTCGCGATTTTTGAGCCACTCGAGCGAGAGGTCGCCGACGATGTCCGTGACGTAACCTTTCGTCGCGACCGTTTTGCCCATGCGAATCATCGGCGGATTATAATAAATGCCCTGGCCGGGAAGGATCTGCCAAAAATCAAAGCCGGTGGGATCGGAGTTGAGGTGCCACTTGCCAATCATCGCCGTCTGGTAGCCGGCTTTTTGGAGAATCTGCGGGAAAGTCGGCTGCGAGCCGTCGAATTGCGTGTTCGTGTTATTCACGAATCCGTTAAGGTGATTATATTTTCCGGTAAGAATCGTGGCGCGTGAGGGACCGCAAATGGAATTGGTCACCAAGCAGCGATCAAAGCGCATGCCTTGGCGGGCGAGACGGTCGATATTAGGCGTCTCGATGAGTTTGCGCGCGTCGCCGTAAGCGCTGATGGCTTGGTAAGCGTGGTCGTCGGAGAAGATCAGGACGATATTCGGCGGGGTCGCGGCTCGGGCGGAAAAACCGACAATGAACGCGAATGTAAACAATAAGGTTTTCTTCATGGGCATAACAGAAGGGGTGGCTCGACGTTGCCCGGGTTTACCTGCGGGCGTCGAGACTTGGATTACGCAAATCGGCCGCAGCATGGGCTCGCCAGACTAGAACGTAGCGCTTCAGCTCAAGCATCGATTCGTTTTCTTCTCCGCCCATTATGTCTTGCCCCCCGAACCTTTTTACCCGCCGGAGTTTCACCGCTACCTTAGCTATGGGTTTCGCGGGCTTGGCGTGTCCACGCCTGAGCGCGGTGCCAACGAAAACGAACACGGAGGCTAAAAATTTAATCGCGTCGGTTGAAAAAATCACGCTGCGCCGAGGCCGCGACGGCCAGGGCCCGACGTGGTTTCATCCGCGCGCGTGTCTTGTACCCGGAAAAAAACAACCCGCCGTGTTCATGACGCTACAAGAAATCGCCGGCTCGGATATGTTTGGCCCGCTGCAACATATGATATCGGCCGACACCGGTCACACTTGGACTGAGCCCGCGCCCGTGGCACCGCTTGGCCGCATCCCCCTCGCTGACGGCTTTGAAGAAGGCGTGTGTGACGTCGTGCCCGAGTGGCATCAACCCACCGGTACCGTACTCGCGCTGGGTCACAGCGTAAATTATCGCGGGCCTAAATTCTCACCGAATCAACCGCCGCGCTGGCCCGTGTACGCCGTGTGGCGTAATGGTGAGTGGGGCCCGCGCCGCAAATTAGTCTGGGCCGACCCGCGCGGCGCCTACATCTACACCAACAACTGCGGCCAACGCGTCGTGTTGCCCAACGGCGACATCCTCCTCGCCTTGAGCCACGGTGCCACCAAGGCCCAAGCTCGCTCGCTCTCGAGCGTAATCTGCGGCTTTGACGGCGACACGCTCATGGTGAAACACGTGGGCACCGAAATCGCCCCTACCGGGGGCCGTGGCCTACTCGAGCCATCGATAACCGCGTTTGGCGGCCGCTATTATATCACCATCCGCGCCGAAGACGAACGCGGCTACGTCTGCGTGAGCCCCGACGGCCTCACGTGGACACCGAAGCAAGTCTGGGCTTGGGACGACGGCGAACCGCTCGCGATGTCCACCACGCAACAGCACTGGCTCGCCCACTCCGACGCGCTCTGGCTCGTCTACACGCGCAAAGATGCGAGCAACAGCAACGTCCTGCGTTGGCGCTCCCCACTTTGGATGGCGCAAGTTGATCCCGTCACGCTCCGCCTCAACCGCGCCACCGAGCGCGTCGTCCTCCCCTTGGTCGGCGATGGCGTCAACGACCCCGACCGCGTCGCGATCATGGGCAACTTTCACCCGCTTCACGTTTCGCCCGACGAATCGTGGGTCACCGTCGGCGAGTGGCAGCCGAAAAACGGCATCCGCGGCGATCTGCTTCTCGCGCGCATCCGCTGGTCACGACCCAACCGCCTCTACGTTTCCCCAACATGATTTCCACCCGCCGCACCTTTCTCCAAAAAACCGCGCTGCTCACCGCCGCCCTGCCCCTCGCGCGCAACTCGCTCACCGCCGCAAGCGCCGCGCCCGCGCCCGCGCCGGCCTCGACTCCGACTGGTGTACTCCGCGAGGTGCTCTTCAGTCCGGGCAACATCACCGAAAAGAAAAACTGCTACGACCGTTTCGAGCCGTTGAAAAAACCCGCGCAAAATCCCGTGCTGAAAGCCGAGATGCCTTGGGAGAAAAGCGGCGTAGCCTGGGGCAGCGTCCTCCGCTCGCAGGTGGACGGGAAATTTAAGTTTTTTTACAGCACCGATTTTCCCGGGGCTCAGGCCGGCGCTGTCCTCGTCGATAATTCTATGCAGGGCCGAAATCACTGCGTCGTCTGCTACGCCGAATCAGACGATGGACTGGTCTGGCGTCGACCTGCGGTGAATCAATTTTTTCAAAACGAATTTCCGGGAAACAACATCGTCCTGACTTGGGCCGCTTACTATAACGACTCACCTTCCGTCATCGAGGATCTCCATGAGTCCGATCCGCAGCGGCGCTACAAGTTGATGATGTTTCACCTCGACCCACAAAATGCCGATCTCACCGGGTGTGCGCTTTTTGTGTCGCCCGACGGCCTGCGCTGGACCTTCACCGGCACCGTCCTTCCGTCGCAGGACGCCTCCTCGCTTTGGCAAGATCGCCGCAGCGGTCACTACTACGCGTTTCTAAAAGACCGTCAGGGTAACCACCGCAGCCGCATGCTTGCTCATAGTGCCGATTTCCGCACATGGAGCGAACCACAGTGGATTTTCACACCCGACCACGGCGACCACGCTGGCACGAATTTTTATAACCAATCCGCCTTTACGCTGTGCGGCCGCAGCCTCGGGTTTCTCAATCTGTACGACCTCACTACACAGACAACATGGGTCGAATTGATTGAGAGTGGCGACAACCTCAACTGGCAGCGCATGCCCTCGCGCCCGCATCTACTTCAACCCGGACCGCCCGGCAGCTACGACAGCGGTGGTGCCTACGTCGGACTCGCCGAACCCATTCTCGTTGGTGATGAGTTTCGTTATTACTACTACGCGTCCGCCGACCGCCACGATGCCGCCGACACCGGTGGCAACGCCGCTCAACGCCCCGCGCTCGCATACGCGACCTTCCGCAAAAACCGCCTCGTTGGCCAACAAACCGAACACGACGGCGCCTTCGCTACACTTCCGATTGTATGCCCAGGCGGCCGCCTGTTTTTAAATTTCGTCTGCGCCGGCGAAGTCACCGTAGCGATCAAACGCCCCGGTTACGGCGGTGAATACCTCGGCTACACCGCGGCGGAATGCATGCCAGTCACCGGGGATAGCCTGCGTTGCGAAATCCGCTGGAAAAATCAACCCGATCTCTCGGCCCTCCAAGGTAAAAACATCCGCATCAAAATCAGTGGCCGCAACCTGATCGCTTACAGCGCCAGCTTCGAACGTTGAATGTAAAATTACATGCCCGGTTGGCAGAAACACGATGAGGTAAGCGTCACATCGGCGTGGGCCCACACGTGTTTGAAACGCGTTTCAAGTGCTGCGGCTTCGTCGAGGTTTTTGTTCTGCAAACGCAGACACTGCGCGAGGCCGAAGAGCGACCATCCATTGTCAGCGGTACGAGCGAGGTCTTCGCGGTAAACTAATTCCGCTTCGAGCAGCCGGTTGCGCTGCAGCAAGGCGGCGCCGAGCGCTTGACGCACCGGTTGCGCCCAGGCCGGGGGCTCGGCGTAGCGCAGTTTATCTTCCCGCTCCACCGCTGCCTGCAACGCCGCGAGCGCCGCGTCGATCTTACCTTCACGCAGCAAAATCTCGCCGTCGAGCAACCGGGCCGCGATTTCCATGACATCGGCCAAGGGATTTTTTCGGTACATCGCACCGGCCGCAATCCCAGCGCGCGCCGCGGCAAAATCGCACTCTTCGGCGCGCGCGCCCACGGGATCACCTTGCGCCGCCCGCGCGATGCCGCGCGCGAGATAACGCCACGCTCGCGCGTGCGTATAGCGAGCGAGGGGTTCCGGTTCCGCTAAGATTTTATCCCATTGGCCGAACCGTTTCATCACGTCGAAATGCATCGCGAAATAACCGTCACCGATATCAGACTCGCGTTTCCACTCGGGCGGCATCTGCGCAAACAGGTCGCGCATGGTCTGCGCCGCGAGCGCACTTTGGCCGCTCATCATCGCCGCGTAAGTAAGCATGTGATAATCATGACCCATATAATTGAGATAACCACTTAACGGGCGCCCGGCGGTTTCTCGGTAGCTACGGTTGGCCGCGATGGCCTGAGTGTTGGCGACAATAGCTTCCTGCCAACGGCCCCGGCGCACGTCGATGTGCGAGGACATGTGCACCATGTGGCCCAGTCCGGGCGTGAGTTCACGCAGCCTGTTTGCAGCGGCATCGCCTCGTCCAGGTTGAGCGGAGGCTTCGTAGGCGTGAACTGCGAGGTGATTAGCAAGGGGTTGGCGAGGGTTGAGGCGCAGAGTCGCTTCGATTACGGCGACGGCTTCTTGAGTGCCGGGATGAGGCTCTCCGTTTTTCTGCCACATATCCCAAGGACGCAGCATCATCATGGCGTCGGCCGTCCAAGCACCGATATCAGCATCGTCAGGATGCGAGCGCCACACGGTGCGCATCGCGGCCGCGTAGTCTTCGTCGAGCGGACGACGGGGGGCTTTCGCGTCATCGGAAAATCGCGTTTTCATGGCATCAATCAGCGCTCGCTCCGCTGGCGTGCAAGCGGCAGAAATTTTCTTGGCTCGGACGAGTGCTGACGCAGCACGTTCAGCGCGCACGCTGCTTACCCCGACGTTATTGATATGCGGACTACAAGCGAGCGCGACACCCCACCAAGCCATGGCGCACTCAGGGCTGAGTTTCACCGCGTGCTCCATAGCGCGAAGACCTTCGTCGTGATTGAAACTCGTGATGAAGGCCACGCCTTGATCGAAATAACGCTGCGCTTGCGGTGAAGCACCTGTGATCGCTCGCGAATGCGTGCCGATACCTGCAAACAATGGCGGGGGCGTCTCATCTTTCGTATCATCAGCCGCCCGCGCCACGAACCCGTCTGCAGCAGAAGCTATCATCCAAAAAATACCAACGCAGCTAAGAAAATTTTTCATTGAGGAGGGGTCGAGATTCTAGGCAACCAAGCGAGTATCCCCAGCGAAGCAGGTTTTTGCAGAATATAGCGACGACAACTTACCGCTGAGTTTTAGCGGTAATGCTATTTTTGGGGTCAACCCCCAGCTAATCAGATCGCGGACAACAAACCACCGTCTACGTAGATGATCTGGCCGTTCACGAAGTTGGACGCGCCTGAAGCGAGAAACACCGCGGTGCCAACCAACTCCTCAGGACGACCCCAACGCCCGGCGGGGGTACGGCCGCAGATCCATTTATTAAACTCCGGGTTGTCCACTAAGGACTGTGTAAGCTCAGTCGCGAAATATCCGGGGCCGATGGCGTTGATCTGGAGGTTGTGGCACGCCCATTCCGTCGCCATAGCGCGCGTGAGCATCTTGAGACCACCTTTGGCAGCGGCGTAATTACCCGTCGAGGGGCGGCAGACTTCGCTCATGAGCGAACAGGTGTTAATAATTTTTCCCGCGCGACGCGCGATCATGCGCGGAGCGACTTGGCGCGTAACGAGAAAAGCACTCGTGAGATTTGTATCGAGCACCTCGCGCCATTGGGTCTCGGTCATTTCGGCTAACGGCGCGCGGCGATGAATACCGGCGTTGTTCACCAAGATATCAATCGGAGCGACCTCCGTTTCCACACGAGCCACCGCTTGCGCAATTGCCTCGGCGTTTGTTACATCGAATGCCGCTGTCGTTACTTTTAAACCTTCGGCGCGCAACGTCGCTGCGGCGGCCGCGAGCTTGGTCACGTCCCGACCATTAAGCACCAACGAAGCCCCAGCCGCACCGAGTCCACGCGCGAGCGCCAAACCGAGGCCTTGGCTAGATCCGGTGATGAGCGCGGTGCGCCCGGTGAGATCGAAAAGTGCATTTGTTTGGGCCATAGGTAAATTAAGTGACGTCAATTCGCCGCACGCGACCGGATAGAAAAAACAAAGCCAGCGTCGCTAAAGGAGCGAGCGCCGCCGCCGTGATCAAAATCGGCGTGTAAGAAAAATGATCCACCACCCAGCCGGTGGAAAACGTAAAGATGACGGCGCCCAAACCTGCGGCGGTACCGGCGAAGCCCGCGATTGAGCCCACGGCGCCCACCGGGAAATAATCACTCGCAAGCGTCTGTACATTGCCGACCCAAAATTGAAATCCGAAGAGCGTGATACTCAAACATACGATGGCCGCAGGCGCCGACGATGCGAAGGCCGTCGCAAAACCCGCCAACATCGCCGTGGTGCCGATAATGATCGCCATCTTGCGCGCGCGATTCACATCACCCGTGCGGCGGAGCAGAAACCCCGAGAACCAGCCACCCGTCAGCGCCCCGAGCGCCGCCGCGACGTATGGAACCCAACCCGTAGCCTTAAGTTGCTTTAGGTCAAAGCCGCGTGCATCCGCAAGATAGAGCGGCATCCAATTCACGTAGAGCCACCAAATCGGATCACCCAGAAACCGCGCTGTTACGATGCCCCAAACCTCGCGGCGGCGCAGCAACACGGCCCACGCCACTGGCTGCGCAGGCACGAGCGCGGCGGAGGCAGAGCCGCCGGCCGATTCCGTTTTCGGGTAAAGCAGCAGCCAAAGCGCGAGCCAGACGAAACCCATTACACCCGTAATCACAAACACCGCTCGCCAGCCAAAATCGTCACTCATCCAAATAATCAACGGAATCGCAAATGCCGGCCCAAGCGATGCGCCGGTATTGGCGATGCCCATACCGAGTGCCCGCTGCCGCGCCGGAAACCACGCCGCAATCGTGCGCGTCGCACCAGGCCAGTTGCCCGCTTCACCCAGCCCGAGCACACCGCGCACGAAACCGAGACTCGCGACCCCACGCGCCGCCGCCGTGCCAACCTGCGCGACCGACCAGATCACCACCGCGAGGGCGAACCCAAGGCGATTACCAATGCGATCAAACACCGCGCCCCACAGAAACATCGAGAGCGCGTAAACCAGCAGAAACGCGTTCGCGATCCACGCGTAGTCGACATTGGAAAGTTTAAACTCAGCGCGCAGTACAGGCGCCAACGTAGGCAAAGCGAGCCGATCGAAATAGTTAATCACCGTCCCCAGAAAAATCAGCGCGATGATGACCCAACGCCACGGACGTTCTTTTTCCGGCGAACTCAACGGGGTGTGGGCGGTGGGGTTCATTTGAATTTATTGCGCATCGCGTCGATGCCCGGGATTTTCCCCATGAGGTGCCGATGTTGCGGCTCAAAAGACTGGATAAGGGAACGCTGCTGTGCGCCGACGAGAATGGTGAAGATATAGCCTTCGTGTCCGGGCGAGGCCACCGTGGGATGATAACCGTGATCAACTAAAAAAGTGTCACCGTGGCGCGTCATCACCACCTGGGGTGCGATCGCGACCGGTTGATCGGCTTGTTCTTCGTAGCAAAACTGAGCGCCGAAACCCGTCTCAGGGCGGAAGCGATAATGATAAATTTCCTCGAAAGCGGTTTCTTCGGGCGGTCGCTCGGTGTCGTGTTTGTGCGGCGGATAACCAGACCAGCAACCGGCGTCCGCGTAGAGCTCACTGACAAGTAGATTGCCCGCGCGGCCCGCAGCGTTTTGCCCGAGGATGTGATAGATACGCCGCCTAGAATGCGTCGCGGCTGAACCGACTTCGACCATTTCGACTTGTTCAGGCGTAATGTGAAACGGCGCGTGGGCTTGCGCGCAGACGCCACCAGCGACGGCGATCTCCGTGCCGTCACGCAACGAGCGGACCGTGACCAACGCACCCGTACCGCAATAAACCGAATCCGCTGGTCCGTCCCAGATCCCAGCGCGACGCCCGATATTTTTGAATTCCTGCTCGCCTACGACGATATCAGCCGCCCCAGCAAGAACCACGGCCAACAACTCGCAGCGCGCGACGCTTATCGTGTGCGTCTCGCCACTAGCCAGACGGATGAGGTTGAAATAACTCAACGCGAGCCGACCGACGCCGGGTTCGACGAGAGCTTGGTTGCGATTATCGCGAGCGCGAAGGAGGCGGGGCATTTTAAGAAAGACGTGTTGGTGATCAGAGTTTTCCGCCCCAAACAAAACGCCAATATTCGCCGGAAGCGGCAGGGCCGAGGTGTTGAGCAAGCGGTGCACTTAAACTGGCATCGGGCCCATGCCGCAAGGCTTCAACCAAAAGCGGCAAGATCCGCGCGCGATCCGTGGCTTTAATGTCTTCTTTCGGCCATTTTTTTGCGGGGTCGGCGTAGGGCGCGACCAGACGCAGCGCGGCGCGGAGGTTACGCCCGTCCGAAGTGGAGAATTTCCAGAGGTCCACGCCGACAGATTCACCGAAGCGCGCAAGTCGAACAAGCGCCTCGAGATTAAAACAGGAGTAATCGAGTGACTTAGTGCGCGCGAGTTCGAGCGGTTGACGGCCATCGGGCTCAATCTGACGTTGGATTCGTTTCGTCGTGGCTTGAGCGACGATTTTTTTAGCGTCGGCGATACGGCCGAGATTAAGTGCGAGTGCTACGACCTGAACATCGTACCAAGAACCGTGGTTGTTCTGGGCGGCCGCTTCTTCGCGACCGTTTTTGCTCGTGGTTACCCAATCGTAGTAGGTCGTGAGCCAACCTGTCATCGCGGTCGAGTCCGCGGTGGACCAAGCCGTCGAGCCCGCAATAAGGGCAAGCCCGTCGACAAGATTGCTCAGATGGCGCGCTTCAAGGATGCCGATGCCGCGGCCATGATTTAAACCGGGAATGGCTTGCGCGTACTCCAACGAGGGATTCATGCGCGTGGCGGCATCCAAAAACCACGTACGTGTGAGCGTGGCGGCTTTTTGGGCGTAACGCTCGTCGCGAGTAAACCAATAGGCGAGACCGAGGGTCTCGACAGCGTTACACGTGCGGCTGAATGCGCCGGAATCTGTACCACGCTTACTGTCGGGATTCACGCGGCCATCGTCACGGATGTAAGGCAAGCCGTCGGATTTTTTTGGATCCGGCCACCAGTAGGGCGCGAAGCTAAAATAATCGTGTTTATCGCCGCTCGCCGCCGTCCGTGTTTTATCCATGACCGAAGCCGGCTGGAGTTTCAGGAGGCGATCCGCCTCGGCACGCAACAGGTCTAAGGATGGCGCAAGTCGCTCATCACCCGCGGCCAAACGCGCCCGCGCCGCAACGAGTCCTTCGGCGTTAAACCCAAAGGTGCGCGGCGCTTCGCCTGCGCGCATCGCGCCGATCAACGCAAAAAATAAAGAAGTAAAAAATCCCAGGGTGAATTTCATCGATTAAAAAAATAAATGACGCGAGCGAGGGAGTGTCGTTCTGCTATTTAATCGGACGACGTAACAAAATTAGCCGGCGCAGTACGCGCTGGATGGTAAATTATTCGCAACGCAGGAGGTTAAAGTTCACTCAGCCGCCCATCGCCGTCAGTCGCGCCGCGACATCGGCGCGCAAACGCTCGATGTGTCCCAGCGTGAACTCACGCACGCTCAGCGTATCATCCGCCACGAGCGGCGTGAGGTCCATCGCAAGCGAAATGGCATTCGTTTGATCGGTCGCGTGAGAATTGAAAAAAGTAGCATTCGCCAAACGACGCCCCATCGCGGCGAGATCGTAGCGTTTGCCGCCCGCTATCTGAGACTCAAACACGCCAACGAGTTTTGCCGCTAACTCGGGATTCGCGCTGGCGTCCATCGCCACCTTCTCGTGGTCTGCGAGCCAGTCCAGATCACGCCAGCCCTCGACTCCAAGCACGCGCGCCGGGCGTTGATCTCGGGGCAAGGCCCGCAACGCTTCGATGCAGCGCAGAAAACACGCAACGTGAGTATCGTGTTTATCCGCCGGCTGGTGCAAATAAACTACCTGCGGCCGACAACCGCCAAATATCGTGGCAAGATCGGCCGCGACGCCCGCGTGACTGGCTTTTTTTACATCCGCGCTCGGATGCGCGAGCTGCAACTGAAGGCTGTACGCTCCGAGCGAGGCCGCCGTCCGCTGCTCTTCAAGGCGGATAAGCTGCATTTCGGCGTCGGTCACGTGCGCAAACTTCCCAGTGCGCGCCGAACCCGCGCCGTTGGTCATAACCACGCCAGTGAAAAACCGATCGCTACGCCCAAGACAATCCGCCACCGCCGGATACGCGTTGATCTCGATGTCGTCTTGGTGAGCGATCACACACAAATGCGTGGTTCGCGCGAGCGCCTG
>CANGCX010000062.1 GCA_947452315.1 Opitutia bacterium | reverse complement strand
CGAAGCCGCGTACACCATTTCGGTACACCACCCTAGCCTATTTTTTTGGAACATCGGAGAACGTCGGAGAACAGACAAATTCTGTTTCTATCTGAAAATCATTATTTTGTGAATTTCAGTGAACGTCGGCGAACGTGAATTTTGCTCACCGATATACTACGCCCGCGCCTGAGGGATACACCACAAGAAGCTCTCTCTCGTACACCACCCTCTCGGGTTTGGTAGGTTCAAGAGTATTTCCGTGAACATATCTTCATTGATCAAAACATAGCCCTCCAAGACCTCAACCTGAAAAACATCACGACCCTCGAATGATGTCCTTGCTGTTTCCTCGCTCCAGCAATCGCGCAGCATACGCGCTGGTCATGACGCCTTCTTGCGCCCGGTTCAGCGCTGACTTCGCCCGTTTCACGACATTTAGCTTATCAAGCTAGTGCTCGCTCATAACGATTTAGAAGTGAGCTCGAAACCAATACCCATCCGCATGTCCACGTCCTTATTGCAGGACCTTAAGGCTACGGCGGCCGCATTGGAGATGACAGATCAAGACGCCATGCGCTTCTGCATGCGACTGGGATTAAAAATAATTTCATCCGCGGAATTCGAATACGTGAAGCCAGTCGTGGAAAAGGCATTAGTGCAGAGTAAAAAAACAGCCGTTCAAATGATCAAAGAAGTACGCGAGCAGGCTTAACGAGGGACTGGACTGCAGCGATCGCATCGCTAAGGACGCGATCGCCCCTTGCCGAGGTCTTCAGCCGTTCGCAGGAGGGGGCCTTCAACTGCGAACTCGAGGCCCGTGACCGGATCCTAGTCGCATCTTTTTCATATGCGATGTCTGCCTGTGCTGATATGTAAGCGGTATGAGATTTACCCCACCTCTCCAAGTGCGGACAGCCTCACACCGCATGCTGGGCTATCGCCACGTTGTTTTGCTCCTTACCGCGCTAAGTCTCGGCATATTCGCCGCACCACCCAACGTCGTCATGATTATCTCCGACGACCAACATTGGGGCGATTACGGCTTCATGGGCCACCCACATATTAAAACTCCTCAGCTCGATCGCCTCGCGAGTCAGAGCCTCACCTTTAGCCACGGTTATGTCCCCTCCAGCCTGTGTTGCCCAAGCCTCGCGAGCATTATCACCGGCCGTTACCCGCACGAGCACCGCATCACCAGTAACGATCCGACCAAGCCAGAGACGATGCCCCAAAACGAGTTCCTGAAAAGTCTGGGCTTTCAGGCCGGCCGCGCGCGCATGGTCCGCGATCTCACAACATGGCCTACGCTACCTGGCCTCTTGAGCCAAGCTGGCTACGTAAGTCTACAAACCGGCAAATGGTGGCTCGGGGACTACACAAATGGAGGCTTCACCGCGGGAATGAGCCACGGCGGTCGTCATGGCGACGAGGGACTCACCATCGGCCGCAAGACCCTGCAGCCCATCTATGATTTCATCACTGATGCGCAGCAGAAGCAGAAACCTTTCTTCATCTGGTATGCCCCGATGATGCCACACGATCCGCATAACCCGCCCGAACGCATCCTCGCCAAATATCGTGCCCAAGCGCCCAGCGAACGCATCGCCAAATATTGGGCCATGGTCGAGTGGTTCGACGAAACCTGCGGCGAACTTCTCGCCCACCTCGATCGTGCCGGCCTCACGAAAAACACTCTTGTCGTATACGTAGCCGACAACGGCTGGATAACCCAACCCCAAGCCGCCGGATTCGCACCGAAGTCAAAGCAATCGCCTTATGACGGCGGCCTGCGCACTCCCATCATACTCCGCTGGCCCGGAACCCTCACACCCCTTTCAAGCGATACACCGGTGAGCTCGCTCGATCTGCTGCCCACGATTCTCAAAGCCTGCGGCGTCACCGCGCCGCGCGACCTCCCTGGCATCAATCTCATCGACCCTCGCGCCGTCGCCGACCGCACTGCGCTCTTCGGGGAATGCTTCACCCACAACTTCGTCGATCAAAACGACCCCGCCTCCAGCCTCCGTTGGCGTTGGATTCTAGCCGACGGTTGGAAACTCATCGTTCCCGCGCCGCAAAACGAACCCGGAAAACCCGAGCTCTACCACCTTCCCGCAGATCCGCACGAGACGCTCAATCTTGCAGCCCATGAAAATGAACGCGTCAAAATTCTCAGCGCCCAACTCAACGCTGCCTGGCCCGGTACCGTGCACTAGATAGGCCAGCAAGCTGCCGCACCCTGGCTACTTCCCGACTTATTGGAACTGAATGCTTTTCCCGCTTTAAACGTATTTAAGCTAGGCGACTGGCGACTTCAGTTCTCTTCCTTAGCTTTGCCGTAGCCGTGCAGGACTTCAGCGTCCATGCGCTTAAAATACGCCATGAGCTGCTCGTGGAGCACGCGAACGCGCTCTGGGCGACGGTTCGCGAGATCGGTGCGTTCGCCGGGATCAGCTTTGAGGTCGTAGAGTTCGAGAGCGCCAGTCTTCCAAATTTTCACAAGTTTCTCGTCGCCCACGCGGATGGCGGAATGCGGATAGCCGCTGGCGTAGCGATGGAAGATAAGTGGCTCCTCCGCGCGGATAACTTTCCCCTGACCGGATGCGAAGAGAGCGCGGAAACTACCGCCATCGATATCGCCGGGGAGCGGCGTGGTGTAGCCAGCGAGATCAGCCAAGGTCGGGAGCAAGTCCCAGCCAACGACGGGCACATCACATTGCGCACCAGCCTTCACGCCGGGGCCGCGGACAATAAAGGGTACGCGGATGCCGCCTTCATAAAGCACCCACTTGCCGCCGCGCAGAGGCGTGTTGCGGGGCGGGGTCGCAAAGGTGGAGGGGTGATCGAGCTTGTTTTTCACGGGCGGGATAAACTCGGCGGCGCCGTTGTCGGCCATGAAGATAATGTAAGTCGTGCCAGTGAGGCCGAGGCGGTCCACCTCGTCGAGCAAGCGGCCGATGCCCGTGTCCAGATCGGCGAGCATGCCGGCCCAAGCGGCGTTGGCGTGGATGCGGCCCTTGGGCTTTGCGAGGAACTTTTCGTACGTGGCGGCGCGCGTCTGCATATCGACGTGCGTGGCGTAGTGCGAGAGTTGGAGGAAGAAGGGCGTGCCGGCGGCTTGGTTGCGGCGGATGAAACTCACGGCGCGGTCGGTGAGCGTGTCGATACGCTTGGGGTCGTTGTTAAGATCGAAGGCTTCCCATTTCGAATCTTTGCCGAGGGCGACGTCGCCATGGCGGTTGCCGGTGTTGCCGTCGCTTTCATCGTAGCCGAGGTCTTCGGGAAAGAGGCCGGAGCGGAGATCCCATTTGCCGAAATGCGCGGTGCGGTAGCGGGCATCGGCGGCCTTTAACATCCGGGGAATGGTGAGGCGCGCAGGCTGACCGAGGGCGTAGTTTTCAGGAAAACGTTCGTCGCCCTGGCGCGTGGGGGTCTGGCCAAACTGGATGCTGCGGCGCGTCGGGCAGCAGAGAGCGTCGGGCGCGTAGCCTTGAGCGAAACGCATACCACTTTGTGCGAGCCGCGCAAGGACGGGTGTCTCGTGGTAATCGCTCCGTGAGCCCGCGAGGTGATCGTCCATTGCCTGCGAAAGACTTGTCCAGCCGAGATCATCGGCGAGGATGAAGATGAAATTGGGCGCCGCGTTCGCCGCGTGAGCGACGCGACCGATACCCAAGGCGAGCAAGCAAAACAAAAACCGGGAATACATGGGGAGGAAGAAAGCAATTGAGACCGGAACGACAAAAATAAAATGCCGAAGTTTCAGGCAAACTATCGGCCGAACTCGGACTCAGGAATAAGAACGACGACCGTCGAGCGCACTCTTAAGCGTAACGGAATCAGCGTAGAGCACACCGCCACCGCTCGGCAGGCCAAAGCCGATGCGCGTGA
This sequence comes from Opitutia bacterium, assembly GCA_947452315.1. Classification (GTDB taxonomy): domain Bacteria; phylum Verrucomicrobiota; class Verrucomicrobiia; order Opitutales; family Opitutaceae; genus Tous-C4FEB. The sequence goes on along the minus strand of CANGCX010000062.1, from coordinate 10,766 downwards.
CCTTCACCGCATGCTCGGGCGGGAGTTGTTCGGTGAGGTAGTGACACGTCGCCTCGCCCTCGACATCGTTAGACAACGCCAAGATTAACTCCGAAACCTCGCCCACCGCCAAGCGCGCTTGCAACGCCGCGAGATTGAGTTGGTCCGGCCCAACCCCATGGATCGGCGACAACTTGCCGTGCAAGACATGATACGAGCCGCGGTAAGCGCCACTGCGCTCGAGGGCCACGAGATCGGGCACGTGCTCGACGATGCAAACCACCGATCGATCGCGACGCTCATCCGCACAGATGCCACAGACATCCCCCTCCGCGAGGTTGCCGCAACGCTCGCAGCGCCGCACCGAGCGCGAGGCTGCTTCGAGTGCAGAAACAAGCGTTGCGAGTTGCGCGGGTTTTTCCACAAGCAGGTGCAATGCGATACGCTCCGCAGAGCGATAACCCAGCCCAGGTAATTGCTTCAGCTGCTGCTGCAACTTCTCAAAAGCGGGCGTCATAGAATAAAAAAGATGCGCTCCCGCGGCAACACATCGACGCCTTGTCCAGCGCCCGTCCCCGCCGCGAGCCGCACGCTGGCCTTACATCATACCAGGCATCTGGAAGGCCGAGGTGACCTTCTGCATTTCAGCGTCGTTGTATGTCTTTGCTTGTTTGGCGGCGTCTTGCACGGCGGCGAGGAGGGTTTCGCTCACGAGCTTCGCGTCTTCCTTCAAGAACTCAGCGTCGAGCGCGATGGAGACGAATTGGCCTGCGCCGTTGATCTTGATTTTGACTGCGCCACCGCCAGCCGCGACGTCAATTTCCTTGGCGGCGAGTTGAGACTGAAGCGACTCAATTGAGCGCTGCATTTTCTGAGCTTGTTTGAGGAGTTTGCCTACGCCGGCCATATTGGGAGAAAAATTAAGGGTTGGTGAATTAGAACGTGAAACGACGAAAGACGCCCACGCGACTAAAGTGACAAGATTTTTTCGTAACCTTCGCGAAACGTCGGGTAAGCCGGTCGCCATCCCGTAGCCGCCTTCAACCTAGTATTCAGGATGATCCGATCGGGCGTAACCGTGCGCCGCCCTCCGGCCGGAGCACCCGTAAATGCTGGCAAGGGCAACCTAAGACGGGCCGCAAGCCAGGCCACTATCTCGCCTTTGGTCGCCGAGCCATCGTCAGCAACGTTAAAAAGATGCGCTCCTGGCGCCAACGCCCACCCCGAACGAACCGCGGCAACAATATCGTCGCGATACGCTAAATTAAGATGAGCCTCCGCTCGCCCCGCGGCCTCGCCCAGGCGAACTTGCGCCAATAAATGATGACGGCCCGGCCCGTAAATACCCGCTAAACGCAACACCACCCGCGTGGATGCCGCGTCGTTGGCGGTAAGCAAAAGATTCTCAGTGGCTAGCAACGTCTCCGCGCGTTCATCACCGCCAGTCGGGGCGTTTTCATCGACGCCCACGCCACCGTCCTGCGGATAGACCGAAGTACTACTCGTATAAATCACCGTGCCCGCCCCACCCTGCGACCGCAACCAGGACACAAGGCTCACCATCCCATCGCGATAACTGTGCCGATAGCCTTCGATACCTCCGCCGCCCGAGCTTACGCAATTGAGCACAAAGTCAGCCCCTCCCGGAATTTGCGCATGCCAGGTCGCACTCGCGAGATCTCCGAGTACGACGTCATGCACACCCTCAGCGTGCAGGCTGGCGGCTTTCTCGGCGTTGCGGGTCAAGGCCGTCACATTCATACCCGCCGCGATGGCCGCGTGAGACACCGCTCGACCGATGTAACCGCAACCAAAGATTACCAGCCGTTTACCGGCCAAAACATTTCCATGGGCAGGATCGCTCATTCCTTCCAACATCACGCCATGCCCTACGTTCTGGCAATCCTAGCCACGGGTTTTGAAGAAATTGAAACCGTCACTCCGATCGACTTACTGCGCCGCGCCGGCGTCGAGGTCGTAGTTGCTTCATTGACCGAAGACCTCCTCGTCACCGGTCGTAGCGGACTCATAATACGCGCAGACACCACACTCGCCGCGGTAAGTAACCGCGTCTACGACTGCGTCTTTCTACCCGGCGGTCCCGGTGTCGCTCTCTTGCGTGCTGATCCTCGCGTGCGCGCGCTCGTCCTGCACCAACACGCCGCCGGCGGCTGGCTCGCAGCTATATGTGCTGCGCCCACCGTACTCAACGATACCGGTTTACTCACGGGCCGACGCTACACAGCGCATTTCTCTGTCGCGCACGAATTACCCGCGATCCTCGCTAACGAGCGCACTGTGTGCGACGGTCAGCTCCTCACCAGCCGAGGCGCGGGCACATCACTCGACTTCGCTTTATTGCTCGTGGAAAAACTTATATCCCCCGCCAAGGCCCATGAAATCTCCGCCGCCATCGCGGCCTGATCCCCGTCTGTCACTTCGTACCCATGTCTAAGTCTCGCCTCAAAACTTACGATTTCCTCGTTATCGGCGGTGGTAGCGCCGGCTTTAATGCCGCCCGCGTTGCCGTCGGCCTCGGGCTCAAGACGGCTATCGTGGACGGTGCAGAAGAGCTCGGCGGGCTCTGCATCTTACGCGGCTGTATGCCGTCCAAGACACTCCTCTACATGACAGAGGTCCTCCACCTCGCGCAGCAAGGTCGTACCTTTGGCCTCAAGATTCCCTCGGCCCGCGCCGACATGAAGGCGATGCATACACGGAAGAAAAAAATCATCCGTGAATTTGCTTCGTACCGCGAAACTGCGCTCGCTTCAGGCAAGTTCGATCTGATCCGCGCCCACGCCCGCTTCCTCGATGAACACACGCTCGCACTCTCCAATGGCCGCGCCGTTCGAGCACGTCACATCCTCCTTGGCACCGGATCCAAAGTCAGCGTGCCGCCGATTCCAGGCCTCGCTGATTCCGGTTTCTGGACCAGCGATCATGTGCTCGATCTCGATTACATTCCCAAGAGCGTTATCGTACTCGGCGGCGGCATCGTCGCCTGTGAACTCGCTCAGTTTCTCCACCGCATCGGCACGCGCGTCACACTCATACAACGCAGCGCTCAACTCTTGCGCGAACACTCCGCTGACGCTGCCGCTGTGATTGAAAAAGCGCTCCGTAACGAAGGGATCGAGATATTCACTAACACAGCTATCGAGCGTATCTCGCGCGACTCACAAGGCATCACGGTGCGTTTCCAACACCTCGGCAAATCCCGCACGCGGCACGCCGCTCATCTTTTCAACGCACTTGGCCGCGAGCCCAACACCGCCGCGCTCAATCTCGCTGCTGCCGGAGTCGATACCCGCGCCAACGGACAAATTATCATCAACCGCTGGCAACAATCCTCCACTCCGCACATCTATGCCGCCGGTGATTGCTCCGGGCCGCACGAGATCGTCCACACGGCGATTCTCCAAGGCGAACTCGCCGCCCGCCACGCCGCCAAAGTCAAAAATCTTAAACCTGTCGATTGGTCACAACTGCTCAGCGTCGTGTTTACCGATCCGCCGCTCGCGACCCTCGGCCGGCTCGAGCGCGAACTCGACGCCACCGGCGAACCTTACTTGGTCGCGAGCTACCCGTTTAATGACCATGGAAAGTCCATTTTAATGGAGGCTAACCATGGATACGTGAAGGTTGTAGCTGAACCCAAGCGCGGCCGAATCCTCGGCGCCGAAATCGTCGGCCCGCAAGCCGGCGAACTCATCCATGCGTTTAGCGGCCCGCTCGTACTGCGGGCCACGGTCTTCGATCTGTTACGCGCGCCTTGGTATCACCCGACGCTCGCCGAGATTATCACCTACCCGCTCGAAGAGATCGCCGAAAAGATCGCAGCTCGTTGATAGGCCTCAACCGACGATTTTCAACAGATCGGGCAACTCCACGCGTTTCTCATAGATGGCTTTACCGACAATAACGCCGTCGAGATTCGCGTAGCGCAGGCCAAGCTCGGCAAGTTTCACGACGTCCTCGCGTCGACTCACGCCACCACTGGCGATCACGCCAAACTTGCCCGCGCGCAACATCGCTTCCTGGGCTAAGAAATTCGGCCCGGTCAACATCCCGTCCGTGCCGATATCTGTGTAAATCAAGGTTCGCACGCCAAGTTCATCTATACGACGCGCGAGGTCGAGTGCGCCGGTGCCTGTGGTGTCGACCCAGCCCTTGACTGCGACTTTGCCATCTTTGGCGTCGATACCAACGGCGATTTTTTCTCCAAAGGCCTGCACAAGTTCGCCGACAAAACTTTCGCTCTCGGCTGCGCGCGTACCAATTACAACGCGACTCACACCGAAGCCGATTGCCCGCTCAACTGCGGCGCGCGTACGAAGACCACCGCCGAGCTGCACCTTCATCCCAAGCGCCGCGATACTTTGCACCACAGCCAGATTCTGTGGCTCGCCGGTGAACGCACCGTCCAGATCCACGACGTGAACCCATGCGCTCCCATCGGCTTTAAACTGCGCGGCGACCGCAGCCGGATTTTCACCGTAAACAGTCTCTTGGTCCGCGCGTCCTTGCAGGAGCCGCACGGCGCGGCCGCCCTTGATATCGATGGCTGGATAAATGGTCATGCTGTAAAAACGCTTTGCGCCCGCGCCCGAGGGTGCGAGATTAAACCACATGTCATCCTACCGTGTACCCGCCTTTCTTTCGGAACTACTCCACGCCCGCTCGCCTTCCGGCTATGAGACCGAAGCCCAAGCCGTTTTCGATCACCACGTAAAACCCGCCGCAGATCTTTATAGCAAAGACGCCCTCGGCAATCGCCTCGCTACGCTCAACCCCAAGGGAGATCCTGTCCTCATGCTCGCCGGCCACATGGACGAGCTCGGGCTCATCATCACCTACGTCAACGCCAACGGCTTCATCTATTTCGACACTATTGGCGGTCACGATCGCAGCATCATCTCGGGTCGTCGCATCATCATCCAGACCGCCAACGGCCCTGTCAAAGGCGTCACCGGAAAACGAGCCATCCATCTAATGGAAGAGTCCGACCGTAAAAAAGTCCCCGAAATCCATGAAATCTGGATCGATATCGGAGCTCGCTCTAAAAAAGAAGCCCTCGAACGCATCGCCATCGGCGATGCAGCCACCTACGACCATGAACTGGAGATGATCCACGGCAGCGTCGGCACGGCCCGCGCCTTCGACAATAAAGTCGGAGCCTACATTGTGGGCGAAACTCTCATTCGTCTGTCAAAAGCCAAGCGCAAGCTCGCCGCTAAGGTCGTGAGCGTCGCCACCTCGCAGGAAGAAATCGGCGTACGCGGTGCCACCACGGCCGCTTACGCCGTCAACCCGCACATCGCACTTGCCGTCGATGTCGGTCATGCCACCGATCACCCCGATTGCGATAACCGCAAATACGGTGAAACCAAACTCGGCGGCGGTCCAATCCTCTGCCGCGGCGCCAACATCAACCCGAAGGTGTTCGCCCGTCTGGTCGCCGCCGCGAAGAAATTAAAAATACCTTATCAGATCGAAGCCGACCCGCGCCCGACCGGCACCGATGCTCGCGCGATTCAGATGGGCCGCGGAGGCGTCGCCACTGGGCTCGTGAGCATTCCTCTCCGCTACATGCACACGCCAAGCGAAGTCGTAGATCTGGAAGACGTCGAACGTTGCGTCCAACTTTTTGTGGAATTCGCCCTCGAGCTCGAAAAGGGCGACTACGCTCACTGGTGAGCGAGTGAGGGACGCATTAACGCCCTCGTAACGCCGCCCGCTTAGGCGGCGTTTTCGGTCGGCTCGGCTTTGGGCGCTAGGCGAAGAGTAGGACGACGACGACCAGCGACCACGGCAGCGTCGATAATGACTTCCGTCACATCGTCGCGCTGGGGTAGTTCATACATGACCTCCAGCATGAGCGTTTCCATGATCGAGCGGAGCGCGCGCGCGCCGGTCTTAAGATCAATCGCTTTTTGGGCGATTGCCTTAACAGCGTCACGAGTGAAATGCAGGCGCACCCCATCAATCGCGAAGAGTTTAGCATACTGCTTGATCGTCGCATTCTTCGTCTTAAGGAGAATTTTTTCGAGATCGGCGACGGAGAGCTGATCGAGCACGGAAACCACCGGCAGACGGCCAATGAATTCCGGGATCATGCCGAAGCGCACGAGATCTTCGGGCGCAATTTTCTTCATCACCTCTTCGGGCGTGATCGCGCGGTCGTCGGCATTGACGTGGAAACCGACGGAGCTCGAGCCGAGGCGTTTCTTCAGGATCTGATCAAGACCGACAAAGGCTCCACCGCAAATAAAGAGGATATTGGCGGTATTAACCTGAATGTATTCCTGGTTGGGATGCTTGCGGCCCCCTTGGGGCGGTACGTTGCAGACCGTGCCTTCCAAAATTTTCAACAAGGCCTGTTGCACGCCCTCACCAGAGACGTCGCGGGTAATAGAGACGTTTTCCGTGGAGCGACGCGTTTTGTCGATTTCATCAATGTAGATAATGCCACTCTCGGCTCGCTTCACATCGTAATTCGCGGCTTGGAGGAGGCGTAGAACGACGTTTTCTACGTCTTCGCCTACGTAGCCAGCTTCGGTGAGCGTAGTCGCGTCAGAAATAGCAAACGGTACATCGAGGATGCGTGCGAGCGTGCGAGCAAGCAGGGTTTTGCCTGAGCCGGTCGGACCGGCGAGCAAAATATTGCTCTTCTCGACTTCAACGTCGTTGAACTCGTGCGCCATCTCCGATGGATCCAGGGTTGACGGGCTGGTGCCGAATTTAAGGCGCTTATAATGATTATATACGGCGACGGCCAAAACCTTCTTCGCATGGTCCTGACCGATCACGAATTCATCGAGCGTGCGCTTGATTTCGGCGGGCTTAATGAGGCGGATCGCGGGCTTCGTATCCGTGGAAGTGGCGGGCTTGAGCTCGCGGTCCATGATCGTCTTACAGACGCCCACGCAAGAGTCGCAGATATACACGCCAGGCCCGGCGATGATTTTCTTCACCTCCGTCTGCGACTTCCCGCAGAAAGAACATAGCGTCATACGCGATGATTTGGCCATTAACCAATTTGGCTTGGTCCTGTACGCCGAGTCCAGAGCAGATTTCACCTCAGTCTGAGGTAAAATCCACCGTCCGCGCGGGGCCTAGATGGCCCCCTTCCCTTCCTTTTTAAGCAGCAGAGCTCGGCACCACGATCTTCTGGGCCTCGCGGGTCGAAGCGATCACATGGTCCACGATGCCGTAGGTTTTGGCCTCTTCGGCATCCATGTAGTAATCACGGTCGGCATTGCGCTCAACGTCAGCCACAGGCTTGCCGGTATGCTTTGAGAGCACGCCATTAAGCGTCGTGCGCCAGCGGATAATCTCACGCGCCGCGATGGCGATGTCAGCGGTCTGGCCGCCAGCGCCGCCACTGGGTTGGTGAATCATGACGCGGCTGTTGGGGAGCGCGAAGCGCTTACCCTTGCTGCCGGCAGCAAGAAGCACGGTGCTCATGCTAGCAACCATGCCGATGCAGTAAGTGACGACATCGTACTGCATAAAGTTCATCGTGTCGTAGATCGCCATACCCGCCGTGACGCTGCCGCCCGGAGAGTTGATGTAAACGTGCACATCTTTCTTCGCATCTTCCATCTGCAGATAGAGCATCTGCGCGATCACGAGGTTGGCCACGGCATCATCGATGGGCGTGCCGATGAAAATGATCCGATCCTTCAAAAGGCGCGAATACACGTCCATGGCGCGCGTTTCGCGGCCGTTGCTGTCGTAGATGGTGGGATTAGGAAGATAGTAGCTCACGGTATGGTTTTAACGGCGACTCAAGCCTTCGCTGGACTCGTCGTAACCGTAGCCTTGGAGACGAGGAAATCAACCGCCTTGTCGAAAATGATATTCTGCTGGATAGCACGGAGCTGGTCGCGGTCCTTGGTGAGGTCCTTGACGAGCTTCTCGGGCTTCTGCCCTGAGCGGCTGGCCTCGCGGTAGATGAAGTTGTCGATATCGCGCTCGCTGACAGAAATCTTCTCGGCTGTGGCAATCTTGGCGAGGATAAGCTGGACCTTGACGCGCTGTGTAGCGGCCTTCTGGGCGCCGGCGAAGAGCTCTTTCTTGTCCTTTTCAAACTGATCCTGCGGCACGCCGCGGCGCATATTTTCCTCGATGAACTGGCGTAGCACACCCTGGGTCTCAGAATCAACGAGGCTCTGTGGCACGGGGAAATCAACCTTGGCGGCAATAGCCTCAGTAACTTGGCGGCGTTGCGCCGTCTGGTTTTCGTAATCTTTGCGGAGCTTGAGATTGTTGCGGACGCTGCTCTTGAGAGCTTCAAGGTTGTCCACTTGCTGAGATTTGAAGAACTCTTCATTCAGCTCGGGTAACACGCGCTCCCGAATCTCGAGGATCTCGACGGCATAGGTGCCTACCTTGCCAGCCAAAGCGGCCACAGGAGCGAAATCAGCGGGGAATGTGATCGTGATGTTTTTCTTCTCGCCCGTTTTCACGCCAGCGAGGGCTTTGCCCAAGCCAGGAAGTACGCCGTCGTTGGCCCCTTCGACTTCTTCCCAAGTCTGGGGGACTTTACCGTAGATTTGCTTCTCAGGAGCGAGCTCGGTGATCGCTTTACCGTCGACCGTGCCTTCGTAGGAGAGCTTCACGTAGTCGCTCTTTTGGGCGGGACGCTCAGCAACCTTAAAGTCAGCGCGTTCGCCGCGGAGACCTTCGATCACGGTGTCTACTTCGGCGTCGGTCGCGTCAGTACCGGCGATCTCGGTGGGCAAGCCCACGTATTCAGGGAGGGTAAATTCAGGCTGCACATCGACCGTGACAGTTACGGCGGCCGAGAGGCCGGGCTCGATGGTGCCTTCCTCGACATTCACGAGATTGAGAACTTCAAGCTTCTTCTCGTCGAGGGCGCTGCGGTAGGCCTTGGCGACGACCTTCTGTTTAAATTCGCCTAAAATATCTTTGCCGTAGCGCTTCAAGACCATGTTGGCCGGAGCTTTGCCAGGACGGAAACCAGGCAGCTGGGCGAACTTAGAAAATTCGCTCACGGTCGCTTGGTATTCGGCGTCTACTTCACTCTTGTCGAGGGTGACAACGATGCTTTTGCGCGTATCGGAGACGTTATTGAGTTGGATGTTCACAGGTAAAAAAGTCGAAGACAGGTTTTCGTTAAAAGAATCGGGCAACCTACGCGACGCCCCTGCCCGGTCAATGCCGGATTCGGCCGCGCCGCCTATAAGGGCGCTTGCGCGCTTGCCCCAGCACCCCGCGATGCGTTTGGTGGCAACGATGCTGAGTTTATCCGAGCTCATCCGAGACCACGCTCCCGTCCTTGTTTTGGACGCGGCCTCGCTGCGCAGCCAAGTCGGCCTATACGCCGCCGACGGCACTACCCGCTGGGAAACCCAAACCGGAGAAGCCGGTGTCGCCATCTTCCGCTGCGTCGAGCGCCTAGGCGTCGACCTCGCAAGCGTGCGCGCCTTTGTTTTCTGCGAAGGCCCCGGCTCGACCCTAGGCATCCGCACGGTCGCAATGGCCCTCCGCGCCTGGCAAACCTTAAGTCCACGCCCCGCCTTTGCTTACGGCAGCCTCGATCTCATCGCCCACGCCATAAGTGAACCTGCGACCGCCATCATCGCCGATGCCCGACGCGACACCTGGCATTATCAACGCCTCGGTCACCCCCTCAAGCGCGTCGCCACCGCCGAGCTCGCCGCCCCACTCCTCACCCCCGCAGATTTCCGCAACTGGACGCCGCTGCCCGCCGAAGTTGCCACGATAACTTACGACATCGCCGCCCTCCTCGCCCGCATGCCTGAGGCCGCGATCTTCCGCGGCGTCGATACCCCCGAAGCTTTTCTACACGAAGAACCGAGCTACGCGACCTGGAGCCCACACATCCACCGCGCGCCCACACCCAGCACTTAACTGCGGCGCGATTCTGCCCCGAGAGTGTGCCCCTAGAGGAAACTGCGCTTGACCCGACGCGCGAAATCCAAAGTTTCTCGCCTCCGTCAGACGCCCCCATCGTCTATCGGCTAGGACGGGTGGTTCTCATCCACCAAAGCGGAGTTCGACTCTCCGTGGGGGCACCAATTTTTAGAGGCTTCAGAGGGAGAAAGCCAAAAGGAAGGGGTCAAAAAAGGGCACTTGAGGACACATGGGCGTCCGATATTGTCCGATTTTTATGGGCACCCCTACCCGCTTTCCCCACTTGATAAGAGACCAGTCGGTTGTGGTCCGAATTGTCCGCACAAAAGCGAAATCCACCGTTTCAGGTTTCTGCTACACTGTCTCGTGGGTTGGCCCGAATGGTCGCGAACGACTAAACCGAACCGACTTTGCGGAGGCGGAGGCCGAGGCCAGAACAAAAGCGGCTCAACTCGCGGCCGGAATAGCCGCCGCAAATATGGTCAGCAATTCGGACATCACCGAACTCACTCAAGCCAGAGAGATCGTAGCCGAACACGGAATACCTTTGGTCAGTGCAGTAGCAGAGTGGAGCAAAGCAAAATCACTCGCGGGCACTTCACTTATCAACCTGTGCGAGGAGTGGTCCAGAAAACGAACTGCCAGTGTTCAACGCGTAAAAGTAGCCGATGCCGTCACACAGTTCATCACCGCGAAAAACGCGGCGAAACAAGAAGGCACGCGAACCTATGGGGCGAAACTCAAACCTGTGAGCGGACACTTTGGAGAATACTACTTGGACAGCATCAGCACCAAAGATTGGACCAAGTTTCTGGCGCGCTACGAAAATGGAGTTACGCACAATGACATTCGTAAGAAAATAGTAACCCTCTGCCGTTGGT
>CANGCX010000061.1 GCA_947452315.1 Opitutia bacterium | reverse complement strand
AATCTAGGGTCTGCGGTGTCCAGTCATCCGGGGCAGGTCAACCTGACCAAAATCTAGGGTCTGCGGTGTCCAGTCATCCGGGGCAGGTCAACCTGACCAAAATCTAGGGTCTGCGGTGTCCAGTCATCCGGGGCAGGTCAAGCTAACCTAACTATCAACGATCAAGCCCAGCGCGTGTCCGATTTATCCGGGGAAGCACAATTTCCTTAAGCCCACCACCGTATGAGCGAGAAGTCCCCGCGCCATGCGGGGACTTCTCACCCGTGCTCTCAGTCCAATTACGGTAGCGCGCGGATCATGAGATCCTTGTAAAAAGTCACGCTCTTGGGGTCGTGGCCCTGCAGGGCAATCGTACCGGAGCTGAGCTTGCGGCCATTCATATTCTTGAGGGATTTCGAGGGATCCCAATCAGCGGGCTCGGTCCAATCTACAGTGGTCTTGCCGTCGATCTGAATCACGATGCGTTTGCCGTCGACCTTGATGTAGTAATCAAACCAAACGTCGTCGGTGCTCGGGGCTTTATCCAGGACGTCCTGCACTGCGTAAAGACCGCCAGTTTTTTTGCGGTCGGTGTGCGTGGAGTTCACTTGGCACTCATATCCTTTGCTGGGCCAGCCCTTAGGCTCGTAGGCGGTGTGAATATAGATGCCAGAATTGGAGCCCTTGGTGGTTTTCACCTTAGCCTTAAACTCAAAATTTTTGAACGAGGCCGAACCGTCGGCGCCGTAAAAAAGATGCGCGCGGCCTGTGCCGATTTTAAGAACACCCTCTTCGACCGTGAAAGAACCCGGACCCTCTTCGGTGGCTTTCCAGCCGGAGAGGTCTTTGCCATTAAACATGGAGATCCAGGCGCCGTCTTTATCGGAGGCCGCAGCGACCGAAATAAAGAGGGCGAGGACGGGGATTAAGAAAGCAAAACGTGTTTTCATCGGAGAATATCCTTTGGCGGCGTAAATCAAAGTGTCGAGAACCGAGGCTAAAATAGAAAAATGAAAACCCCCTATCGAATCACCGAAGAACGTAACCGATTTTTGAACTCGCTCGAAAAATTGGCTACGTCGAGCCACGTGCGGGCGAGCGCAGGGGCGTTGTCGAACCAACGTGCGTAGGCGGTAGCAACGGCCGCTTCGCGAGCCGCGGGAGAAGCAAGGGTTTGAGCCCACGCAAGCGTGGAGACAGGGTCTCGCTGGGCGAGTTGCGGAGCGATAGTAGAGGCGGCGACAATCTGCGTTGCTTCGGGTAGCAACGCGACAAAATCACGGGCGGCCGCAGCGTCGGAGAGCGCCCAATAAGAAAGGGCCCCCATCAGGGCGGGCGTGGCCGCAGGTCCGACAACTTGCGTACTGACCCAACGCGTGGCCGCGGCAGGATCTCTCTGCGCCCAAGCGGAGGCCAAACCGACTTGGGCGGCCGCGCGAGCGTTGGCGGATGAAAGCGATTGAACCCAAGCAAGAGCATTGGCGGGTTCGCGAGCCAGTAACCCAGCCAGATGCGCGGCGGCGGCATCTTGCCCTGGACCAGAGGGCATCGCGGCGACATACTGCGCGGCGGCGGCGGGCGCTGCATTAGCCCAACTCGTGAGCACACTATTGAGTGCAAGCGTGGACGTGGCCCCGGATGGGAGTTGCGCAATAAAATCGAGGGCCCAGGCGGGATTTTGCGCGGCAAGAGCGCGCGCTACTTCAATCGCGGCGCGGGTTTGCGTGTCACCGGCAGGCAAAAGTGGAACAACTCCCGCAGCGGCGGCGGGGTCCGTGAGGGTAAGTTTCTGGAGCGCAAGAAACAGGGTGCGCTCAAGCGCAGAACCGGTGAGAGAGGTTTGCGCGAGCTCAATGACCTGCAGCGGATCGGTATGTGTCAGTTCGTGAAGCGCACTTTCAATTGCGGGCGCACGATCGGCGAGCGGAAGCTGTTGAGCCCAGGCGAGCGCGGCGGGAGCATCGACGCGGAGCCAAGCGCTGGCGAGAGCGCGCAGAGCGTTTTCGCGACCAGGACCAGTGGGTACAAGAGCGAGGCGGGAGACGGCCATCGCGGGACTTTCGCGCGTAAAAGTATCGAATATTACGTTGTAGATCGCGGCTTGGTCACGGGTCGTCACAAGCTCCCGCGCGAGTAGAAGCGCGCGATCCGGGTCGCGCCGATGTAACGCATCCATCAGCAAAAAAAGCGCGGTGTTATAATCTGCTCCAAGAGGAAGCCCACGCAACGCAATGAGCGCAGCCTCAACATCTCGTACGAGCAGCGCTTGAAACGCCTCTCCCAACGCGCGCGCACGAGCCCGTGGGTCTGCGAGCTGGTTGGCGGCGGCGAGCGCGGCCTGCTCGGCTAATAGATTGGTCGGGAGTAAAGCGGCGAGCGATCCCGCGCCAGAAACCGACGAAGAAGTGGGCGCAATTGGCCCTGATGGGCGCAGGAGCAGCACCGCCAACACGACAAGCGCGGCTGTCATTAAAACCGCGAAAAATCTCCAACGTTTCATCGCAGGGTCCGTAAGCTTACGGCAATTCGTAGACCTCAACGAGGGCCAGGCCGGTAGTACCGCCAACGCCAGAAACTTGCGCGGTATAGGCACCAGGAACAAGCGTCACGATCATGGCGGCATCAGCACTGCCAGCCGAGAAAGCGAACGCGCCGGCTTGCGCTGATGCGGTGGTGATCGCAGCGGCATCGCTCGAGGTACTCCAGCCCGCGTTAACAAAGATGGGTGTGGCACCGGAAAAGAGCGTAAGCTGCGGACGAGCGAGAACGCCAGTTAGGTTAAAGGCGGCGAGCGCGGGACCGGCAGCACGGATAAGAACGCGTTTCGGCAATGTGCCTCCAATAATTAAGCCGGAAATGAGCGTTTCATTGCCCGTACCCGCGGGCGCACGAGTGGAAAGATTAACGAGATTTTGGCCAACCGTAGCCGCAGAGAGATCGTAAACTTCGATAAGTCCGACGCCGGCCGAGCCAGCCCCGGAGCTAATTTGCGCGGTGTAACCACCGGGTGTGAGCGTGGTGAGAATCGCAGAGTCAGTACTGCCGGCGGCAAAAGCAAAGGCGCCCGCACTACTTGCAGCGGCGGCAAGCGCGGCGGGGTTTGCGGACGTGGCCCAACCGGTGTTAGTTTCAATGACAGCAGAACCGCGGAACAACTCGAGTTTGGGTGCGGTGAGCGAGCCCGTTACGCCAAGAGCACCGAGCGTGGGACCAGCGGCACGGATCAGGACGAGTTTCGAGGCAGTGCCCGCAATAGTGAAACCGGCAATAGCGACATCAGGGGCGTTGGCCGTGCGGACGCGGGAGGACAGGTTGGTGAGACGACGGTCCTTATAGGAGCCAGCGGTGAGACCCGCACCCGTGGTGAGTTGAACGGAGAGGTCATCGATGCGCCAATTGGCCGTATTGACGCCGGCATTCCCAGAACCGTTATAACCATACAGCCGGAAAGTGACTGAGGTCGCGCTGTCGCTGACGACGGGTGGAAAGCTGGGCGTGATGCGCGTCCAGACGCTGTTGTTGGCCAAGGAACCGCTAGCGATAAGCGCGGGCTCAGCGGCGCCATGGACAACGAAAAGAGCGTAAGCCTGCGGGCCAGTGGCGGTACTGCGCGCACCAAAGCTAAGACCCGTGACCGAGAGTTGGCGGGCGGCGGCGGGGGTGAGCGTGAATTCAAAAAATGCGGAGCCACCTTCGGCGAGGTTTAGAGAGCCGACGCGGGCCGCGGCACCAGCATTAGATGCGCCAGAGACGCCAGCGTAGCCGCTGGAAACAGAGACGCTAGTAAGCGTCTGGGTGGTGCCGAAATTATTGCGTTGGACAACGCTACCGCCGGAAACATCAGCAGGGAGCCCGCTCGTCGGTGTCGCGGTCGTGAAATCCCAAAACACCGGGTCGGGGGGGATTACAGTGATATTAAGCGCGATCGAAGCACTAGTAATGGAGCCGAGGGCGTTGGTAATAATGACGTCGTAGCTGCCAGAATCCGCTACGGTGGCGCCTGGGATCGAGAGGGTACTGCTGGTAGCGCTCGTGTTCCCGGTGAGCGCAACACCGGCTTTGCGCCATTGGTAAGTCAGCGGGGCAGTACCACTGGCAACAACCGTCAACGTAGCAGTGGCGCCCGGAGCGGAGATTTGCGTGGTGGGCGCACTCGTAACAGAAGGTGCGGCGGGATTGACCGTGAGCGGGGCGGCCGCGCTGGTAACGGAGCCAACCGAGTTGGTGATAACGACGTCGTAATTAGCGACGTCGCCGGCTTGGGCATTAGTGAGTGTGAGAGCGGCGGTGGTGGCCGTGGTATTGCCGGTAATGGCGATACCGGCTTTGCGCCATTGGTAGGTGAGAGAGGGCGATCCAGAAGCAACCACCGCAAATGTAGCAGAGGATCCGGCGGTAACGGTGCGAGCAAATGGCGACGTAACGATCGCGGGCGGCAGCCCCGTAATCGTGAGCGACACCGCCACACTGGTGGCGGAGCCGAGCGAGTTTTTTACGACGACGGAATAATTTCCTGCATCAGCGGCCGTGAGGGATGAAAGAGTGAGCGTAGCGGATTGGGCGGAGGAAAGAATAACGTCATCGCGGGACCATTGATAGGTGAGCGTGGCATCACCGATCGCAGTGACCGAAAACGTCGCTGAGCCGCCAACGGCGGCAGTCTGCGCGGCCGGTTGCGTTGTGATCGAGGGTGAGCCGACGGGAGCAGCCCCTTCAATTTTTGCGCGGAGCGCGGTGGCAACCGAAGCAGGCAGTTCGGTGAAAAACGTGTATCCGGTATCGGTCTCAATCTGACCAGCTGTGGTGATGTAGTTTTGCCAAGGAGTACTGCGGACGCCGGCGATATTGGGGATCTTAATGGCAATAACGCGCGTCGCGTTAGTGATACGACTAACTGCGGTGCCACTGCCGACCGGAACAACCACCGCAATTTTCCAAGTATAACCGGCGATGGCGACGCCGCTCGCAATGGTAGCACCGGCGTATCCGCTCGGGCCTGAGATGAGCAAAACTTCGTTACCAGCGGCGGCGATGGAGCGACACTCGCTCTCAAAATTAGCCCAGACGCCTTGGTTATTGTCAGGCGACTGGGGAATCATGTTGGTCATGAAAAACGTGGCCTCATTATCCGCGTCTGTGACCGTACGATCCCCCGAGGGGCACATATGGCCACGATCAAAACCTGAACCTGAATAGTCGGTCGTGAGGACTTGGTAAAAACCGGCGGGTAAAGTGGTGTCTTGGAAAAAATTTGCGGAACGACCCGAGGTGCCGACATCTGCAACCGTAAGATTCCAACTAACCCAGTTGGGCTCGCGCGTGGTATTATTGAACGAAAGAGCGTACTGAGGCCGGGCGATGAGGTAGTTAGTTGTAGCAGAGGCTACAGAAGTGGCACTGCTTGGGTTGCCAAGTTGGCTTTGTAAGGTGGTGCCAATCGTGGCGCGGGCCGCGGTGGCGAACTGTAAAACGAACAAGACGAACCAGACCAAGCGGCGGGGCAATGTCATGCACCCAAACTGCCGCAAACGGTGCGGTGAAAGCAACCGTTACGCGAGTTTTCACCTTTATGCAGAGCAAGTGCGTGTCAGCATGGCCGCCGATGAAAACC
Source organism: Opitutia bacterium (assembly GCA_947452315.1). Taxonomy (GTDB): domain Bacteria; phylum Verrucomicrobiota; class Verrucomicrobiia; order Opitutales; family Opitutaceae; genus Tous-C4FEB. The sequence goes on along the minus strand of CANGCX010000061.1, from coordinate 9,129 downwards.
CCATTCATGCTGTTCGCGTTCATTGGGCTAGTCGCTGGCATCCGCGGCGCTGAAACGTCGAGCCCGCGACTTAATATTCTTTTTGTATTCGCCGATGATTGGGGCCGCTACGCCGGCGCATACCGCGGGCTCGATGGCCGACCGACGATCAACGATGTGATTCAAACCCCACACGTGGACCGCGTCGCCCGCGAAGGCGTCGTGTTCAAAAACGCCTTCGTTAATGCCCCGAGTTGCACCCCGTGTCGCAGCTCGTTGCTCTCAGGACGACATTTTTTTCAAACGGGCCGTGGCGCAATTTTACAAGGCGCCGTATGGGACGCCACGATCCCAACCTTTCCACTGCTGCTTCGCGAGCACGGTTATCATATTGGCAAAAGCCACAAAGTCTGGAGCCCCGGGACGCCCGCCGATGCCGGCTTCGGCGGTCAGGCCTACGCGTATCAACGTGCCGGCGTCGGCTCGAATAATTTTTCGGAAAACGTGACTGCTGATATCGCACGAGGCTCATCATTAGCCGACGCCCGCGCCCGAATTACGGCAGAGGTGCGCGCGAATTTTGGCGACTTTCTCGCCGCGCGAAAACCAGGCCAACCCTGGCTTTATTGGATGGGTACAACTACCACACATCGCACTTGGATCAAAGGTAGCGGAAAAAAACTCTGGGGCATTGAGCCTGATCAACTCAAAGGCAAGTTACCCAGCTTTCTGCCGGACGTGCCCGAAGTCCGCGAAGATGTCGCCGACTATCTGGGCGAATGTCAGGCCGTGGACGCCTACGTGGGGGCGTTACTCCAAAGTCTCGAGGAGGCCGGCGAACTCGAACACACGCTGATTGTGCTCAGCGGCGATCACGGGATGCCCGGCGTGCCACTTGGCAAATGCAACCTCAACGACTTCGGTACAGCGGTGCCATTGATCATGCGCTACCCGGGAGCGAAACCCGCCCGCGTTATCGAAGATTTAGTAAGTCTGCCTGACTTGATGCCGACGTTTTTGGAAATTGGCCGCGTGCCTCCGCCGCAGGGATTGTACGGAGTGAGCCTTTTGCCGCTATTAAACTCCGACCAGCAAGGCCGCATAGATGCGAGTCGCAATGCGATCATCTCTGGCCGCGAACGCCATGTCGGCGCGGCTCGAGAGGGCAACCTACCCTACCCGATGCGCTCCATTCGTACCCGAGATTTTCTCTACATCCGCAATTTCGCGCCTGAGCGCTGGCCAATGGGCGCACCGTTACAAGCTGCAACCGCTCAACCTGATTTCGCCTTAATCGATGAAAATACGCGTGCCGCGTATCCAGACATGGACGCCAGCCCCACCAAAACTTGGCTTATCGCCCACGGCGCATACCCAGAATGGAAAAAGCACTACGAACTCGCATTCGCGAAACGTCCCGCCGAGGAACTCTACGAACTCAAAAGTGATCCCGATCAGGTAAAAAATCTCGCGAGCGATCCTGCCTTTACCAAGGAACGGCGTGCTCTCTCTGAGCAGTTGATGGCGACACTGCAAGCTGCCGGTGATCCACGCTTGATGGGCGATGGCGGCACATTTGACCGCAGCCCTTACAGCGATCCTGAGGACAACAACGCGCCTAAATCGGGCAAAGCTGCAAAAAAGAAAAAATCGTGAAGCCCCACATGGGAAGCGGGCGTGGGCTTGGGCCATGTTTGCGCCAGAAAGTAAATTTACGAGCAGCGCAGTTTCAGCGTATGGGTTAACGAGATTCACCTCTCCCCAACAAATTCAAGGAGCGTGCTTAACGCCGTTTAATTGGAGCAAATCCCAACGGTTGCCGTATTCATCCTGAAAGACTGCGACGGTCCCATAGAGCTCGGAACGTGGAGCCTCTAAAAACTTTACGCCACGTGCATGGAACAGAGCGTAATCGCGCTGAAAATCATCCGTGTGTAAAAAAAGAAAAACCCGCCCGCCCGATTGTTGGCCGACAGCAGCCAATTCGGTCGCATTTTTGGCCCGCGCGAGCAGCAGACAAGTCCCACCATCTGTCGCGCTACGCGGCGCCACAAGCACCCAGCGTTTTCCTGGGGCAAGCGGGGTATCTTCCACCAGCTGAAAACCCAGTATGCTGGTATAGTAAGCGATCGCCTCGTCGTAATCGCGCACCAAAAGCGAAACATACCCAATCCGCTGGTTCATAAAACAAGTAGCTTAGATAAGCCTTACGACGGAGACTTCAACTTCAGTTGCGATCACGACGTTTCCATAGCCACACAGCCGTCACGAGCAGCACCGCGATCACCAGCGTGCCCCAAAGTGTGAAGGTGTGCGTGCGCTTGAGCGCATGTTCCAGTTGCACGAAATCGTCCGCGAATTTTACCCACAGCCACTGTCCGAGCCATACGAAAACCGGCACGCTTACCAGCGCCGCCAATCCGTCCATTAGCAAGAATTTCACCAAAGACACCTTCAGTGAACCTGCGCTGAAAAAAATCGGTGCCCGTAAGCCCGGCAGGAACCGGCCAATGAACAGACCCGTGGTTCCGTGTTTGGCAAAAAGCTCCTCGACGCGAGCCTGTTTAGTAGCAGGGAAAATTCGCTGAAACCACGCTGTGCCGAGCAAACGGGTGCCGTAACGTTGACCGGCAAAAAAAATCATCGTGTCGCCCGCCAGCACGCCCATGTACATAAATGCGCTCACTTTGAGCCATGAATGGCCATCTATCACCCCTAACATGCCCGCGGCAATGAGTACGATATCCTCCGGCATCGGTAAACCAAACCCACACAACAAAAGCAGTATAAACGGTCCCCACAGCGAAAGGGGCGTGCCCTGGAAATACTCGAGTAGGTGTTCAAGCATGGGCTGGGCTCAGCAACCAAGCGGCGCCGCTCGCATAGATAGTTTAGGGGGAACAGGGTTCATCACTAGGGTCACTGCAGCCAACAAACAGCCGCGTCGTATCCTGCCAAGGGTTTTGTGACTGGCGTTTACGCGATGTAACCTAAGCACTACTTTTTCGCGTGCGCGCAATCGCTAGCTCGCACAGAAATGACGTTCATTTGAAAGCACCAGCCCACACCCGCGCCGTCGGGCAACTCATCGCGGCCGCGCTCTGCTGGAGCCTCGGCGGGCTCTTGATCAAAGCCATCGCATGGCCGCCGCTCGCCGTAGCAGGCGGACGAGGGTTGATTGCAGCCTTGTTTATCGCCGCGATCAGCCGCGACCTGAAGTTTCACTTTTCCCGCCCCCAAGTGCTCGGCGCGCTCGGCTACGCTGCTTGCACGGTCACGTTTTGTGCCGCCACGAAACTCACGACCGCGGCCAACGCGATCCTACTTCAATACACGGCGCCGGTGTGGATCGCTCTTTTTAGTGCCACGCTCTTGGGGGAACGCACCACTCGAGCCGATTGGCTCACGATCATCGCTGTCCTCGGCGGCATGGGTTTATTCTTCGCCGACAACCTCGAATTCACCGGTCTACTCGGCAACATCCTTGGGGCAGTGAGCGGTCTGTGTTTCGCGGGTATGACACTCGCGTTGCGTTACCAAAAAGACGGCTCGCCCGTCGAATCCATCATCTTGGGCAATATCCTCGCGTTTCTCATTGGCCTACCGTGGATCATCGGTGCGCCGAATCTGCCATCGAGCGGCTGGGGTGCATTGGTGCTGCTGGGTTCACTGCAACTAGGCGTGTCGTACTTGCTCTACGCGCGAGCCATCCGGCACGTGACCGCCCTCGAAGCTGTACTGGTTCCCGTGATCGAGCCGTTGCTCAACCCGCTTTGGGTGCTGCTCGCCTTGGGCGAACGCCCTACGCCTAAGGCACTGATAGGCGGCGCAGTCGTACTTGGCGCCATCACCTTCCGCGGTGTCTATAATCTGCGCAACCGCCGCGCAACATACTGAGCCGGTCCAGGTCCCACTCCGGCGGGATGCACCTGCGTCACATTTTCGTTTTTTTCACGATGTCCGCCGCCCTCAATGCCGCCACTACACCCGAGGCGGTCGTGTTGCTCCATGGTTTGGGCATGAGTAGCTGGGCGATGAAGCCCATCGAAAGTAAACTCGCAGGCCAAGGCTACCGCGTCGTAAATCTTTCTTACCCCTCGCGCAGCATTCACTTAGAAACGCTTGCGCGCGAATGGCTCCCTACCCAACTGGCCGCACATAAGATCTCCGTCGCGCCACGCGTACACTTTGTGACTCACTCGATGGGCGGCATCTTAGTGCGCGCTTGGATAGACGATTGTCGCCAGCGGGGCATCGCGCTACCAGCCAATCTTGGGCGCACCGTCATGCTCGCGCCGCCGAATCAAGGCACGGTGGTCGCCGAAAAGCTCGCAGCCTTCTCGCCATTCCGCTGGTTCACGGGCATCAACGGCTATCGCCTCGGCACGTCATCAGCCAGCCTCCCAATCAAATTCGGTCCTTGGCCCGCCAACGCCGGCGAGCTCGGCATCATCGCCGGAAACCGATGGTTTAATCCGCTCTTTATATTTTGGTTCGATGGGCCCAACGACGGCACCGTCGCCGTGACGCACACCCACCTAACTGGCGAGCACGCGCACCGCGTGCTGCCTTACTCACACACTTGGCTACAATGGCGCAAAGAGACTCTCGATCTCGTGAGCGTGTTTCTGCGCACCGGCAGGTTTGAAAGACCTTAGTCGCACGAACCAACCCGCCCACAGGAACTTACTTCGCCGGAGGCTTCAGCTGGATCAAAACGTTGGCCGCCGTGATCAACCCACCGCCCACTAATAGAGTCCACGTGGCGGCTTCATTCGAATAAGCGATCCCCGCCCAAACCGAAAAAATCGCCGGTAAAAACAACGCCATCAACGCACCAAACACAGGCTCCACGCAATAAATCAACCCCGCCTCTGTAGCTGTGATTTTCGGCTGCCACACATTCATAAGCCCGAATGACCCAAGCGTACACAATAAGGTCAACCCAGCTGTAAAAACCACCCAAGCCGACGAAGTCCACGGCACCACCAGCGCCGCGAGGTTCGGTGCCTCCGCAACTGCCAACCCTGCAAATACCAAGGCCTGCGTCGCGAAAATCACTAGCGTCAGCTCAAACGCCCGATTCGCTGCATACTCCTTTTTATCGAGCCACAAAATCTGCCCCATGAAAAATATCGACGAGACCAACGTCTCCCATTCACCGCGCCCAAACCGCAGTTGCCGCCAGTCGAAATTCCCTAAAATCGCCACGCCTGCCAACACCAGAGCGCAACTCAACCAGACCGTTATACCAGGATTCCGCCGCGCCCGCACTGCGATAAAGATTGGAATTAAAATCGCATAAAACTGCGTTAGAAACGCCGATGTACTCGCCGCCGTGAACTGCATCCCGTCGTTTTGAAACAGCATCCCCGCCGCTGCAAATAAACCGATTGCCGCCCCTTGCTTTAACTCCCCTCGCTTAACCCCGAGGCACGCGCGCGGCTTCAGCGCGATCAACACCAACAACGCCAAAAAAAAGCGCGGAGCCACGGTGTAGACCGTGGAAAACCAAGAACCCGCCTCAGGCACCAATTTTTCGTGCAGCAATAAAATACTTTTAATCAGCGGGAAACTAAGCCCCCAGAAGAAATTCGCGACCAACAGCATGAGCAGCGCACGCGTACGTTGCGGATGAGTGGAATCAAGGGACATAGCTGCGAAAAAATTCGAAAGTGCAAACCGAAGCTCGCCACCGTGCCGACCCTCGACAACCCCGCCAAGCCAATTGGCAAGAACGTCCCACCAAGCCTCCATTCTCTTTTTTGGCCTCCTCCCGGCCCTGGAGAGCTGGGATTCCCTTACGCAGCACGCCTGCGGAGCAAGCGGGAGCGATAAAAGTCCACCTCGTCTGCCAGGTGGTTAAACATTACGCCGACGATTTGGGTTACAATTTAACAACAACGAAGCCACCTCCGCGCCCGCGACTCGACAATCCCTGCGCCCGCCGCCACTTCTATACATGCATGGCTAAAGCCAACCCAGAGCGCCTTTCTAAAAAAACCTACGAGGCTCGCGTCGCCGACGCCCGCGCCGAGCTCGTCCACATGCAGGTGCAGCTGAAAAATGCACCTTTTCCCGTCCTCATCGTCGTCGCAGGGGTCGACGCCTCCGGCAAAGGCGAAGTCGTCAACACCCTCAACGCCTGGCTAGACCCCCGCGGCGTGGAAACCTTCGCCTTCCACGAACCCACCGACGAAGAACGAGAACGCCCTGCCATGTGGCGCTTCTGGCGCTGCCTCCCGCCTTATGGTCGCATAGGCATCTACGCCGGCGGTTGGCACACTGAAGCCCTCCGCGAAGACCCGCGCAGCCCCCGCGACCTCGCCGAATTCGACACCGCGCTTCGCCGCATCGCCCGTTTCGAAGACCAGCTCACCGCGGACGGTGCGCTCATTATTAAAATCTGGCTTCATCTCACCAAAGACGGCCAACGCGCCCGCCTTCAGGAACTCGAAAAAGACGAACGCACGGCTTGGCGCGTCTCCACCGAAGACTGGAAAAGCCATCGCGATTACGACCGCCTCGCTCGCCTCTCTGATACCATGCGCCGCGCCACCCAACGACCCGGCGCCCCTTGGCACGTCGTCGATGCCGCCGATCCCCGCGCCCGCAACCTCGAGGTCGCTGACCGTGTGCTCAGCCGTTTCCGCGCCCACTTCCGCACTCACAAGACGCGACCCGCTGCCACCAAACCTCGCCGGACTACCCCCCTGCGCGCCGCCGGACTCCGCCGCCTCCTCTCGCTCCCACTCGACCAAAACATCGCCCCCAAAGGCTACGAAGAAAAACGCGACAAATGGCTCGGAAAACTCAACCGAATCGTTCATAGCGCCTCTCAAGCCCGCCGTTCCATCGTCTGGGTCTTCGAAGGCTGGGACGCCTCCGGTAAAGGCGGCGCCATTCGCCGTTTGACCGATGCCATCGACGCGCGCGACTCCCGCGTCATCCCCATCGCCAAACCCACCGACGAAGAAAAATCTCATCCTTACCTCTGGCGTTTCTGGCGACACGTTCCCCGCGCGGGTATGGCGACCATTTACGACCGCTCCTGGTATGGGCGAGTCCTAGTCGAACGCCTCGAAGGCTTCGCCCGCGAAGAAGAATGGCGCCGAGCCTTCTCCGAGATCAACGAATTCGAACGCGAACTCGTCGAACACGGCGTCATCGTCATCAAATTCTGGCTTCATATCAGTAAAGACGAACAACTCCGCCGTTTCAGAAATCGCGAAGAAACCGATTATAAGCGCCACAAAATCAACGCCGAGGACTGGCGCAATCGACGCAAATGGGCCGCCTACGAGACAGCGGTCGGCGATATGATCGCCCTTACGCAAACCCGCTTCGCCCCCTGGCACTTGATCCCCGCCAATAACAAACGCTTCTCCCGCCTCGAAATCATCAAGGCATCCTGTAAACAAATCGAAGCCGCGCTCGAGGAAAAATCCTGATCGCGCCGTAACGCGCCAAAATCAAGCCGAAGTCTTGAAACCGGCGTTGCGACGGCGGCCCAGCCCACGCAATCTTAGCTCATGCATCCCCGCCCCGTTTGCTTCGCATTGATCGTTGCTGCCCTCGTTTTAGGCTCAATTGCCCGCGCCGATGTGCCGTGGCTACCCGCGGGGCTGCCACCCGCGCCAGCCAACAGTCCGGCCCTCTGCCCAGGCGCTTTTCTCTCCCCTGCTCAAGGCGCCGCGATTCTTGACGCTGCCCTCACCCAATTTCCGGATCGCGCAACCTGGGACACCTACGCTGGCCACCTGCGCACCCGCATCCAAGCCGCCGCCGGTCTCTTGCCTTGGCCGCGGCGCACCCCGCTCAATCCTATCGTTCGCGACCGGCGCATCCACGACGGCTACACCGTTGAAAACGTGGCCTTCGAATCTGCCCCTGGCCTACTCGTAACCGGCAATCTTTATCGCCCGACCGATCTCACAACTAAACATCCCGTGGTTCTCACCGCCCACGGACACGCCCGAGCGGTTGCCACGCCCGCCGATTACGACACGCACGCGCGCTTCGCACCCCACGTACAGACGCGCTGCGCCCAACTTGCCCGTATGGGCTCCATTGTTTTCGCCATCGACATGTTCGCTTACGGCGAAGGCATCCAACTCTACGGCCAAGACGCGCACCGCGACCCGCGCGCGATCACGATTCATCTATGGAACGGCATCCGCGCGCTCGATTTTCTGCTCGGGCTCGAAGGCGCCGATGCCACCCGTGTCGGCGTAACCGGCGAATCTGGCGGAGGTACACAGACGTTTCTTCTCACGGCGCTCGACCCTCGTGTGACCGTGAGCGCACCCGTCGTGATGGTGTCCGCGCATTTCTTTGGCGGCTGCCCCTGCGAGAGCGGACGACCCATCCACCGCGGTGTCGATTATTTCGCCAGTAACGCCATGATCGCCGCCCTCGCCGCTCCGCGACCACAACTACTCGTCTCCGACGGCAAAGACTGGACGCTCAACACCCCGCGCATCGAATTCCCCTTTCTCCAAAAAATATACCGCTACTACGGCGCCGCCGAAAACACTATCAACGTTCACCTCCCCGATGAAGGCCACGATTACGGTCCATCGAAACGCGACGCCGTTTATCGCTTTTTTGCCGCGCAACTGGGCCTCAACCTCACGGCTGCGACCGGCGCCAACGGCCAAATCGATGAATCGCACGCCACGATTGAGCGAGCGGCGGCCTTGCGGGTGTTTACCGCCGATTTTCCTGTGCCGCCTCATGCGCTGCACGAGGCCGGCGCCATCGAGCGATTGCTAACCAAATTACAGCAACCCTAACACACGTACGTCGGCCTGAATTCAACACTAACGGGCACAAAAAAACCGTCGCGAGCGAACTCGTGACGGTTGATAAAACGAAGTGTCCTAAAATTAGGAAACGTGCTTCGAGACGAGCTTGGTCATCTCGAACATGCTGACCTTGCCCTTGCCACCGAAGACAACCTTCAGCGCGGCATCGGCGTTGATCTGCTTCTTGTCCTTCTTGTCCTGGAGACCGTTCTTTTTGATGTAGTCCCACAGTTTCTTGGTGAGCTCCGTGCGGGGGAGCGGCTTCGAGCCTACGACAGCCGACAGGGCGGCGTCAGGCGTAACAGGTTTCATGAACGCGGCGTTTGGTTTACGAGCAGCTTTT
>CANGCX010000060.1 GCA_947452315.1 Opitutia bacterium | reverse complement strand
TTACCGGGGTCTCAGGGGGACCAAATTCATGAAAACTCAGCTCACCCTCAACGTCACTCCGCGCACCCAGACCGGTCGCAGTGCCTCCCGTCGCGTTCGTAAAGCGAATGCCATTCCTGCGATCCTTTATGGAAAGCACACCAGCCCTGAGAAGCTCTCGGTGGATACCCCCGAGTTCGTTCGCTTGCTGAAAGTTGTTTCCGGCCGCGCCGTGCTCATCCAGCTCCAACAGGCTGGCAAAGCCGAAAAGGCCCTTTCCTTTCTCCAAGAGATTCAGCGTGACCCGATCACCGACAAATATCTCCATCTCGACCTTCAAGAAGTTAAGGCTAACGAGCTGTTCGAAATTCGCGTCCCAGTCGTGACCGCCGGTGAATCCTTTGGTGTTAAAAACCAAAACGGCGTGCTCGAGATGAACGCCCACTTGCTGCGTGTCCGCTGCTTGCCGAAGGATCTACCTGAAGTAATCAACGTTGACGTCACCGAGCTTAAGGTCGGCGAGACCATCAAAGTCTCTGAACTCAAGTCCATCGCTGGCGTCGAGTTTTTGGACGCCAAGGGTCAACCGATCGTATCCTGCGTCGAACCCGTCGCCGAAATCGTGCAGGAAGTCGCCGCTGCCGCTACGCCTGCCGAAGGTGCTGCTGCTCCCGCTGCTGGCGCTGCCGCTCCCGCGGCTGGTGCCGCTGCTCCCGCTGCTGGCGATGCCAAAGCCGCTGCTCCTGCCGCCAAGGCCGGCGCCGCGCCCGCCGCTGCCAAGCCCGCTGCGCCCGCCAAGAAGTAAGCGTTTTCCGATCGCCCGCGCGTCGCACTCGTGGCGACGCGCACGGCGAATGTTCTTTGAGTCATGTCCATCTCGCTCATCGCAGGCCTGGGAAATCCAGGTCGCGATTATGCGAATACCCGCCACAACCTAGGTTGGGTTGTCATCGAAGCCCTTGCTTTAAAGCACGGGCTGACCTGGCAAACCAAGCCTGGCTTCGAAGCCGAAATCGCCCGTTGGGATTTCGCGCCTGGCTGCACCCGCTGGCTGGTGAAGCCGCTTACGTTCATGAACGAAAGCGGTCGATCCGTCGCTGCCGTCGCCCGTTATTACAAACTGGCCGCGCCTGAAATCGTCGCAATCTACGATGATCTCAATATCGAAGTCGGCCTCGTAAAAGTGGCCGAAAACGGCGGGGCAGGGGGGCACAATGGTGTCTCCAGCTTGCTCGAAAAACTAGGCCCCGATTTCTTGCGCTTCCGCGTGGGTATCGGCCCTAAGCAACCCGCGGCCATGGACCTCAAGGACTTTGTCCTAGGAAAATTTACGACAGATCAAAGTATCATCATTCAACAAAAACTCACCCATTACATCGAAGGCTTGGAATTGCTGCTGACTCGCGGCGCTTCCTTCGCCATGAATCAACTCAACCGCCGAGAACCCAATCCATGAACCCGTCCAAACGCAATTACCGCGCCACCTTCATCATCGACAACCGTGGCAAGGAAGAATCCGTCGATCAGATCATCGACGGCGTGAAGCAAGTTATCACCGCCGTTCAAGGCGACGTGACCTCAGTTGAAAATCTCGGCCGTCGCGACTTTGTGCGCGTCACCGACCCTAAGCTCACCGGTGCCACCTACGTGCACATCTCCTTCAGCGCCCCCTCCGAAGGCCCGGGCCAACTCAAGGAACGCCTCCGCCTTAACCATAACGTCTACCGCACGTTCGTTGAGTCTGTCTAATCGCGATTCTTCCGTCGCCTCGTCCCATGGCCTACCTCAACAAAGTATTTCTCATCGGAAATCTTACCCGTGACCCCGAACTGCGGGTCACGCCCAAGGGCACGGCCATTTGCCAATTCGGTTTGGCTGTGAACCGCCAGTTCAAGGACGAGTCAGGCGCTACGCGCGACGAGACGACCTTCATCGATATCGAGGCTTGGGGTAAACAAGGCGAGCTCGTCGCCAAATACCTTGCAAAAGGCAGCCCCGCCATGGTCGAAGGCCGTCTAAAACTCGACCAATGGGAAGATAAGCAAAGCGGACAGAAACGCAGCAAACTCAAGGTCGTCCTCGACAACGTTCAATTCCTCTCTACACGCGGCGGCGCCGGCACTGCACCAGGTGCGGGTAGCTCGACGGATGATGTCGACCAGACCTCACCCGAACGGCATTCACCACCTGCCCGTGGAGCAGCCTCTCGCCCACCGGCGGCCGGCAGCATCGATGAAGATGTGCCGTTCTAAATCGGCGCCAGTAACTTCCCCCCCCCTTTAATCTAAATTTTTAATACCAAAACAACATGGCTAACAGCGACATCCTCCTCTTAAAACCCGTCGAAGGTCTCGGCGGCGAAGGCGACCAAGTTAAAGTGCGTGCAGGCTATGCCCGCAATTTCCTCCTCCCGCGTGGCTTTGCCGCGCCGGTCACCACCGCGAACCGCAAACAGGTCGAAGCGCTTAAAAAGCGTCGCGCCGAGCGCGAATCGCTGGAACTCAACGGCGCGCAAGAACTCGCCAAGAAACTCGAGCTGACGAGCCTAGCGTTCGCCGTGAAGACGGGCGAAGGTGGAAAGATGTTCGGTGCCATCACCGTGAACGACCTCCACGACAAACTCGTGGCTGGCGGCTTCACGATCGATAAGAAGCGCATTCACCTGCACACCCCAGTCAAGACTCTCGGCAAGCACACCGTTAAAGTGAAGCTCCACGCTGATGTCTCGGTTGAACTCGGCTTTGATGTCGTCTCCGAGAATCCGATCGATGTCGCTGCCCCTGTTGAAGTTAAGCCTGCCGCCAAAGGTGGCGCTAAGAGCGACAAGAAATAAGTTCTAGCGTATTTTATTCCTGAAGGCCGCGTCGGATGACGCGGCCTTCGTTTTTTCTGAATTGTTTGTGGACAACTCGCCATTGCGGACCAGAGCGTAACCCGTCTGTATCCTGGCTCACGTATGTCTGAAGATTCATCACAATTCTCGCGGCGCGCCGAGAACTCACCCCAAGTGTTTGCCGGTCGTACGCCGCCGCATAGCTTGGAAGCGGAGGAGTATTTGCTGGCCTGTTGTCTACTCGATGGCTCCGACGTGATTTCACGCTGCCTTGAGGCGCGCATCCGCCCCGAGTCCTTTTACTTGGCGGCGCACGGAATCGTCTTTGAGCGTTTGCTTGATTTATACAATCGGCAGATGCCGGTCGACGTAGCTGTACTCGCCGAAGATCTAAAAACAATTAAGCAGCTCGATGCCGTCGGAGGGTTCGCTTTCCTCACCCAAATCAGCAGCCGCATCCCGACCACGGCCCAAGCCGGCTACTTCATCGACAAAGTCCGCGAGCTACATTTGCTGCGGGAATTGATTCGTTCGGCGACGGGTGCCGTCGAAGAATGTTATGGGTTTACCGGCGGGATCGATGAATTTGTCGACCAAATCGAGCAGCGTATTTTTAACGTCACGCAGAATCGCGTGAGCGAGAGCGCCAAACCCATGCGTGAACCCACGCGCGAGGCGATGGGCGTCATCACCAAGATGATGATGAAAAAGGGTGAGATGACCGGCGTCACATCCGGTTTCAAAGACCTAGATGCACTCACTTGGGGGTTCCAGCGCCAGGAAATGATCATCCTTGCGGCCCGTCCTTCGATGGGAAAAACCTCGCTCGCCTTGAACATGGCTGAATCGGCCGCTATGCCGCACCGCGGCGAACCGGTGGGTGTATTGATTTTCTCGCTCGAAATGAGTGCCGCCCAGCTCGCGCTTCGTATGCTGTGCTCGCGTGCCCGCGTGAACATGAAGTTGTTGCGCGATGGCCTATTGTCTAAAAACGGCGATGAACAAGCGCGGTTGTTGGCGGCGGCCGATCAATTCTCTAAGGCCCCTATCTTCATCGACGATTCTAGCGCGCTCTCGATTATGCAGTTGCGAGCCAAAGCCCGCCGCATCCATGCGCGCAATCCCCTCGGCTTCATCGTGGTCGACTACTTGCAGTTGCTCGCTCCAACTGATTCCAAAATGCCCCGTGAACAACAAGTCGCTGAGGCTTCGCGTGGTTTAAAAGCGCTGGCGAAGGAACTCAATCTGCCCGTCGTTGTACTAAGTCAGCTCAACCGTGCCTCCGAAAAAGAAAACCGAACTCCGAAATTGGCCGATTTGCGTGAATCTGGCTCCATCGAACAAGATGCTGACGTCGTTCTCATGCTCGCTCGACCCAAAGATGCTGACGAAAAATTTCAGGTCGCCGCCGACTCGGCCGAGTTAATCGTTGCCAAGCAGCGAAACGGCCCAGTAGGAGAATTGAAGCTTACGTTCCTAAGAGACATCACCCGCTTTGAAAACTACACTCAGTAACCCTGTGCGCAGGGTCGCCTGCTTCCTTTTTGCCTTATTTTGCCTCTTTGCCGGGGGTGCGATGTCCTTGCAGGCCCAGCCGGCCGCGTTGGCGGGGGCTCAAGAGGGGGCTCCGGCCTTCAAAGTAGGCTCGATTGCGGTGAAATTCACCGGTTCGGCCAACGTCAGCGAACAGGTTGTCCGTGCTAACATGCAAGTCCGCGAGGGCGGTGATCTAGATGACACGATGCTCGATCGCGACATCCGCTCGCTCTACAAAACCGGCCTTTTCGAGTTCATCGAAATTAAACGCGAAGCCGTTGACGGCAAATCTTTTAACCTCGTTATTGAAATCACCCCAAAATATCGCGTTTTGGCCATCCGCTACGAGGGCAATAAGAAGGTCAAAGGCACTCGTCTGGAGAAGGAAATCAAGACCAAGCCCAACACGGCCCTCGACGAGCGCCTTGTTAAGGAAGACTCCGAGAAAATTCGCGAGTACTACCAAAAATCCGGTTATAATCAGATTTCGGTTACGTACACGATCGAGCGTGATCGCGCTACGGGCTTCGGCACTATTATCTTTAAGATCAAGGAAGGTAATAAGGTTAAAATTTCGGATGTCCGTTTCGTCGGAAACACCAACGTCAAAGCCCGCGCCCTCAAAGGTGAGATGGAGACCAAAAAATGGTGGCTATTTTCTTGGCTGACCGGTTCGGGTCGTTTCAAGGATGATCAATTTGACGATGATCTGGACAAACTACGCGATTATTACAGAGAGCACGGCTATCTCGACGTTGAAATCTCGCAGGACAATGTGATTTTTGCTTACCCGACCCCTGAAAAACTGGTTTTGACGATTAACATCACCGAGGGGCGTCAATACCGCCTCGGCGAAATATCCTTCAAGGGTAATAAGCTGTTTACCTCGGCGCTTTTGAAGCGCGTCGCTCGCCAGAAGAGTGGCGTCGTCTTCGTGCCGTCCAAACTCGATAAAGATGTCGAGCGCTTGGAAGATTTTTATGGCAAAGACGGTTACCTAGACACCCGCGTGCGGCTCGTACGCAAACCTAACGTCAACACGGGTAATATCGACATCGAGTACGGCATCACCGAGAGCGAAAAATTCAACGTCGAGTCCGTGGTTATCGAAGGTAACGCCAAGACCAAGAGCACTGTAATCGTGCGTGAGTTAGTGCTCGGACCTGGCGATGTGTTTAGCACTGTGTTGATGAAAATCAGCAAGCTCCGTCTCGAGAACACCCGTTTTTTCGAGGATGTTAATGTCACTCCGCAGGAGACCAATATCCCAGGTCGCCGCAACATGCGCATCGCCGTCAAGGAAGGTCGCACCGGCAATCTTACCTTCGGTGCTGGTTTCAGCTCGCTTGAGCGCGCTACCGTTTTCGCTGAAGTCTCCCAGTCCAATTTCGATATATTTAACCGCCGCTCGCTCTTCCAAGGTGATGGTCAAAAATTCCGGCTCCGCATGCAGCTCGGCAGCCAATCTAGCGAAATTGTACTTTCTTTCGAAGAACCTTGGCTATTTCAGAAACAGCTGGCTTTGGGCTTCAGCATTTTCCGCACGAGCTCTGACTACAATAGCTCTTACTACAGTCAGATTGAGACCGGCGGGGAAATTTATCTACGTAAACGCCTCTTTGAATTAGTGGAAGGCAAACTCTCTTACACTTACCAAATCATCGATATTCAGAACGTTTCCAGCAGCGCCTCCAGCTACATTCGCTCGCTCTCCGGCCAAAACACCGTTTCTAAACTCGGCTTCCAATTATTGCGTGATACCCGCGACAAGATCATCAATACCACCTCTGGCAACCGCGTCGAAATTAATACCGACCTCGCCGGCGGCCCCTTAGGCGGTAGTGATAATTTTTACCGCTTTGAATTTCGCGGTTCGCAGTTTTTCCCCATCTTTGAAACTCAGGCCCAAGTCTTGGCTCTTATCGCTCGTGCCGGCGTGATTCAAAACTTCGGGGCCACTAAACGGCTTCCGTACTACGACTCTTTCTACTTAGGCGGGCCCTACACGCTTCGTGGATTTGAAAACCGCGAAGTCGGTCCTCGGGATGAATACGGCGAGCCTATCGGTGGTAAATCTTACGGCTTCTTCAGCGCTGAATACTCCATCGACATCGTAAGCCCGATTCGCTTCGCCCTCTTCTATGACGGCGGTTTCGTCAACAAAGGCGCCTACGATTTCAATCCGCTTAGCTATAATGATAATTTCGGTTTCGGTCTGCGTCTGTTTGTGGCTGGAGCCCCGCTCAGTCTCGATTTTGGTATCCCGATCACTGGCACCAAAGAAAATAAGAAGGGTAACCAATTCAATTTTTCCTTTGGCACACGCTTCTGATTTCGATTTAGATATCACTTTATTCTCCTAACCCTACTCATGAAGAAAATCATCACCTCCCTCTCGATTTTTGCGGCAATTGCTCTATCTGCCGTAGTCGCCCAAGCCGCCGCTCCCACGATTCTCGTGGTGGACATGGCCAAGCTCTACGATTCGCACTACAAGACCGAAGAGCAGAATGCTAAACTCCGCGCCGATGAACAAAAAGCGCAGGAAGAAATTGAGAAGATGAACAAGGACGGTAATGTTCTCGTCGACGAATACAAGGGTCTCTCCGATCAAGCCAATAACCCCTCGCTCACCGACGCAGCCAAGGCCAAGTCCCAAAACGAAGCGGCTAAGAAGCTCGATGAAATTCAGCGCAAGAAAAACGAAATCGGTACCTTTGCTCAAAACACCCAGCGCTCCCTCCAGCAACGCCTGCAGAATTTCCGTAGTATCATGCTCGAGGAAATTAGCAAAATCGCTTCCGATGTAGCTAAACGCAAGGGAGCCACGCTCCTTCTCGATAAGGCCGGTCCGACGCTCATCGGCGTTTCCAGCGTGATTTATGCCGACGCCTCTTATGAAATCACTGATGACGTGATGAAAGAGATCAACAAAGACCGTCCCGCCGCAACGGTGGCACCCGCTCCCGCCGCTGCGCCTGCAGCAGCTCCAGCTGCGACCGAGTCGCCTAAAATTACCGTTCCTGGCGTTTCGACCAAATAATAATTGCCGACGATACCCTTTAAAAGCCCCGCCAAATTTGGCGGGGCTTTTTTTATGCTTAAAAATTCTTGAACCACTCCGTTTACGGCGTGTTCATCAACCCTGTGATTGCCCGTGCGATAAATTCCCGCACGCTACCATAACATGCAGGTCGCCTTTTCTCCTGAAGAAATTTTATCGACGGTTCGAGCGGAGCGTACGCTTGGGCAAACGCACCAAACCGTGCGCGGAATCTCTGCGCTCAAAGCTGCGGCTCCCGGAGACCTCTCTTTTCTCGGCAATCCCAAGTACAAACCGGAGGTCGCTCAGTCCCAAGCTTCGGTCGTTCTGGTGCCACTCGACTTTGTGGGAGAACCACGACCCGACCAATTATTCGTCTTTGTCGAAAACCCCTCTGTCGGCCTGGCTCAACTATGCGCCCGCATCGAGCAATCACTCTGGCCTAAGCCATCTGCCGGGGTGCATCCCTCGGCCTACGTTGCCGCTGGCGCTATCGTCCCTGCGTCGGCCACTATCGGGCCTCTTTGCGTGGTCGAAGCCGGCGTGCGCCTCGGTGAACGCGTCCATCTGCAAGCCCAAGTATTTGTCGGTCGAGGAGCCGTCTTGGGCGAGGATTGCTGGCTGATGCCGGGCAGCATCGTCGCGGCCGAATGCACCTTGGGCGCTCGTGTCCGACTTCAACCCGGAGCAGTGATTGGCTCTGATGGCTTTGGTTACGAATTTAACCAAGGTCGGCACGAAAAAGTCCCGCAAATTGGCACCGTGGTTATCGGGGCCGATGTTGAGATCGGCGCCAATACCACGCTAGATCGGGCGCGCTTTAGTCGCACGGTGGTTGGGGAGGGGACTAAAATCGATAATCTCGTCCAAGTCGGCCATAACGTCATCATCGGCCGGCATTGCTTGGTATGCGCTCAGGCCGGTATCTCTGGCAGCACGTCGATCGAGGACTTTGTTATCATTGGTGGCCAAGCTGGACTCGCTGGACACATCACCATCGGGCGTGGCGCTAAAATCGACGGCCAAAGTGGTGTAAATGCAGACTTGGCCGCTGGCAGTTTTGTCAAAGGTTCACCCTGTCTGCCTTACCAACTTGAGCAACGCATCAACGTTTTGCGGCGCAAAATACCGGATTTATTCAAACGAGTCGACGCCTTGGAATCACACTTCTTGCCGTCTAATGCAGAAAAGTCTTCCGCCTAGCCGTTCGTCCCGCAACATCTCTTCCACATGAGCGAATCGCGATTGAAAATTTTTGCGGGTAACTCGAATCGGCCCCTCGCCGAGGCGATCTGTCAATCCATTGGCATGCCCTTGGGCGAGGCCACGGTGACGAGTTTTCCCGACGGTGAATCTTTCGTTAAAATTAACGAAAATGTCCGCGGCCACGACGCGTACATCATCCAGTCGACGTGCCCGCCGACCAATCATCACTTGATGGAATTACTCATCATGATCGATGCCGCTCGCCGCGCCTCGGCTCAACGTATCACCGCCGTACTTCCTTTTTACGGATACGCCCGCCAAGACCGCAAGGATCAACCCCGCGTGCCCATCACGGCGAAACTCGTGGCCAACTTGCTTGTCTCCGCTGGCGCCAATCGCGTCCTTACG
The DNA here is from genome assembly GCA_947452315.1 of Opitutia bacterium. Taxonomy (GTDB): domain Bacteria; phylum Verrucomicrobiota; class Verrucomicrobiia; order Opitutales; family Opitutaceae; genus Tous-C4FEB. Next base: position 5,744 of record CANGCX010000060.1, on the reverse strand, counting down.
ATGGATCTGCACAGCCAACAGATTCAGGGTTTTTTCGACATCCCCGTCGACCACCTCTTTGCCTCACCCGTATTCTTCGATTATCTCACCAAAACTAAAAGCGACAAACTCGTCGTTTGCTCGCCCGACGTAGGCGGCATGAAAATGGCCTCCGCTTATGCAGACATCCTTGGCGCGGGGCTCGGTCTGGTGGCCAAAAAACGTAAAAATGCGACTACTGTCGAAGCGATTAACGTCGTAGGCGAAGTGGAAGGCTGTGACGTGCTATTGGTTGATGACATCACTGAAACCGCCGGCACCTTGACCGCTGCCGCCAAAATGCTTCGCGAACACGGCGCCCGTAGCGTCCGTGCAGCTGTTAGCCACTGCATTCTTAACGAAGTCGCTTACGAGCGCTTGCGCAGCGGGCTCATCGACGAGCTCATCACGACGGACTCTGTACCCATCGACACGCGGGGACTTCCGATCACCGTACTCAGTATTGCGCCCCTCCTAGGCCAAGCTATCCAGCGCATTAACACCAACTCCAGCGTCACCGGTCTGTTCCGCATCAAAGGTTTCTAACGCCCCATTAGTTCTCCCGCGATCAGCCTTGGTCGCGGGAACAAACTGCGACCGAGGCGGGTCGCCCCTTATTTCCATGAAATCCCAGCTTCTGCCTCTTGTCTTAGTTACCGCGGTACTTGGCCTTCTTTCTCCCACTGAGCTCTCGGCCAAAGACGCCCCGCTCACCAAGAAGCCCGCGCTTAAGCTCGACAACTCTCCGGTCAACGACGGCAAGTCCGCTGTCGTCACCAGCTACGCCGACGTGGTTGAGCCCGTGCAACGAGCTGTCGTTTCCATCTACTCGAGTAAGACCGTTAAGCAGCGCGTCGTTAATCCCATGCTCCGCCAATTTTTTGGCGACGCAGCACCCGAGCAGGAACGTGATAGTAAACAAGAAGGCCTTGGCTCTGGAGTCATCATCTCAGATGACGGTTACATACTTACCAACAATCACGTGATCGAAGGTGCAGATGAATTGAAAGTCTCGCTTAGCGACGAACGTGAATTCACCGCTAAAGTTATTGGCGCCGATCCCAAAACCGATGTCGCCGTCATCAAAATCGAAGCTGAAAAATTGCCCGCTATCACTCTGGCTGATAGCGATAAACTCCGCGTGGGTGACGTCGTCTTCGCCGTCGGTAATCCGCTAGGCGTCGGGCAAACAGTCACGATGGGCATCGTATCCGCCAAGGGGCGCAACCAACTCGGGCTGCTCGAGAACGTCGCCGGCTATGAAAATTTCATCCAGACCGACGCTGCTATAAATATGGGCAATTCCGGCGGTGCTCTCGTCGACGCCAAGGGCCGTCTCGTTGGTGTAAATAGTGCGATCATCTCACCCTCTCGCGGTAATATTGGTATCGGCTTTGCCATTCCAATCAATTTTGCCGCCTATGTCATGAATAGTCTCATCGCCACCGGCACCGTGTCTCGTGGTTATCTTGGGGTCTCATCCGAGACAGTCACGGCCGATGTCGCTGAACAACTCGGTTTACCCAAAGACGCTAAAGGCGTAGCCATCACCGATATCACCCCTGATAGCCCTGCAGATAAAGGTGGTCTTAAACGCACCGACGTCATCCTTGCTATCAATGACAAGCCCGTTAGCTCGCTCGAAGAATTGCGCCTCATGGTCGCGCAGATGCTGCCGGACTCGAAAGTGAAAATTAAACTCATCCGCGAATCCAAGCAGCTTACCCTCGAAGTCACGCTCGGTAAACTTACGGAAAAACCTAACGAGTTACTTGTGGGCGTAAACGTATCCAAACTCACGGAAGACCTCCGCAAACGCAGTGGCCTCGACCCACGCATCAATGGCCTCATCGTCACTGAGGTCGAGGAAACCTCGCCGTATGCCGATCGTCTGCTTCCAGGTATGATCATCATTGAAATTGATCGTGTCGCCATCACCGATTTGAATGTTGCCCGCCAACAACTCATTGCTGGTCGGCATCTGCTCTTTGTGAATTACCGTGGGCTCAATCGCTTCGTTACGGTGACTGTGAAGTGAAATCAGCCTTACCGGCCGCGCCCCGGTCCTTCGCGTTCAGACAGCCCCTGAATTAGAAAAATTAAAAAGCCGGCACGTTTTAACGTCCGGCTTTTTTTGCGCAGAAATTTTTAATAGCCTCTGGCTCCAGCCCTAAGACTTTGGGTGGGTAGGGTAGGAGGGAAACGCCCTCAGCTCCCCGGTTTTTGTACCGGAATACTCGCTAATTCCGCCGGCACGGCATCCGCCGCATACGTCGGAAAACTTAATTCTAGCAAGGAAACTGCTGGCACGGTGAAACGAGTCGTGCCCGCGCTCCGGTCCACCAACATGGCTACTGCACTCGTATTGCCGCCAGCTTGGCGGACGATTTCCAGGCATTCAACCACCCGGCCACCGCGTGTGACGACGTCTTCGACGACCAAGATTCGTTCGCCTGGTCGCAAGGTGAAGCCTCGCCGCAGTACGAGCACATTGTTTTCTTTCTCGGCGAAAATATAGCGGACTTTAGCTTGTCGGGCGACTTCTTGGCCGATGACCAAGCCTCCCATTGCGGGAGCTAAAACCGTGTCAAATACGATGCCGGCGCTGCGAACTTTTGCGAGTAACAGCTCGGCTAAGCGCTCGACCGCATCCATGTGCTGGCATACCTGCGCACATTGAAAATAATGACCACTGTGTAGCCCAGAGCGCAGGACAAAATGCCCCTGCAAGAGCGCCCGCGTGCGCGTGAAGATGCTCAGTACTTCGGCTTGTTCGGTAGACATGACTGCTACGGTGGAAAAACCGGACGCAAAAAACAAAAACAAATTTCTCAATCCTCACTTTTAAAAATCATCCCGCGGCAATCAGCATGATGATTCTAATGCCTGTGCCACTCGCCTCCCGCCGCCTGATCCGCAAAACTCTTAGTAGATCATGGGATCAGTTTTCACTTTTGCTTATAGGTCTCTGGTCTACCCTGCCTGCATGAATACCCCGCCTGCTGGCCCCGCCTCACCCTCGTCCTCCCAGAGCGAAAGCGCCCGCGTCTCGCGGCGTAATTTTCTGCAAAGAGCAGGTGCTCTGCTGGGCACCGCCGCACTAGGCCTGCCCGCCCAAGCGCTAGGCGCTGACGTAAAGTCCATCCAAGGATTCGAATCCGCCGAAACTAAAACGAACGCGGCCCCGGAATGGGAGCCCCTAACAAATCGAAAAATTCGAGTAGGCATCGCTGGCTATGGCGTTTGTGAATTTGGCGCGGCTTTTGGCTTTCAGGATCATCCCAATGTGCAGGTGGTGGCGGTCACCGATTTGATCCCCGAGCGCTGCGCCGCCCTAGCAAAGGCCTGCCGCTGCTCACAAACTTATCCCTCTCTTGAGGCGATGGTCAAAGATCCCCTGATCGAGGCCGTATTCATTGCCACCGATGCACCTAGTCACGCCCGGCATTGCCTCGAGGTTCTGCGTCATGGCAAGCATGTCGCCACCGCGGTGCCAGCCGTATTCGGCTCGCTCGAAGAAGCCGAACAGGTCTGGGCAGCGGTAAAGGCCAGCGGCCTGACTTACATGATGTTCGAAACCTCCGCTTTCCACGCAGACCTGCACGCCATGCGGACCCTGTATCGGGCCGGTGATCTGGGTAAACTCATCTACGCCGAGGGGGAATACTATCATTACATGTCATCGCCCATCGACTCCTACAAAGGTTGGCGCATCGGACTGCCACCCCAGTGGTACCCCACTCACTCCAATGCCTACTACCACTGCGTAACGGGCCACGCCTTCACCAAAGTTTCCTGCCTCGGTACGCCCAGTTTAATCAGCGATTTTCAAGCGCCTAACAATCCTTACCAGAATCCCTACGCGACAGAAATTGCCCTTTTTCATACCAGCGAAAACGGTATGGCCCGCATGGCGGTCAGTTGGGATACCCCTGGCGCCGGCGGTGAAATGGGCCGTATTCGCGGTCAACGGGGCTCGTTTTACGGTCAATACAAAGGGCTGAGTGAAAAACTTCCTAACCTCCAACGCCCAGCTTTCCCCTCAACTATGGTGGGCGCCTACACCGGCCACCACGGCGGTTCTCATCCTCACTTAACCAACGAATTTGTGAGTGCCTTACTCCAAGGCCGTCAGCCGCTGGTGCATGTCGCCATGGCGCTCAATTTAACCGTCGCTGGCATCGTGGCCCATCAATCCGCGATCAAGGGCGGCGCGTGGTTAGATATCCCTCACTACAAAATGTAATCACCCGCACCCGCGGTCACGGATCAGAATATAGCACCACTGTGCTTCTCCGGGACTGACGGACGCGCGTTGGGCTTGTCCGATTTATCCCGGGAAGCACACCTCATGGTTGGCTGAGTCCGAGTTGCTCCGAACGTGTTTCCCGGCTCGCGGCGCGCTTTAAGATCGCCCGGCAGGGCCGGGCAGGGCGAGCCGGGCCCATGGATTTCGCGGCGCGCCCGCGGGCCGCGCCCATTTCTGCCGCTCCCAGCTTGTCGGTACTATGATGACTACAATCAGCCAAGCCGCCGCCATCGAACGCATGCTCCTTATGGGGGAACTCTTCTTTAGCGGCACGCAGGTGTCTGCTCTCGTGAAGCTAAAACTAAACCCGCTACTGTGCGGCCCTACCGGGGTCGGCAAAACGCACTTGGTGCAGGACGTCGCCTCGCGCCTCAAAGCTAAATACTTCCGGGTGACCCGCTCGGACTGGCTCGTGGTGGGCTGCCGTCAAGGCCGCCCAAGTGTCTACCAGATTATGGATACAGTCCTGTCCCATGATCGGACCTTAGTTCACCTGGATGAATTCGATAAAATCCAGATCGATTTTAAAACCGCCGGCGAATGGTCCGCCAGTGTCGCGCAAGACTACATGTCGGTCCTGGAAGGCAAATTCCAGATCGATGAATACCTCGCGACCACGCAATTTGAAGAGGCCAAAAAGCCGTCCGCCTATTTGGTCCAAGAAAAACTCCGTCGCTCACTGTGGCTGGTCGGTAGCGGCACCTGGCAGCAAGTGTATGTGGCGAACCGTCCCGGCTCGACCATCGGGTTCACGGGCCCCGCCCCCGCGCTGCCCGCCGCGGTCGATCAAGACAGTATCGCCCGCGCGCAACTGATTTCCCCGGAACTGCTCTACCGGTTTAACAGTGATCTTATTTTTCTAACCTATCCGAGCCTGACGGAAACCGCAGCCCTCCTGCGGCTGACCGGATTGACGGCCTTGGCGCGCGAACTGGGCCTGCCGCTCGACCCCGCGGAGGTCCGCTGGGAACACGGGGGCATGCGCGCTTTGGAAACGGTGGCGACGCGGCTCGCCCTTGAAAAACTCCGGCGCGAAAAGCCCACGCCTGTTACGCTCTCCACCCTAGCCAGTGCCCGGCCCCGTTCGATCCCCACGGCCGGGGCCGAGGCGCCGCGCCTCGCCTAAGCGAGGGCGCAGGAATCTCAACTGGGTCACCCATGAACGCCCCCATCTAAACGTAACGGGGCTTCGCAGGTGTTTTTTTGCACCGACCCAGATCTGCGACACTTACACAAATTTTTGAGCAATATTATGAGATTTTCGCTGATCTTTGCTTGACCGTTGTGGTGTAAAATGGGTTGAAATGGGGCGTTGTGGAGCACTTGGTGGCTCCCGACCCTCATGGCTCAACCCGGCAAAGCATTTTATACCGGCCTTTTTAGGCACACCCTCGACGAGAAAGGTCGGCTGACGATC
>CANGCX010000059.1 GCA_947452315.1 Opitutia bacterium | reverse complement strand
TTGTTGGTTGCATCGAGGGCGCGGCGATTTTCATCGGAAGAAGCCTTGAGAGCTTCGTTCTGCGCACGTAGCGGTGCGAGTTTCAGCTCCTGTTGGGTTTGGAGCTCGGTGACGGTTTTTTGATTTAGCCAGAACGCGGCGCCAACGACGACGACGACGATGACGAGAATAACGAGGAGCTGCTCTTGGAGTTTTTGCCACATATAGAATAAGGGGTGGTAGATGCGATTAATAGGTTAGTAACGAAAGGAGGTAGAACGCAACGTCGGCGTGGCGCTTGGTTTTGCGGTTGTTTTCGGGGCGAGGTGACGCACGGTGGCGCTATGAGTTTGAACCGGTTTGAGCAGAGAATCTTCGATTATTGGCAAGGTCATCGTGACGAGAGACAGTTCTGGCAGGAAAAAGTTCGAGGAATCGTGAAAGCGGAGAACGACGACCATGCGGCGGCGGCGCGCTTAGATGGTGAGTTATGGCGTTACTACGTGGAGCGCAGCGGGGTCGTGCCGGTGTTTAAAGACGCGGCGCGCCACGAAGGTATGAAGCGCACCAGTATGAAAAATCTCGCGGAACTGGTGATCCGACTGTGGGTCGAGCCGCGCCCGAAAAAGAAAAAACCTACGCCCGAAGGCGAGTTGAACCTCGGGCTCTAAACTAATTGTGGTGCGCTTCGGCGCTTAGGCGCCTGCCAAGGTGTTCTGCGTGTTCAGATGGTCTAGGCCGGTGTATTTCTGCGACTGTTCGTCGGCGTGATAACTGGAGCGGACCATCGCGCCGCTCTCCACGACGCCGATGCCTAGGGCGAGACCGAATTGTTTCCAGTGGGCGAACTCATCGGGGTGGGCCCAGCGCTCGACTTTGAGGTGTTGCGGCGTGGGTTGAAGGTATTGGCCGATTGTGAGGATGTCGGTCTTGTCGACGGCGATGTCTTGAAGCGTGCGCTCGATCTCGGCCTGCGTTTCGCCGAGGCCGAGCATGATGCCGGTCTTGGTGGTGAAGCCGCGGGATTTGGCGTGTTGGAGGACGGAGCGCGAGCGCTCGTAGCGGGCTTGGACGCGGACGGGTTTCTGGAGGCGCTCGACGGTTTCCAGGTTATGGTTAAAAATGTCAGGCTTGGCGTCGAGGACGGTGTCGAGGTCGTGGAGTTTACCCTTCCAATCGGGCGTGAGGACTTCGATGGCGGTCTGGGGGTTGCGGTGGCGGACGGCGCGAATGGTGGCGGCCCAGACGGCGGCGCCGCCGTCGGCGAGTTCGTCTCGGGCGACGGAAGTGATCACGCAATGGCGCAGGCCCATTTTAGCGACCGCATCGGCGACTCGGGCGGGTTCGCCGAGGTCGAGTTCTGTGGGGCGACCGGTCTGGATGGCGCAGAAATTACAGGAGCGCGTGCAGATATTGCCCAGGATCATCACGGTAGCGGTGCCGCGGGACCAGCATTCCCCGAGGTTGGGACATTGCGCGCTCTGGCAGACGGTGTGGAGTTTGTGTTCATCCACGAGAGAGCGGACGGCTTGGTAGCCGGGGCCGCTGGGGAGTTTGGCGCGGAGCCAGGAAGGTTTACGCGTGGTGTCCATGAATGAAGGTTCAGCGTGAAGGGAGAAAGGGACGGGGGAAAGCGATTTAACAGCGAACGGGCTCCAGGACCGCTGATTGAAGTAGAAATGAGGGCGACGCGAACGGTGGATTAGGAAGCGTTGCCGGAGGCGAGAAAGGCGGGCCAGAGCGCGCGAAACTCGCGGGCGACGACCGCTTTAACCTCGGTGAGGTCCAGGGTTTGGCCGAGTTCGGCGTGGAGCGAAGTGACGGTGCCCTCGCTCGCGGCGATGCCACAGGGGACGATACCAGCGAAGTGGGGGAGGTGCGCGTTAACATTGAGGGCGAAGCCGTGGTAGGTAACCCAGCGACGAACGGCGACGCCGAGTGCAGCGACCTTGCGCGGGCCGATCCAGATGCCGGTGAGGCCGGGGCGGCGGGTGGCGACGAGGCCGAGGGTGCCGACGCTGTTAATGAGCACGTCTTCCAGAAAACGTAGGTAAGCGTGGAGGTCTTGGTGCGCGCTCAGCGATACAATGGGATAACCTACGAGTTGGCCGGGACCATGATAGGTGATGTCGCCGCCGCGGTTGGTTTTGACGACTTCGACGCCCTCGGCGGCGAGACGGGCGACGTCCCAAACGAGGTGTTGTTCGGCGCCGGTGCGGAGCCCGACGGTAAAAACCGGATCGTGTTCCGTGAACACCAGCGTGTCGCCGATCTCGCCCGCGAGGCGTTGGGCGACAAGCGATTCTTGCGCGAGCCGGGCGGGTTCATAGCGCGTTCGACCCCAGTCGACGACCGCGACTTTCGGCGAGGCGGCATGCGGAATGATATTTTGGGCGGACGCGGGCATTGGCTCATAGTGCGCGGAATTTTCAGGTCAGCGCAACTCCGGGCGTTACAGTAGGGCGGGCTTCGGCTAACTCTAAGCCATGACTGTGTCGCAACTCCATCTCGCAAACGTGAAACGCTCGGGCGAAATTTTGACCGCTGCGTTGGCCGGTCGCGCCCCTAAGATCGCGATCATCTTAGGATCAGGCCTCGGTGGACTTGCCGATCGCATCGAGCAAGCCGTGACGGTACCGTACGCGGAGTTACCGGGATTTCCAGTGTTGACCGTGATGGGCCACACAGGGGCGTTGGTCGCAGGATTACTCAATGGTGTGCCGGTGATCGTGCTCAAGGGCCGGAAACATTTTTATGAGACCGACGACCCGTATCCGCTAAAAACGATGGTGCGGACCTTGCGCGCAGTAGGAGTGGAGACTTTATTTTTGTCGAATGCGGCAGGAAGTTTACGCGCGTCGATCGGTGTGAGTCAGCTGATGTTGATCACGGATCATATTAATTTTCTCGGGCTAAATCCGCTGACGGGTGCTAACGACGAAAGTTTCGGCCCGCGCTTTTTCGGGATGAGCGACGCTTGGGATCCTCAGCTGTCGCAGAAAATTGCGGTCGCGGCGGCAAAAGAAAAAATCCCACTGCACCGTGGCGTTTACATGGCGTTTCGCGGGCCCTCGTTTGAGACGCCAGCGGAGATTCGCATGGCGCAGATCTGGGGCGCGGATGCAGTCGGGATGTCCAGCGTGCCCGAGTGCCTGATCGCGCGGCATTGCGGCCTCAAAGTCGTCGGTGTGTCGTGTATCACCAACATGGGCGCGGGACTCTCGGATGAACAACTCACGCACGCGCACACGCTCGAAAATGCCGCCAAAGGGGCAGCTGATTTCGAGCGACTCGTGAGCGCGGCCTTGCCGTTACTGGCCGGTTGATGGCGCGGTGAGGTCAGCCCGCGTGCGGGTGCTGATAGGGCGCGCGGTAGGCGCGCTTCAACAATTTCGCGGCGGCGGGGGAGTTGGTGATTTGCTCAGTCTGAGCGTCCCACTCGAGGCGGTCGCCGGTTTCGTAGGCGATCATCGCGAGTTTGACGGCGCTCGTGGAAAGATGCGCGTCGGCGATGGCGCCGCTGGGGGCTTTGCGTTGGCGCACGCCATCGAGGAATTCACCGAGATGGGTGGCGCTCATGTCGCCTTTGACGTCGTGGACTTGGCGCTCGGCGCCTTTGTTGCTAGGTAGGTGAATCCATTTCGTATCGGAGACGAAAATCGTGCCTTTTTCTCCGTAGAAAAAGATGCCGTTATTGAATTCGGGCGTGAGCTCAGTGGAACCCCAGTGGCGGTGGCGCCATGTGACGGGACAGCGCGCAAATTCGAAATGCGCCGTGAGCGTGTCAGGCGTGGTGATCTTGCCTTGAAGTTGATAAAGTCCTCCGGTGGCGCTGATGGAGCGCGGGGCGGTTTCGTTGAGGATGAAGCGAGTCGCGTCGATCAGGTGGATGCCCCAATCGAATAGGTGGCCTTGACCGTAAGTTTTTTCGAGGCGCCAATTTTTGTGACCGACCTGGGCGCTGTAAGGAATGAGCGGGCCGGGGCCACACCACAGCTCCCAATCGAGCGAGGTCGGCGGCGTGACGGGCGCGGGGTTGGCGGTGCCGGCGGTGAAATGGATCTGCGCATCGACGTTGACGATGCGGCCCAGCGAGCCAGCGGCGATGAAGTCGCGCACCGCGTGAAAGGCAGCGCTTTGGCGACGTTGAAAACCGATTTGCACGATGCTGCGGCTCCTGGCGGCCGCATCGACCATCGCGCGGCCCTCACGAATGTCGTAGGCGAGAGGTTTTTCGCAGTAAACGTCGAGTCCGCGTTCCACCGCGGCAATGAATGGCAACGCGTGCCACTGCGGCGGTGTGGCGATGATGACGCCTTCTAGTCCAGGCGTAGCGAGTAAATCGGTGTAATATTTGTATGTTAGGGGACGCGAACCTTGCAGCGTCTCAATCTCTACGGCGGTGCTCGCGAGATGTTCGCTGTCGATATCGCAGAGAGCGACGATCTGTACGCCGCCCGCTTTGAAGGCGGCCTTGATATTGACCATGCCCCACCAACCGCAGCCGATGAGACCGAGTTTGACCGTGCGCGGGGCGGCGGTCGCGGTTGCGGTCGAGGGTTGGATCAAAGAGGGAGTGGCTTTGGTCTCAGCGGCTTCTGTGCGGAGGGCGGAGAGGGCGGTCGCGCCGAGAGCGGCGGTGCCGAGGAATTGGCGGCGGTTGAGGGGTTTCACGAGATTAGTTTCTAAAGATGATGGGATGGCGGAAAGTTAATTATTTGGTGTCGCGTGGTAGTTTTGGGTGGGCTGGGGGACGTGGAATTTCCGTTTGCCCCGAGCGGCGCGGCGTAGATTATAGATCCTTCCATGAGCGACACTCCCATTGATAATTCTCACGACCAGCATGCCGTGCGGCGCCAAAAGCTCGCCGAAATGCGCGCCGGGGGCTTCGACCCGTTTCGCGCCAGCGTGGAGCAAACGCATTTTTCGCAGGACGCGATCAGACTCCACGTTGCCGGCCAAGACAATATCGTGACCGTCGCCGTCGCGGGCCGACTCGTGACGATCCGCGACATGGGTAAGAGCCAGTTCGCGAAAATTCTCGATCAACAAGGTCAGATCCAAATCTACGTTAAGAAAGACGTGGTAGGTGACGAGACCTACGCGATGTTCAAAAAGATCGACCTCGGCGACATCATCGGCGTGAAGGGTACGCTTTTCGTCACGAAAACTGGCGAAGTCACTGTGCGAGTGGAAAGTTGTACGCTCGTCGCGAAGGCGCTGCGGCCGTTGCCAGAAAAATGGCATGGTCTGAGCGATGCGGAGCAAGTCTATCGTCAGCGTTATCTCGATCTGATCGTGAACGCAGAATCGCGGGCGCGGCTGCTGTTGCGCTCGAAAATCGTATCGCATATCCGACGTTTTCTCGACGCGCAGCAATTCATCGAAGTCGAAACCCCGGTACTGCAAAGCGTCGCCGGCGGTGCGGCGGCGCGGCCTTTCCAGACGCACCATAATGCACTGGGCGTGGATTTCGTCCTCCGTATCTCGCTCGAACTTTATCTCAAGCGCATGCTCGTTGGTGGCTTTGACCGCGTGTACGAGATCGGCCGCAATTTCCGTAATGAAGGCGTATCGCGTCGTCACAACCCTGAGTTCACCATGCTCGAGGTTTACCAGGCTTACAGCGACCACCGCGGGATGATGACGCTCATCAAAGACATGCTCACGTCTCTCTGTCGTGATGTCCTTGGCACGACCAAGATCAAACACGCCGCGAGCGGGCAAGAGATCGACTTCGGCGGCGCATGGCGCGAAGTGAATTACAAGGATCTCATCCGGGAAACCACCGGCGACGCTGAGTGGTTTGCCCGCAGTAAGGCGGAAAAAATCGCCGGAGCCGAAAAACTCGGTCTTCACGTTGATCCGAAATGGGAAGAGTTTGAAATCACCAACGAGATTTTCTCCAAGAAGATCGAGCCCACGCTGATCCAGCCGACCTTCGTCATGAAACTCCCCAAAGAGTTGTGCCCGCTGGCGAAAATCAGCCTCGATGATCCAACAACCATCGATGTTTTCGAGCTCACTATCGGCGGGATGGAAGTTGCGCCTGCTTACTCCGAGCAGAACGATCCCGACGTGCAGCGCGCGATGTTTGAAGCGCAGGCCGGCGAGGAAAAGCAAAACATCGATCAAGATTTCCTCCTCGCGCTCGAACACGGTATGCCGCCCGCCGGTGGCATGGGCGTTGGCATCGACCGCTTGTGCATTTTGCTCACTGGCGCAGAGAGCATTCGTGACGTGATTCTCTTCCCGCAGCTCCGCCAGCGCGGTGAGGTTAAAATCGAAACGGTTGCTCCAGTAGCGCTCGACAAGGTCTTCGCTTCGCCGAAACCGACCGCCTAGTTCTCCGTGCCCTGGTACCTCTACCTCGCTCTGAAACAACTCTTCCCCACCGGGCGGAAGTTTCCGTTTTTCACGGCGATCTCGGTGCTGGGCGTGGCTTTGGGGGTGGCGCTGCTCGTGATTTCCACGAGCGTAATGGGGGGATTTGGTTACGAAATTCGTCGTATGATCGTGGACACGCAGGGCGAAGTCCAGGTGCGCGCCGAGGGCCTGATCAGCGACGCCGCTGGCTTGCAAGCGCGCCTAGCAACGGTTCCCGGCGTGGTGGCAACTACCCCATTTGCCGAAGGCGTTGTGATGCTCGAACACGAGCGCAAACCGGCGTATCCTGCGATGCAAGGAATCGATGTGAATCGCGTGGGTGCGGTCGTACCACTAGAGAAGTTTATTCGCCTTGGTCGTCTCGAGGATCTTGACGATGATTCAGTGATACTTAGCTCAAAACTCGCGCTTTCGATCGGTGCGCGCCTAGGCAGCAAGGTCGAAGTTTATTCGCCGCTTTTGTTGGAAAAGTTAAAAAACGACGAAGTCTTCCTGCCGCGCGAATTGCGTGTCGTCGGCATTTTTGAGGTCGGTCACCAGCAACTCGATAGCTCTGTGGTGCTGGTGACTTTGCGACAGATGCAGGAACTTTACGGGCTCGGTAACGCGATTCACGGCATCAATGTTAAGATCGCGCAAAAGGCTGACGCTGACGCGGTTGCGAACCTCATCAACGCCTCCCTACCGCCCGCGGCTCGCGCCCATGCGCGTTCTTGGATCGAGGCGAATCAAGATTTTCTTTTCATTCTGCAGCTCGAGAAAAACATGATTTTTTTCCTGCTCACTTTTATCATCATCGTGTCGGCCTTTTCTGTGACGAGCTCGCTGTTGATTTCAGTCGTGCGAAAAACCCGCGAGATCGGCCTGCTCGGCGCATTGGGCGCGGAGCCGCGGCAGGTGGCGGCGTGTTTTTGTTTTCAGGGCCTGTTAATCGGTTCAACGGGGACGTTGGCCGGGCTCGCGCTCGGTTTTGGGACGTTGCATTTTCGCAACGCGCTCGTCGAAGGCTTCACGCGCCTCACCTCGAGTGAGGAAGTGCTCACGCGTTTTTACCAATTCAGCCAATTGCCGGCTCATACATCCCTTGGCGATGTCATCATGATCGTTGTTTGCTCCGTTTTGATTTCAACGCTTGCCGGACTCTTGCCGGCGTGGCGTGCGGCTCGACTCAAGCCGGTGGAGGCCTTGCGCAATGAGTGACGCCATTCTTACAGCACGTGGATTGCGTAAAGCGTTTCTCAGCGGCGATCGTCGCCTCGAGGTCCTTACGGGCGTCGATCTCGACGTCTCTTTGGGTGAGAGTGTAAGCATTCGCGGCGAATCAGGTTCGGGTAAATCAACGTTGCTTCAACTCCTCGCCGGACTTGACGCGCCTGACGCAGGCACCCTGACATGGGCGGGATCGTCCGATACGGGCACGAAACGTCGAGCGACATTTCTTGGGATCGTGTTTCAATCTTTTTATCTCATGCCCGAGCTCAGCGCTCGAGAAAACGTGCTCATGGCCCGTCGCATTTTAGGCGGGATCGACGCCGAGGCGCGGGCGCGCGCCGATGAATTACTTGCAAAAGTTGGTCTCGCCGAGCGCATGACGCACTTGCCGGCGCAGCTCTCCGGCGGTGAGCGTCAACGCGTCGCCGTAGCTCGTGCGCTCATGAATTCTCCCCGTCTGATTCTCGCCGACGAGCCCACGGGTAATCTCGATGAGCGTACCGGTGATGCCGTGATCGAACTGCTACTTGGGCTTTGCGCTGAGACCAATACCTCGCTCGTGCTGGTGACCCATAATGGGTCGCACGCTCAAAAAACACATCGCCAACTCGTTTTGCGCGGCGGAACCTTTGCCCATGGCTAAACCCAAAATCCGCTGTGGCGTCGTCGGAGTCGGCTCCCTCGGCCAGCACCACGCGCGTATCTACGCGAGCCTGCCTGGCGTTGAATTCGTTGGCATTTTTGAGGCCAACGACGCCCGTGCTGCTGAAATCTGCACCAAGTTCAACTGTCGCCGTTTCGCTACGCTGGAGGCGCTCGGTGACGCCTGTGACGCGGTTTCAGTGGTTGTCCCTACGGATCGACACGCTGAAGTCGCTATACCGCTCCTTGCTCGTAAAACGCATCTGCTGATCGAAAAGCCGATCTGCGCTTCACTTGAGGAAGCGGAGCAAGTTTTGGCCGCGGCCCGGCAGCACGGTTGCCTCGTCCAAGTTGGTCACATAGAGCATTTCAACCCAGTGATGGCCTTTTTGGAAAAACAGGTGGATCACCCGCAATACCTTACCGCCGAACGCCTCGCACCGTATCAACCGCGCGGTACGGAAGTCGGCGTCGTGCTCGATTTGATGATTCACGATATCGGTATCACGCTCGCATTAGTGAAATCACCCATCGTGCGCATCGACAGTGTGGGCGTCAGCGTTCTTTCAAAAACCGAGGACATCGCCAACGCCCGCATCCAGTTTGAAAATGGCTGTGTGGCCAATCTCAGTGCGAGCCGCATGAGCCTAAAGAAGGCACGAGAGATCCGCGTGTTTCAGGATAATGCTTATCTTTCGCTCAACTTCATGGAGCAAAAAGGGCATCTCGTGAAGAAAAGCGATATCATAGCCTACGGACTCAAAATGAAAGTAGGTCTCGTGAAGGCCGGCGATGTGAGCTCGATTCCGGTGAAGGAAATTCCCATCGAAAAAGGTGAACCACTCGCGCTCGAATTAGCGTCTTTTGTTGAGAGCGTGGCGCAGGCCCGTCAGCCGAAAGTCGGCGCGGCCCTCGGTAAATCAGCACTGGAAGTGGCGATCACGATCACTGAGCAGATTCGGGCGCAGAAACGCTGAAGATGAGCGGGGCGATGCTACCTTTCCGACTTCCCGCTCCCGCGGATGGAGCGGTCGATGTGTTGATTATCGCCGGGGAACATTCCGGTGATGAACACGCGGCGCGCCTCGTCCGCGAATTACGCGCCGCGCAACCAGGCGTGCGCGTCGCGGCGCTGGGCGGGTCGGAGTTAGCGCGGGCGGGCGCGCAGCTCTTGTTTGATCTTACGGCCTCCTCGGTCGTGGGCCTCGTTGAGGTTTTGAAAAACTATTCGTTTTTCAAAACGCTGATGGAGGAGACGCTGCGCTGGATCAGTGCTTATGCGCCGCGCGCGGTACTGTTCGTCGATTATCCTGGCCTGAATTTGCGGCTCGCGGCCGCAATGCGGGAACGCGGGCTTTCCGTTAAAGGTGGCGGCGTAATCAAGACGCTCTTCTACATCTCGCCACAAATTTGGGCTTGGAAAGCGAACCGGCGTTTTGCGATGGCGCGCGACCTGGATGCGTTGGCGGTAATTTTCCCCTTTGAAGTTGCCTGCTACGCGGACACCGCGCTGCCGGTTGAATTTGTGGGGCATCCTTTTCTCGCGCCCGATTACGCGGCGCCGGTGAGCTACGATCCCGCGGGACCGGTGCTTTTGCTGCCGGGCAGCCGTAAGCAAGCCGTGTCACGGATTTTTCCGGTGTTGCTGGCGGGATATGCAAAATTTTATCGGACTGCCGCGGGCCGTCCGGCGACAGTGCTTTATCCAAGTGATGATATTTTAAAGATCCTACGCGCGGCGCAGCCGCCGGTGCAATTGCAGATGGTGCCTACGGGCACGCCCGTAGCGGCGTCGGCGGTGCTCACTTCGAGTGGGACGATGTCGATGCATTGCGCGCTTGCGGGAATTCCGGGTGCGATCGCTTATCGGGCGAATTTTTTGACGTACTTACTCGGGCGTATGCTGGTGAAAATCAAATATCTCGGCATCGCGAATCTGCTGCTGAACGAACCGATGTACCCCGAATTTATTCAAGGCGCGGCGACGCCGCAGGCCTTGGCTGAACAGATTACCGCTGGCTTAAACGATCCGGCGCGTCGGGCACAAACGATGGAGCGCGCGGAACGTTTACGAGTCTTATTGAGTCGCCCGACGGGCGGCACCGCGGCGGCGTGGTTGCACCGCCAACTGGGCGGAGATTGAGCGCGCTCAAGCCGGCGAAACGGCGGGTTTTCCAGCGGCGGGGGTGGGCGCCTGAGGAGCGCCTTGGGCCGAGACTTGTTGCCAGAGCGCGGCGGATTTTTCCATAAGCATGGCGCGGGCGCGTTCGACTTCGGCGAGACGAGCGACGCGGTGGGATTCGGCGATTTTAGCGAGGTCGTCTAGGTTGTAGAGGAATGCGTTTTCGAGGTCGGCGACACCCGCTTCGATGTCACGCGGCAAGGCGAGATCGATAAAGAAGAGCGGACGAGCGGGGCGTTTGCGGAGGGCGGTGGCGACGGCCTCGACGGAGACTACCGTTTCGGGCGCGGCGGTGGAGCCGACGACGACGTCGAATTCAGCGAGGCGCACTTCGCGTTGGTCGAAGGGCATGGCACTCGCACCGAATGCCGTGGCGAGTTCCATCGCGCGCTCAAAGCTACGACTGGAAACTGTGAGCGAAGCCGCGCCTCGGCTTTGGAAAGCCTTAGCGGTTTTTTCACCAATATCGCCAGCGCCGATCAGTAAAATACGCGTGGCTTTGAGGTCGCCGAAAATATTGTGCGCAAGATCAACCGCTACATTAGCTATGCTGACTTGTCCTACGGTAATCGCGGTCTGCGTGCGTACGTATTTAGCAGCCTGAAAGGTTTTTTGGAAAACACGGTTGAGGACGGGACCAGTGGATTGGCGAGTTTGGGCGGTTGCGTACGCGCCTTTAACTTGGCCAAAAATTTCGGTCTCACCGAGCATCTGCGAGTCGAGGCCGGCAGCGACTTCGAACAGATGTTGGATCGCGTCTTGGCCGGCTAGACTCAGACGAAATGCGGCGAATTCCTCGGGCGAGAAACATTGGCGCGCGCAGTACACGGCTTCGAGGCGAGCTAGGGTATCGGGTGTATCGGCGACGCCGTAAAATTCGATGCGGTTACAGGTGTTGAGAATGGTCAACTCGCGCAGGCCGGCGATGGTGGCGAGCTCAGATTGCAGCGCGGCGGATGACTCGGCATCGAGAGCGAGCTTTTCGCGTACGGCGAGCGGCGCGCGCTGGTGCGTGGTGCCTAGGAGGAAAAATCCGGGGCTGCTCATGGTCGGGCCGGAACCGTGGCCGGTGCCGAAGGGACGGTGAGTGCTTGGCGGCTGGAATCAATCGGCCACAGCGAAAGTAGGGCGGCGGCGAAGAGGAGTAGCCCTGTCCAGGCGAAACGTTTCGCGAGGAGGCGTCCGCGCAGGCGCAGGATCAGCGCGATACTAGCGGCGAGCCACACGGTGACCGTGATGATGAGTTTACCGATACTGGCGCTGGCGGGATCGCGCAGCCAATAGTTGGCGCCGACAGCGAGTGAGGCCGCGAGTAAAACCACGCCCGTCGAGAGCAGGCGCAGACCAATTTGGTCGAGATCTACCATCGAAGGGAGAAATGAAAAAAGTCCGCCGAGGTTTTTGGATTTAAGGGAAAAATGCCGCAGCAACAACATGAGAGAGGTCAGCGCGAGCAGGGCAAAAACCCCGTAGCTAAAGAGCGCAAGCGCGGCGTGAAGTTCGATCCAGGGATTGTGGCCGAAAAAGCGCAGCCTGCGTCCGCTGTCCCACGCGGGTATGGAGAGTGATAAAAGGGTGAGCGAGGCAGCGAGACTGGCCGTAAAATAACCGAGTATGCTCGAACGAAACGCTACGCCGATCACCAGATAGAGCGAAATCGCGGACCAGGCGGTGAATTGAAACAGTTCAAACGTATTGCCCAATGGACAGCCCCCGACGGCTTTTCCGCGCAGGCCGAGGCCGGCGAGTTGGAGACCGTAGCCGGCGGCAATGAGCGCGTAGACTACCACGCCAGAAGGACGGCCGCGACGCACGAGCGACCATGTGCCTAGCAGGAAACCCGCGAAATAAAAACCAGCGGAGAGCCAGAGCCACTGGCGATCGTTGAAGGCGGCAAGCATGGTTTTTTGACGCTAGCCCGAGCAGAGGACGTAGCAAGTGTGGTGATGATCTATGCTATTCGTAGACCAAAACGAATTAGCGGCATTCGTCAGACATTTGCCGATTATCATGCAATTCTTACTCATAGACCTTCTTTTGAGAGAATTGATTTTACGGTTGAGGAGGTAAAAGATTCGGCTTCAACCGGTACTGAGAAGACAGGAAATCCCGATTCATTTCGGAAGCCTTGGGTAGAGCTCGCAGTGAGACCTTTCCTTGCGAGTTGAGATATCACCTCTCCGGCTGTGCTATTCCTGGTTCAGCTATATCCTTGGCCGCGTTAAGAATAGCTTCGTCTATGTCGAGAGTAGTCCTCATATCACTGCATCATATTATTTGATGCAGTGATTTCAATCAGGCATCAGTTTTATTAAAAAGCACAGCAAAGTATGCCATTACTTTAACGCTTAGGTGCCCAGCGTGCGAGGAAGGCGCCGACCTTGGCTGGATCGTGGGCGGAGCCGCCGTCTTCGAGGGCGCCGGTTTCCTGGGTCGTGAGTTGCTGGCCGGCGGCGTCGAGGACGACAAGTACGGGAAGGCCTTCTTTGAGTGGATTGCCGTAGCGCAGGTTGAGGTCTTCGTTGCGTTTGGTCCCGTTGCGCCAGTTGGAATCGATGAGCACTAGGACGTAATTTTCTCTTAGCGCCGCTGCGATTTTGGGTTCGCTCGCAAAAGTACGGTCGAGCCGCCGACACCAGATGCACCAATTGGCGCCGAACATGAGCAGGACGTTTTTCTTTTCTGTTTTGGCGGTGATGAGGGCGGTGGCGATCTGGGCGTTGCCGTCGGATGTTGGGTCGTAGAGATCAGGACCCAGTTTGGGGTATTCGGGCTCGGTGCTTTTCGCGGTGGGCGTAGCGACTAAGCTCGCAGTAAACGCGAGTATGGCAAACAGGACGAGGGGTAGGCGTCGAAGCATGGGAAGATTTACCCGTAGTTAAAAAAAGGACGGAAGCTAAATTTTGTGCGCGACCCAAAAACGGCACTCATCTGAGAAATCGCGGACAGCTCGAGATTCTTTGGCGACGACTTTGCGGAGTGCATCGTAGGTGTGTGTCCAGCCGCTCGCGGCGAGATCGGCGAGGATTTCGGCGCGGTCGGGCAAGTGCATGAATGTGCGACCCGTGCCGGCTTCTTCGAAGTAGCGATCGCCGAATTCGAGCAGGCGCGGGTCTTGTTCGCCGCGCTCCCAGCGGAGGGCCTCGAGCCGCCAGAGGGCGCGTTCGACTTGGTTTTGTTCGCGATCGTGCGTCGTGAATAACAACGGTGCGCCCGGCCGGCAAAGTTCGTGCAACCCGCGCAGAGCAGTGCGGCGGTTTTCGCGACCCGGAATCTGCATGAGCCCGTTGAAGAGAAACAGGGCGCCGCCGTAGGTAGTGTCACTTATTAGGTGACACTTTTTGAGGGCGGTGGCGTCGGCGTGGACGAAGCGGATGGCGGCGGCGGCGCGGGCAGCGGCGAGACTGCGGGCTTGGTCGAGGAGCTCGGTGGCGAAGTCGAAGGCGGTGAGGTTTTGGTAGCCGGCGTCCCACAGGCCGAGGGTGGCGCGGCCGGCCCCGCAGCCGGCTTCAATGAGCGGGGCGGCGGGATCGGTGAAGTAGCGCTCGATGAGCGTGCGTTCCGAAGCCCATAGTCCGAGGTGGTGCGCGGCGCGGGCGTAGTGAATGACGGCGACGGGGTCGTTGAAATCGTCGCGGACGGTGGCGGCGGTTATTTTTTGCGCAGCCACGTGGCGATGAACATGCCGTTGGCGTTGAGCTCGTGCGGGAGGAGCGCGAGTTCGGCGTGCGGGGAACCGAGGCCGGTGAGCGGGAGTGGTTCCAACTCGGGGTGCGCGGCGCTGAAAGCGGCGGTGACGGCGGTGGTCTCACTGCGGGTGAGGGTGCAGACGGAATAGACGAGGCGACCGCCGGGTTTAAGGGAGCCGGCGAGGTGGTTGAGCATCGCGAGTTGCGTGGCGGCGAGTTCGGTGACGTCGGCGGGGGTAGTGGTCCAACGCGCGTGGGGGTTGCGTTGCCAGGTGCCGATGCCGCTGCAGGGGGCATCAAGGAGGATGCCGTCGAATTTGGTCTTGGTGGGGAGGCGGGCGGAGCCGTCCCAGAAGGCGGTGCGGTAGTTGAAAAGTTTGGCGCGGGCGGCGCGGCGTTTGAGGGTGTCGATGCGCTTTTCGTTGCGGTCGGTGGCCCAGACGACGCCTTTGTTCATCATGAGATCGGCGAGATGGAGGGTTTTGCCGCCTTCACCGGCGCAGGCGTCCCACCACGTTTCGCCGGGCGTGGGGGCGGCGGCGACGCTGACGAGCTGGGAGGCGAGATCTTGGATCTCAAATTCGCCTGTCTTGAATTGTTCGGTTTTGAAAAGATCGGAGACGCCCGTGAAGCGCACGGCGTCGGGCGCGCGCGGGGTGGTTTCGGCGGCGAAGAGCGATTTGGCGAGGCCAGCGGCGC
>CANGCX010000058.1 GCA_947452315.1 Opitutia bacterium | reverse complement strand
GGCCTTTAAACGCAGCGCTCACGGCGAGCGGGACGTGCGGCATTGGGTGCGCGAGGTCAAAGAAAAACGGTTGGTCGTGGTGGCGGTTGATGAAGGAAACGGCGCGCGCGGTGAAGCGTTGCGTAAAGTCGGCCATCGTGGCGGGCGAGACGTTGGGGTCGATGATGCGACCGTCTTCGTAGAGCGGAAGCGGCGGGTACGTGCCGGGTTTGGCCTCCGGGTGATGCGGCCACATATCGTTGGAATAGGGCAGGCCGAAGGATTCGTCGAAGCCGTGGCGATTAGGCTGAAACGGCGCGTTGTGGCCGAGGTGCCATTTGCCCGCCATGCCAGTGGCGTAACCGCGCGCTTTAAAAATCTCGGGTAAGGTCGTCTCGCTGGCGTTGAGTCCGTGGGTGGCGTTGGGCCCGAGTGCGCCGTGAATGCCGATGCGGTTGGAATAGGCGCCCGTGAGCAAGGCGGCGCGAGAGGCGGAGCAAACGGGTTGGGCGACGTGGAAATTCGTGAACATCGTGCCCTCGTGTGCCAGTTTATCGAGGTGCGGCGTCGTGTAGCCTTTGGCGCCGTAGACACCGAGGTCACCGTAGCCGAGGTCGTCAGTTAAAATCACGATCACGTTGGGCGGCCGCGTTCTAGCTGGTGCGGGCGGGAGGTAGCCGAGGGAAACGAGAAACGCGTCGGTCGCCGCGAGGGTTTCGTGGTAGGGGCGGTTGTCGGCGCGAGTGTAATTGAAGAAGCCGTGCGCTTGGCCCGGAAAACGCAAGAGTTCACAGCGGTTGCCGGCCGCGCGCATCACACGCGTAAACACTTCGCTGGCAGCAAAAGGAATCGTGGTGTCGGCATCGCCATGAAAAATAATCGTCGGTGGCGCGCCGCGCGTCACATGATGTCCGGGTGAGAGCGCGGTGGTTTCCGCGCCGAGACGTTCGGCGCTCAGGGCTGTGCCGAAACCCGTGGGCGTATAGCCGTCGAGTGGCGCGAGCACGAGGCCGGGATTAAACAGCACGAGCGCATCGGGCCGGCAACTGACGGTGGTCGCTTCGCCCGGTTCGTCGAGGCCAGGAACCAGCGTGGCCGCCGCGATGTGTCCGCCAGCCGAACCGCCCGCGGCAGCGATACGCTGCGGATCGAGACCGAGGCGTGCGGCGTGCGTACGGAGCCAACGCACCGCGGATTTCGCATCTGCGACGCAATCGACAGGCTTGGCTTTTTGCCGCGTGGCGACGCGGTAATCGGCGGTGATGGCTACAATTCCACGCGCGGCGAGGGCGCGGCATTGCGGTTCAAATTGGGCAGGAGTGCCTGAGTTCCAACCGCCGCCAAAAAAAAACACGATGGCTGGGCGGTTTTTTTTCGCGGGGCCGGCGGGCTCGAAAATATAAAGTGAGAGCGCGGTGTCGCCGACGGTTTTGTAGACCTCGGCGCGGGCACCTGCCATCACTGGCGGATACGCAGTTTGGGCGGCGGCTAGACGCAAAAAAACGCCGAGAAAAAGTGCGAGTGCGATGGAGGGGTTTCGCATGAGGTGAAATTACCGGTGAACATTAACTTTTTTTGGTCGTGCCTTCTTCCATTTTACGATGCGGATCCATGGTGTGGAGTTGCGCAGGGGAGGGGCCGCCACCGAATTGTTTCCAGTAGAGCTCGGCGAACGGATTGAGCCGCGGTCCGATGACGTTTTCATTGACGAGCTGAGGTTGGACAGAGTCCCACCATATATCGTAGCTGCGAGCGAGACGTTGGACGACATCAGGATTTTGCGCTGCGATGTTGTGAAGCTCGCTGCGATCGGTGCTAAGATCGAAAAGTTGCCAAGCGGGCGCGCGGCCGCCCTCGATGGAAACGAGGTGCCAACGCGGTTCACGCACGGAGCAATTTTTGAATTTGGCTAGGCCGGGGTCAGAGAGCTTGGGCCAGCGACCGACGTGGGTGAAAAGCGTCCGCTCGTCCCAAGGTGTTTTTGGATTTTGAAGAAGGGGCAGGAGACTACGGCCCTCGACTTGGGCGCGTGTGCGTTCATCCAGCTTCGCGCCTGCGATCTCAGCGAGTGTAGGGAAAAAATCAATGTGGGCGGTGAGGGCTTCGACGTCCGCAGGGGCGAAGTGCTCAGGCCATCGCCAAAATGCCATCGCTCGAGTTCCGCCGAGCCAAGGCGTGCCTTTAGGCCCACGCATTCCGGCGTTGAAAACCTTGGTGCCGGCAGTGCCGCCATTGTCGTTCATAAAAATGACTAGTGTGTTGCGGGATAGACCCCAAGCATCGAGTTGGGCTAGTAGGCGACCGACGTTTTCATCGATGTTGTGCAGCATGCCGTAGAAGTTGGCTATAGCAGCGGCATCCGGGCCATCGCCGACTTTATCGCGATAGAGCGCGGCGTCGGCGGGGCGCGCCGTGTAGGGCGAGTGAGGGGCATTGGTAGTGAGCGTGGCAAAAAACGGTTGGCCAGAGTCTTTGCGTGATTCGATCCAGCGTGTGGCTTGGGCGAAAAAAAGATCAGTGCAGTAACCGTTGGTTTTTTCGAAGTTACCGTTGTGGAGCAGTGTGGGGTTAAAATAGGTGTTGCCGGGAGCGTCACCGCAGGAACCGGGGTAACTTTGACCAATGCCGCCGCCACCGTGGATGTAGCTTTCGTCGTAGCCACGCGAGGCAGGTTGATAGGCGGACTCGTCACCGAGATGCCATTTACCAAAAATACCAGTAGTGTAGCCGGCTTTTTTTAGGATTTGAGCGATAGTTGTAGCGTCGAGCGTGAGGCGTTCGCGCTCGAGGATGGTGTGGGTGATACCGTTTTTAAATTCGTGGCGGCCGGTGTAGAGTGCGCTGCGCGTAGGCGCACAGGTGGGGCTCACGTGAAAATCGTTGAAGCGCACGCTCTGCTCACGGAAGGCGTCAAGGTGCGGAGTTTTGAGGATCGGATTGCCGTGGGCGGAAAGATCGCCGTAGCCCTGATCATCGGTGAGAATAAAAAGTATATTGGGCCGCGTTTCGGTGGTGGCGACTGTGGTGGCAAACAGGGTCGGACCGACCAAAAACAGCAGCGCGCAGGCGCGTGGAAGCAAGACGATGAAGCTAATGGGCGACATAAATGGGGCGGATAACTTGGCGGTGCGAAGGGGCGGATCCCAGTTGAGCCCTGTGAAGGCCCGGGCGTCGAACTTGTTTGTCGAGAAACTTGAAGGTTTTCGCCGTTGAAGCGGGCGCGGCGCGCGTTTTGCTTGGTGTCATGGCCAAACCTCTCGTTGGAATTATCATGGGTAGCACGTCGGATTGGGATACGATGCAACACGCTGCCGCTCAACTCGAGTCGCTTAGCATACCGTACGAGAAACGCGTCGTGTCAGCGCACCGTACACCAAAATTAATGGTGAGTTATGCCGAGAATGCCGAAAAGCGTGGCCTCAAAATCATTATCGCTGGCGCGGGTGGCGCGGCTCATTTACCCGGCATGACGGCCTCGCTAACAACCATACCTGTGCTCGGTGTCCCGGTGGAATCTCATGCCTTGAAGGGCATGGATTCGTTGCTGTCGATTGTGCAGATGCCTGGTGGCGTTCCGGTGGCGACGTTTGCGATCGGTAAAGCGGGTGCGATCAATGCTGCGTTGTTTGCCGCGTCGCTGCTCGCGCAAAGTGATGCGGCGACGCGCAAGGCGTGGAAGAAGTTCCGCGCTACTCAGACAGCGAACGTGTTGCGCGCCAAGCTGCCATGATCGCCCTCGGAAAAACCATCGGCGTGCTCGGTGGCGGTCAACTCGGCCGGATGCTGGCACAAGCGGCGCAGACGCTCGGATATCGCGTTCACGTTTATGAGCCGCAGATCAATTCTCCGGCGGGTGCGGTGGCAAACCACGAAGTCAACGCCAGCTACCAGGACGCGGACGCTTTGTTGGATTTTGCACGCGGCGTTGATGTAGTGACCTATGAATTCGAAAATATTCCGGCTGCGGCGCTGGCCGTAATCGCACCGTTGGTGCCATTGCACCCGAGTGCCGAGGTGTTGCATACCACGCAAAATCGCCAGCGAGAGAAAGCTTGGCTCAAGGCGAACAATTTTCCGCACGTTGCCTACGCTGAGGCGCTTGATGGAGATATTGCGCCGGCCGTTGCGCAGGTAAGTTTGCCGTGCGTTGTGAAAACGGCTGACTTTGGCTACGACGGTAAAGGCCAGATGAAACTCTCGACATCGGCGGATCTAGAACAAGCGGTGGCAATTTTCCGCGGTCGACGTTGTGTAGTCGAAGCTTGGTGCGAATTTTCCTGCGAACTTTCTGTGATCGTTGCTCGCAGCACGACCGGCGAGACGCGTGCGTTTCCCGTTTCGGAAAACATCCACACGCATCACATCTTAGATTTTTCTATTGTACCCGCGCGCGTGTCTCCTGTCATCGCGCAAGCGGCGGAAGCGTTGGCGGCGCGGATCGCGGAAAAAATAGGTGTCGTCGGACTGCTCGCCGTTGAGATGTTTCTCACCACCACCGGCGAACTCGTGGTGAACGAACTCGCTCCGCGCCCACACAACAGCGGGCATTGGTCGATCGATGGCGGCGAGACCAGTCAGTTTGAGCAACACGTTCGCGCCGTGTGCGGGTTGCCTTTGGGCGCTGTCGCAGTACGCGAGCCAACCGTGATGGTAAATATTTTGGGTGATGCGTGGAAGTGGGCCGACGGTAAAGTCGTTGGCGCACCCCGCTGGGTGGCGATTCTCGCGGCACCCCGCGCGAAGTTGCACCTTTACGGCAAAGCCGAACCCCGGCCTGGCCGCAAGATGGGTCATTTCACGGTGCGCGCAGCGGATATCACTACGGCGTTGGCTCAAGCGCAGGCGTTGAAGGCGCAACTTTAACGCGCGTTGTTTTAGGGGGGACGGAGTTTTGCGTTGCGACTGCTCAGATGCGTGTGCGCCCATGCTAGCCCCCTCCTTAGTTTTTTCTCAAAATTTGCTTCATGAACTTAAACTTATTTCGCTTCGCTCGTTTGTTGGGTGTGATTTTGTTTTTTGGGATTGGTCTGAATTGGCCAGCGCAGGCGGCGGCGAATCGGGCGCCGAATATCGTTTTCTTTCTGATTGATGACTGGGGTTGGACGGATGGTGCGGGTTTTGGCAGTGCCCTTTACGAGACGCCGCACATCGACCGACTCGCGGCGCAAGGCATGAAATTCTCTCAAGCTTACGCGGCCTGCACGGTGTGTTCCCCGACGCGGGCAGCGTTGCTCACGGGAAAATATCCCGCGCGTTTACATATCACGGATTGGATTGCGGGTCACAACCGGCCGTATGCGAAACTGAAAATTCCGGATTGGACACTGCAGCTTCCGCTCGAGGAAAAAACGATCGCCGAAGAATTGAAGTTGCATGGCTATGCGACGGGAATTTTTGGAAAATGGCATTTGGGTGGTCCAGAATTTTACCCGGAATATCAGGGCTTCGACGTCAATGTAGGTGGTTGTGATCGTGGCCAGCCGGGTGCGTATTTTCCGCCGTATGGCGTCGTTAATATTAAGGATGAGCGGCCAGGCGAATTTCTCACCGATCGGCTGACGCGCGACGCATGCTCGTTTATGGAAGCGAATCGCGATAGGCCTTTTTTCGTCTATATACCACACTACGCCGTGCACACTCCGCTCGCGGGGAAAGCGGCGGTCATCGAGAAATATAAACAAAAAATCGCCGCCGGAAGATTTATCCACACCAACGCCGTGTACGCCGCCCTCGTGGAAAGTATCGACGACAGCGTGGGCGAAGTGATGCGAAAACTCGCTGAGCTGAAACTTGATGAAAATACCATCATCGTGCTCACGGGTGATAATGGCGGTTTGAGTGGCACCGTGGGCGCGCAAGGTTGGCGGCCCGGTCCGACGCGCAACGATCCGCTGCGCCTCGGCAAAGGCTCGGCCTACGAAGGTGGTGTGCGCGTGCCGCTGGTGGTGAAATGGCCGGGCGTGGTTAAGTCAGGCGCGGTACACGCGGCGCCGGTGACGAGCGTGGATTATTTTCCGACGTTGCTTGAGATGGCGACGGGCGCGCCGGCGGCCGGCGTGGATGGTGAGTCGATCGTGCCACTGCTAAAGGGAGCGGAAAAATTAAAACGCTCGGCGATTTTCTGGCATTATCCGCATTATCATCCGGGTGGTGCTACGCCTTACAGCGCGGTGCGTGCGGGCGATTGGAAGCTCATTCACTATTTTGAGGACGATCGCGTGGAGCTCTATGATTTGAAAAACGATCTCGGGGAAAAAAATAATCTCACGTCGGCGGAACCGCAGCGCGTCGTTGCCTTGCGTGCGCAACTGGATGCATGGCGGAAAGAGGTCGGTGCGCAATTGCCCATGCTCAATCCCGCGTACGATGAGGCGAGAAAATGGGAAGGCGACACTCCTTATTCGGCAGCAAAAAAGAAGTAAGTGCGCTCAAGAACTTCCTGCGCGAAGCGCGGCGACGTCGGCCGGGGTATCGAGGTCTTGGGCTAGCGCGGGTAGATCAACAGCAGCCACGTGAGCGGGGTCGCCGTTGAGCAGATCGCGCGCGCCCGTTTCACCAGTGAGTTCGGCGAGGGCGGTAAAATGAGGGCGCAATAGTAACGCCGGTGCGCCGTGTCGTCCGGCGTATCGGGAGGCGACGATGCTGCGGCCGGTTGAGCTTTGGGCGGCGAGGAGCTGTGCGATGACTGCGGCATCAAAGGCCGGTTGATCGCAAAGTGCTATAATCGTGGCTTCGAGAGTTCGGGAAAATTGGCCGAGCGTGGTGATGCCGGTGCGGATAGACGCTGCCATGCCCTCGGGCCATGCGGAGTTTTCGACGGCGAGCACGGGCAGGCGAGCGAGCGAGGGGCGGATTTTTTCGGCGTGGGCGCCCAGGACCACGACGACCGGCCACGCGCCGGCGGTAAGCGCGGTTTGGGCGGCGCGAACGACGAGGGATTGGCCGTCGATGATGATGAGTTGTTTTGGGGAACCGAGGCGGGTCGAGGCACCGGCGGCGAGGATGATGGCGCCGAAGCGCAGGCTCGTTGGTGCGGGCTCAGTCATGGATCGGATTCGCGCGGTACCGTAGCGGTCGGGCGTCGCGACCTGAGCGTTGAGTGCGGATCTCAGCCAGTATACTCAGGGCGACGTCGCCTGGAGCATCGGCGCCGAGATCGAGCCCGATGGGTGCGTGAAAACGGGCGAGTTGCGCCGGGCTTGGTATAAAGCCGTCACGGGCGAGATCAGCAAGGATGCGGGTGGCGCGTTTCTTGGGGCCGAGGAGACCTATGTAGGGGAAATCGTGGGAGAATAAATTACGTAGGATCGGCACGTCGTGGACGTAATGGTGCGTCATTACGACCACGCAGGCGTCGGATTCTGGGGCTATACGGGCGACGAGCTCATGGGCTGGAGCCACGATGAGACGGTCTGCGGTGGGAAAACGGGCGGCGGTGGCAAAGGAGGCCCGTGGATCGGCGATCGTGACGTGCCATGATAAAATCTGCGCGAGTTGAGCGAGAGGTTGGGCGTCGTCGCCGGCACCAAAAATGATCAACGACGGTGCCGGAGTGATGGTTTCTAGAAAAACGGTAGACGTCTGCGAAGGCACAGATGCGAGCGTTTGCTGAGACGATGGCTCGGCGGGGGCGAGTTGAGTGCCGAGGGGTTGGCTGGGATCGGTGCTGCGCCAGGTTACGGCGAGCGGGGTGGGGAGGCGTGCGGCGAGTTGAGTGGCGAGGGAGTGAGCCCATGCGGGCCCAGGCGAGGGGATGGGTTCGAGTAGGACGTGAACGATGCCGTGGCAACCGAGGCCGACTCCCCAGACCAAGTCGTTTTCGGAGGACGTGTCGTAGGTGACGAGTTCGGGTTGGCCGGTGGTGGCGACGGCGCGGGCGCGTAGCATGACGTCCTCTTCGAGGCAACCTCCGCTGATGGAGCCTATGCGTTTGCCGACTGCGGTGACGAGAAGTCGAGCGCCGGGGCGGCGGTATGAAGAACCGGCCACTGCGACGAGAGTGGCGAGGACGGCGGTACCCTCTCCGGGCTGGGCGGAGAGCAACGCTTTGATGATGCCGGGGAAGTCACTCATCGTTTGGCTTGGATGAAGTCCGGTGTAGCTAGGACGGCAAGCGGGTTTAAATTCGCTGCATATATGCGTGTGTCTGTCGCGAAATCCGTTGCAAAGAGGATCTGCATCGATTTTTTTATGCAATTACATTGCGTAATCACTCCTTGCGAATTGTCACGTAATTATGACATGTCTGAGAGGTTAAAACGTAAGCGGTCGTACCCATTCGACCTAAACACCAACCAAAACCACACTGTTAGTTATGAATAAACAGCTATCACAAGTCGCGTCCGACGCATTGCGTCTCGCGCTGGTTATGGGTTTGAGCGCCGGCGTTCTCGCTGCGCAATCGACCCCTACCACCACCACGACTACCACCACCACGACTAAGAAGGATACGCCTGATACCCAAGTACTCGAGAAATTCGAAGTGACGGGATCTCGCGTTAAGCGTCTCGACATGGAGACTCCCGCTCCCGTCGCGGCATTCACTTCAGTCGAAATCGAAGCCAAAGGCTATGCCAACATCGGCGATTTCGTCCAAAGTCTTCCCTTTAACTCTGGTTCGGCCAACTCTATCTACCAGACGGCGAGTTTCACCCGCGGTGCTTCCACGGCCAATCTTCGCGGTCTCGGCTCCCAGCGTTTCTTGACGCTCGTGAACGGTCGCCGCGCGGTGCCTTACGCTCTAACGAATAGCGGTGGTCGCTCCGTTTTCGATTTCAACAGCCTACCCGCTGCTGCGATCGAAAGTATCGAGCTCCTCAAGGACGGCGCCTCCGCCATTTACGGTGCGGATGCCATTACCGGTGTACTCAACATCAAGTTGAAGAAAAACTTCGTCGGTCTCTCGAGCAGCCTCTATTACGGTAACACCCTCAAGGATCAAGGCGGCGACACTGCGACCAAGCAACTGAGCCTCGTGTTCGGTGCGGAATCCGGCAAAACCAAGATCCTCACAGCTTTCGACGTGAAGACGGGGAATTCCAATTTCCTCTCAGACTACGGTGTCAAAAACACCGATTACACCTACCTCGGGGCGAACAAAGGTTTGAACAACAATTCAACCTCGAATTTCCCTGCCAACTTGACGCTCACCAAGGCACAGGCTGCGGCTGCTGGTATCGCGTTTCCTAACGTCACCGCTACCAGCTGGAGCTTCGTGGTCCAAGGTGGCGCCCCCACGGCTAACCCGACGCTCTCCAAGTTTGTCGCTGCTCCAGCCAGCGCGGCTAACCCGAACGCTGTCGATATCGGTAACGAAAACCGTTACAATTTCGCCAACACCACCGCCATTTATCCGGCCTACAATTATCTGAGCAATTTCACTTCGTTGGAGCACACCTTCAGCGAAACCCTGAAGCTTTTCGGCGAGTTCACTTATTCCAACAACAGCACCTACTACGCGTTCACGCCCGTGGTCATCGGTTACTCTACGGAAGGCCTCGTGCTCCCGGCTAACAATCCGTTCAATCCTTTCGGCCAAGCTCTCAGCTCGCTGTCGGCTCGCGCTTTGTTTGGTCCGGTGCGTAAGTTCGATACCGAGTCCACTGGCTCTAACAGCCTTATCGGCCTGCGCGGCACTGTGCTGAGCCGCTGGGACTGGGAAACGGCTGTCAGCTACGGCGCTAACACCGTCACCTCGATCTCTCGCAACGCGATCCGTGCGACTACTTACCAAGCAGCCCTCAACGGTACGCTCTCGGGTTTCTCTGGCGTGTTCTTGAATCCCTTCGGTCCTTCTGATTCCGGTCTGACCAACGCGCTCTACACTAGCTCCACCGCCTCCAACAAAGCAGAAGGCCTTACCTTTGATGCTAGCGTTTCGGGTAAACTCTTTGAACTGCCCGCGGGCGAAGTCGGCATCGCTGCCGGTATCGAAGCTCGCAATGAGCAACTCACGACCAACCCAGACACCGCAGCCTACATCGGCTCTGGCGGCGGCTTGCCTCTCACGGGCAAACGCTCGGTTCAGTCCGGCTATGTCGAACTCACTGCGCCGATCTACCGTTCCAAGACTTGGGGTTCTTCGGAAATCCAACTCGCTGGCCGTCATGAACGCTACAGCGACTTCGGTAACACCACCAAGCCTAAGGTTGGCCTAAAAGTGCGTCTTCCGGACACCGCTTGGCTCAACACCATCGTGCGCGCCTCCTACTCCGAGTCGTTCCAAGCTCCTGCGCTCGGCCTGCTCTACGCTTCGCGTACGACTGGCTTCTCGTCCAGTTTGCTGACTGATCCGCTTCGTCCTCAGGACGTGGCTGTTCAAATTAAGAACGTCACGGGTGGTAACCCCGACCTACTTCCAGAAACCGCCAAGGTACAGTATGCCGGCGCGGTCTTCGAATCGCCGAAGCTCAAGAATCTTTCGTTCAGTATCGATTTCTTCAACTTCCGCATCAACCAAGTGATCGTGACGCCCAGCCAGTCCTTCTTGCTGTCCACCAGCGGTCGGGCCCAGTTCCCGAACGGCATTGTGCGTGATAACAGCCTTAGCAATCCCGGCCCGATCCTCTACACCTCCTCGGTACCCTCCAACAATCCGCTCGCTTACCAGATCTATCGCGGCGTCGACTACGGCGTGAAATACTCCCTGCGCAACACCCGCTTGGGCAACTTCACCTTTTCGGGCGATGCTACCCAGATCATCAAGGTTGGTAGCGATTCTGGTCTCGGCGGCGGCTTCTTCAATAACGCGGGCTATTACTACAACCCACGTTGGAAGGGCCAAGCTGGTACGAGCTGGGGCTATAAGAACTTCGGCGCCTCGCTCACGGCGGATTACACCCACCACTGGTATAACGACGCCTACACGGTCGCTGGTTGGGGTGAAAATGCATTCACCGTCCTCGGTGGCTCCCTCCGCTACAGCGGCTTCTGGAACAGCACGATCACGCTCGGTGCGAGCAATTTGCTGAACAACCAACCACCGCCAAATGGTCGCGCCAGCTCCGCTGGCTATGACCAAAACATCTATGGCGCCGGCGCCCTGGGTCGTTTGGTCTACGTTCGCATCCGCAAGACTTTCTAAGCGGACATTGCCATTATAGGCGATCACTTCAGGCGTGCCCTTTCGGGGGCACGCCTTTTTTATTATCCGCATTACCCCATTCTCATTTATGACACGCTTTACCTTATTTCTTACGGCGCTCACTCTTGGTGCTTCTGCTGCGCCTGTCCCAGCGCAAGTTCCCGAGGCGCCCGTTGCGACCTTCTTTCAAGCTTCCAATATCGCATCACTCGTCTTTTCCCCCAACGGCAAATACATCGCCTGCCTCGTTCCGTTCGAACATCGGATGAACCTCGCCGTCATTGACCTTGAGAAAGGCACCAAAAACCTTCTGACCAATTTTAAGGATCGCCAAGCCAGTCAGCCCAGTTGGGCCAACAACGACCGCCTCCTTTTCCGGGTAGACGACGACGGCAAAGAATCTTTTGCTCTCTACGCAGTGAATCGCGACGGCCAAGATCCTGTCGTCCTAGCTTCCGGCTACTCTAAGGCCGATTCCAACGATGAGATCAACGTCCGCTTCCGCAGCGTCCTTGGCCGGATCGACGACGACCCCAAAAACATCCTAGTCCTCGCTAACCTCACCTACGCCTCCT
Source organism: Opitutia bacterium (assembly GCA_947452315.1). Classification (GTDB taxonomy): domain Bacteria; phylum Verrucomicrobiota; class Verrucomicrobiia; order Opitutales; family Opitutaceae; genus Tous-C4FEB. The sequence goes on along the minus strand of CANGCX010000058.1, from coordinate 3,164 downwards.
GGTCCGACGTCGCCAAACTTAATCTTAAAACGGGCGCCATGACCACCGTCGTCGAAGCCCCCGGTGATGTAGATTACTACCTGCGTGATACCGCCGGCCAAGTTCGCCTTGCCGTAATTCAAAAAGAACAACTTCGCCGCGTTCTCTACCGCGATCCCACCTCCAAAACATGGACTGCCCTTGGCGAACACCATATGGATGCAGAGGGCTGGGAGCCCATCGCCTTCGACGGTGACAACCGCACGCTCTTTATCTGGTCCAACATCGGCCGCAAAACTAAAGCCATCTACCGCTACGACGTGCTTGAGCGTAAGCAACTCGACCTCGTCTTCGCCGATGAAACCTATGATGCCGTCGATGCCAACGGCGCAGCCGCCACTAGTTTTTCAGGCAACACTCTGTTCGATCCGGTAAAAAAGAAAATTGTTGGTCTGTCCTATTCCGCTGACCGCACTCGCTTTCATTGGCTCGACGAGGACATGCGTAAAATTCAGCAGAAATTGGAAGCTTCCCTGCCCGACACCGTCCATCGCCCTCGCCAATTCGCAGCCGACGGATCCAAAATTATCTACCTTTCTACCAGTGATCGTGATCCTGGTGTTTATTACATGTTCGATCGGAAAACCAACCGACTTAATGAAATTGCTGTCATCAAACCGGGTATCGACCCCGATAAAATGGCCACGATGCGCCCCATTAGTTACACCGCGCGCGACGGTTTGAAACTCCACGGCTATCTCACGCTTCCGCCAGGACTACCCGCTAAAAACTTGCCCCTGATTTTGCATCCGCATGGTGGCCCTTTTGGGATTCGTGACGAATGGGGATATAACGACGAAGTCCAATTTTACGCCAGTCGCGGCTTCGCCGTGCTCCAAGTCGATTATCGCGGCTCTGGCGGCTACGGGATAGCTTTTGAAGCCGCCGGTTTCAAAAAATGGGGCCTTGAAATGCAAGACGACCTGAGTGACGGCGTGAAGTGGGCCATCGCTGAAGGCATCGCCGATCCTGCCCGTGTCGTGATCAGTGGCGCCAGTTACGGCGGCTACGCCACCATGGCCGGACTGGTCTTCACCCCCGAACTCTATTGCGCGGGTATCAACTACGTCGGCGTCACGGATATTAACCTGCTCATACCGCGTGATGCTCCGCCTGATCGAATGTATTGGCGCAATACCCGACTAGGTAAATTGAGCGATGCAGCGGATCGTAAACGCATCCATGACACGTCTCCCGTAAATTTTGCCGATAAAATTGCCGTCCCCCTACTGATGGCTTATGGCAAAAACGACCCTCGAGTGAACATTGATCACGGTTTCGACATGGAGCGCGCGCTGAAAAAAGCCGGTAAGACCAACTACGAATTAATCATCGAGGCCGACGAAGGCCACGGCTTCCGGAAGGAAGAGAAACGTATCGCCTACTTCACACTAGTGGATGCGTTCTTGAAGAAGAATCTCCCGCGCGTGGGCACAGTGAAAATCGGTCCAACGCAAGTCATCGCCGATCCGGTGAAGCCCTAAGCTGATAGCGGGCGAGTACTCCATTTTTTTACGAACTCCCATTTTATTTGGGTGCCGTTATAGTTTCTTTTATTTCAACGGCCTCGCCGATGTGAACCTCCGCGCGAGCGTCGTTGAATACCTGCATGCCGGTGGTCGTCTCGCCCCAGTAGGGTGTTGCACTGCGCAACATGGTGCTGAGTACCTCGGAAAACTTTTGGCCGCGTTCGACCGGTGCCGCAATAAACGTGGTCCAAATTGCCTTGGCTAATTTACCCTTGGATTTGAGCTCCGCATAATCAAACGCATCGACCACGATTAAGTTGAATTCGCGGGTGCTTTCATAAGCCGTTGGCGCACCATCCGCGTAAGTGAAGGGCGGTGGGGAAGGGGCTCCACTGCTTGAGCCCCCGGAGCCGCCGAAAAGGCCTTTCGCGGATTCGTTTTTGGCGCCCGCATCGAGGGCATCGTCGTTTCCTCCCGCTCGATTGTTCCACACGATGTCCCCGCCTAGATGGGTAAGGCTTCGTGAATCATGCGGTTTGCCGACCAAGCCTTCCTCCCAGGTTATATGTTCGGTGCGCACCACTGGCAGACGCCAGAGCGACACCCCGTAGTTTACGCGCAGCATGAGCGAGACTTTAGTGGGCTCGCGAACGACTCCTTGAGCGTCGGCAGCGTTAAGGTAGTTTTTTTTGGCAAGAGCGGAAGTAAGGAATCCACAGACTTGTTCGTAATTAAGATCGGCTGGAAATATTTCACCCGGAATGAAGATAAAGTATTTTGTTGTAGGTAATGGCTTTAAATCACTAGAAGGTGGGTTGAGTGAATTCGGGGCGTGAACGCTTTGGGAAACTACATCCCAAGGGGTTTCTCGGTAATTGGCTGAGGATACGGACACAGGGGCGAATCCCCTAATGTCACTAACAGATTGTGATGAAAGTTGTTGGCAAAAAATACCTAATAAAAGTGCAGCGCACAAGAATGATGGGTGTTTTTTCATTCGGATAGTATTCGAATTTTAATAATAGGCGCCTAACTACAAAGGGGCTCTCTGGTTCTACTCATATAAATTTATACGGCTCGAGTTAAGAGCAATTTATAAGCGTTAATTTGTCACCTGAATGTAAAATAGCGTTGCGCATAAGCAGATTAGCTCCTTCGTTCGGTTCAAATTACACTGACGTTTTTGTCCGCCAGCGTGTTTTTCACACCACAAACCTAGCCAACAAATGAATAATAAACGATTCGATAGCTTACGAGCGCCCTTCAGCGCTCTGATTGCATCCGCGAGTCTCACCGCCTCCGTCGCAACTGCGGCGCTGACCGTGGCGCTTCTCACCCTTGGTTCTTCGGTCGGTTACGCTCAAAGTAACACCGAAGGTTACATCTACGGCGCGGGCGCTCCTGCCGGTTCCACGGTTTCGGCGGTCAGTCTCACAACGGGCCAAAAGCGCGACGCGCTTGTCGACGCCTCGGGTAACTACCGCATCTCTTCCCTGCCGGTCGGTGATTACAAAGTCACCCTCAAGACCAAGGGTCAGCCCGACCAAGTCGTGGACAACGTCAGCGTCAATCTCGGCACCGGTTCTTCGGTTCGCTTCGGCGCCAAGTCCGACGTGATCTCGCTCGAGAAATTCAGCGTCAGCGCTGGCTCGGTTT
>CANGCX010000057.1 GCA_947452315.1 Opitutia bacterium | reverse complement strand
GATACCGCACGAGGCATCCGAGTTCAAAAACACCGCCCGCGCCTCTTTTACCCAAGCGGGTGCGTCCGCGGGCAACTTCCCATTTTGAAAACCTGCCTGAATTTCCGCGCTCCATTTTTTCCCGAGTTTCTGCGTCCAGATATGCTGAAACGACGCGACATATTCACCTTCGAGAAAGCGCGCGATCTCACTCGTGCCGCCGAGCACGCGCCAGTCGATGGCGACCGTCTTGCCCGTGCGGGCGTGATACCAGTCGCGAAAGCCCCGCGCGTACTCATGCCGGATAGCCTCATTGTGCGGCGTGACCAACACCAAGGTTACATCCGCCTTTTCCGCGGCAGCCTGCTTGGGCCGCAATGCAAAGGGCAATGCCACCGTCGCGACCAATGCCAAAACAATGATGATCTGCCGCAGCATGCGCTCGCTTAGCCCACCAAAATGACAACATCCTCCGGCGCTACAGTCGCGAACAATTCGCCACGCGAGGCTCCATCAACAAAACGCGGATTGCGCTCAAAAACTTTCAGCACCCGGTCACGAACCAACAAATCATACTGCGCCACTTCACCGAGATAAACAAAACCACCGATCGGTCCGCGCACAGAGTTCTGCTGCGTTTGCTGCACATGACTAAGCTCCCAGCATTCGGGCCGAATCGAAAGCGTCACTTCCTGACCAACTACAGGTGGACATGAAGGATCGCCCAGCACTCCATCAAAACGGCCTATCGTCGTCTCAACCGTGGCTGAATTCTTCAAAATACCCGTCACCTTGCCTGTAATAAAATCCGTCTCTCCGATGAAATGTGCGACCGTCTTACGCGTAGGACGCTTGTAAACTTCGCGAGGAGTTCCGACCTGCAAAATACGTCCGCTTTCTAAAATTGCCATTCGATCCGAGACCGAGAGCGCCTCTTTTTGATCATGCGTGACATAAACCGTCGTAAGTTTGAACTCTTTGCAGACGCGTCGGATTTCGGTGCGCATCTCGAGCCGTAACTTGGCATCCAAATTCGATAAAGGTTCATCCAACAACAAACAACGCGGTCGGATCACCAGCGCTCGCGCTAAAGCCACTCTTTGCTGTTGCCCGCCGGAGAGTTGGTTGGGTTTGCGATCCGCGTAATTGCCCATGCGCACGGATTCCAACGCCTCACCGACGCGCCGACGAATCTCGTCCTTCGACACACGTCGCTCTTCAAGCCCGAAGGCCACATTCTCCGCAACCGACATGTGCGGCCAAAGCGCGTAACTTTGAAACATCATACCGGTGTTACGCTTGTGCGGCGCGAGTCGCGTCACGTCCTCATCGCCGAACAAAATCTTCCCTTCCTCCGGGATGTAAAAACCTGCCATGCTACGCAGCAGCGTCGTCTTACCGCAGCCACTCGGGCCAAGCAGAAAAAAAAGTTCACCAGGTTCAATCGTGAGATCGAGTTGATGCAACGCCGTGACGGCTCCGAAACGCTTCGTCAGTTGCTGAATTTTAATAGAAATCATGCCGGGCGTGGACAGCCGCGGAGGCAAGATTTCACCCCCTGCCAAGTCAAAGTAATAAACCTTAACCAACTCTAGAGAACCGGTTGCCTCTCAGGCGCCGGTTTGTCTCTCTCCGTCTCAATTCCATGCCGACCCGAACCAAGCGAAAGCCCGCCGCCATTCACCCGGACCTCGAAAGCGTCCTCTACACCGAGGCCCAAATCAAAAAACGCGTGCGCTCGATCGCGCAGGAACTTAAAGCCACCTACGGGGACGGCGAGTTCACGATCGTCTCCCTCATCAACGGAGCGATTATGTTCACCGCAGATCTCATGCGTGAAATCGACAACCCTGTGCGACTCGACTGCATACGCATATCCAGCTACGGTGAAAAAACGAAATCTGTTGGCACACCCCAAGTCGTCGCCAGCCTCACCCTCGACATCCTAAACCGTCACGTACTAATCGTGGACGACATTCTTGATACGGGTAAAACCCTCCAGCTCGTCGCCGGTCTCGTTCGCAAACTCAATCCCGCCAGCCTGCGTTCCTGCGTACTCCTAGACAAAGTCGGTCGTCGTGAGGTCGAATTCGAGGCCGATTTCGTGGGCTTCAAAATCCCCGACAAATTTGTGATCGGCTACGGTCTAGATTTCGCTGAACGCTACCGTAATTTACCCTGTATCGGGGTACTCAATCCCGCCCGCGCAAAATAATACCACACGTTAAGCCAAGTGCGCTCACTTACCTCGCGCACTAAATTTTGCCGCCGCCTTGCCCGGTTTGCGCCCGCGAGTCGCGTAGTCCTTGGCCTCAATCTTGGCCATTTTTCGATAATCGCCGGTGCGTAGTGCCTCAATTTGATCGCGCAATAAAGCCGCGCGTTCAAACTCCAGACGTCCGGAGGCCGACTGCATGTCCTCTTCGAGCTCGGCAATGACCGCAGCGACGTCATCCGCGTTTTCCGTGACGCTCGGCTCCTCATCTTTGCGGCCCGATCCGTCGTATAAGTGCAGACTAGATTGCGCTGAGCGCTTCACACTGCGCGGGGTGATACCATGTTCGAGATTGTAGGCGATTTGTTTTTCGCGGCGATAATTCGTAATCGCAATCGTGCGCTTAATGGAATCGGTCTGCTTATCAGCATAGAAAATCACTCGACCTTTTTCATGGCGCGCCGCGCGTCCCGCCGTCTGCACCAGACTGGTTTCGCTGCGCAAAAAACCTTCCTTGTCGGCATCAAGGATAGCAACCAACGCCACTTCGGGCAAATCCAGTCCTTCGCGCAGTAAGTTGATACCTATGAGTACATCAAAATTACCCAGCCTCAAGTTTCGCAAAATTTCCACACGCTCAATCGCATCAATATCCGAATGCAGGTATTCGACTTTGATTTTTGATTCCCGCAAGTAACTGGTGAGGTCTTCAGATAATCGCTTGGTCAACGTCGTAACCAGCACGCGTTCTCCCGCAGCCACGGCGAGATTGATCTCGCTCTTAAGATTTTCGACTTGGCCCTTGGTCGAGCGGATCGTGATCACCGGATCCAAAAGCCCTGTGGGTCGGATCAACTGCTCAGCGATCACCGCCGAACACTCTAATTCGAATTTGGCCGGCGTCGCCGATACATAAAGTGTTTGACCCGTAATTTGTTGAAACTCCGGAAAATTTTGGGGCCGGTTATCCAGCGCGGAGGGCAACCGAAATCCAAAATTCACCAGCGTCGTTTTGCGCGCCAAGTCTCCGTTAAACATGCCGCCAATTTGAGAGACTGTCGCGTGACTCTCGTCGATCATTAGTAAAAAATCTTTGGGAAAGAAATCGATGAGGCAAAACGGCCGTGAACCGGGTTTACGCCCGGTAAGTTGCAGTGAGTAGTTTTCGATGCCATTGCAGAAACCCATTTCTTGCAACATCTCGAGATCATAGCTTACGCGCATTTTGATCCGTTGCGCTTCTAAGTAGAGTCCTTTCCCTTCGAAATACGCCACCCGTTCTTCTAGCTCGGCCTTAATCGAGGCTATCGCCGGCTCGAGTTTACCCCGCGTCGTTACGTATTGATTTGCCGGATAAAGATCGAATTGGTCCAGCGTCCGGATCACTTTGCCGCTGATTGGCTCAAACTCCGTGATCACATCTACGGCATCGCCAAAAAACTCCACGCGCAATCCGTGTTCGAGGTACGCCGGCATCACATCGACGACATCACCACGCACGCGAAAGCAGCCGCGTTTTAGCTCGTAGTCATTACGCTCGTAGCGGTTTTCCACTAGCCGCTCGAGAAACGCGTTGCGCCCCAATTCATCATGCATGCGGATCGCAATACGCATCTCCGAAAATGTCTCAGGCGATCCGAGACCATAGATACATGAAACACTCGCGATCACGATCACGTCTTTACGCGACACGAGCGAACTGGTCGTCGCGATGCGCAAACGCTCGATCTCCTGGTTGATCGACGAATCTTTCTCTATGTACGTATCGCTCGAAGGCACGTAGGCCTCGGGCTGGTAGTAATCGTAGTAACTGACAAAATACTCGACGGCGTTGTCAGGGAAAAAATTCTTAAACTCTGAGTAAAGCTGCGCCGCGAGTGTCTTGTTGTGCGAAATGATCAGAGTCGGCCGATCACACTGAGCGATGACGTTGGCCATCGTGAAGGTCTTGCCGGAGCCAGTCACACCCAGGAGCGTCTGGTGTTTATTACCCGCCTTAATCGAGGCCACCAATTGCGCGATCGCCTGCGGCTGATCGCCTTTAGGCTGATAATCGGATGCGAGCTTGAAAAGCATGTTCAACCGGAAACCAACGTCCGCAAATCCGCAACCGTCAGCTCATCCAATCGTGCAACAACGCGATCAACTTTTCCGTGCAAGAGCTCAGCCGGGTGCGTCGTCGCTACTCCTACCACCTTCATCCCGCCCGCGTGCCCCGCTTCAATCCCGGGCAACGCATCCTCAAACACTACGCAACGCGCCGGCGGTACGCCCGTCTTGGCTGCTGCTTTCAAAAAAACGTCAGGATGCGGCTTACCCTGCGTCACGTCTTCTGAGGTCACCATCCCGCCAAACAAACCTTGAAACCCAAGCACCTCCAAGATCGTGGTGATATTCTCCCGATGCGTCGACGAGCCGATGCAATTGGGCACTCCCGCAGCCTTCAAACGCTCGAGAAAATTATGTACGCCGGGCAAAGCCTTCAATCCGCGCTCCACAACAATCTCGCGGTACAGCGCTTCCTTGCGCAACGACAGTCGCTTCACCTGCGCTACATCTTCCGCCGCCGTCCAGCGCAACAGATGAGGTATAATCCACTCGTTCTTCTTGCCGAAACCGACGGTGAAATGATCGCTAGGCAGAGTCTTTTTCTCCTCAGCTGCAAGCCGCTCCCAGCTCTCTTCGTGCGGTCGTGACGAATCAATGATCACGCCATCCCAATCAAACAACACCGCGATTTGTTGGCCCGCTTCAATCGACATATCCACTCACTCCACCGCACCGTGACGTCGAGTCAAAGCCCGAAGATTTTCATCAACGCGCCCCAGAGCCCTCCCCAGAAATGCCGCGCACGGCTCGCATCGCCTTCGGCTGAAATCTCCTGACACAAAAATATCCCATGCCCGGCAAATAAATCATCAAATAACGGATTCACTCCGCGATAATAACTCCAAAATGTCTCCGCTCGCACGGGCCGGTAATCCAAATTTGGCGTAAAGCCAACTGTCGCATCCTGATTGGCCCTACGAGCCGGCATCGCATTACCATTACGCTCGGCCAAGCGCTCAGCGCGCACGCCTCGGCTGCCCGCGACGATCAGTCGGCATGGTCCGGAAAATTCAAAAAAACGAAACTGTAATGTCACCCAGGCCTGCCAGCGCCAAAGCTGCCAGCGCCGCCGCATTTCCAACTTTCCCCCTTCCGGTACTATGACCCCAGCCAAAAAACTCGGCCGCAACACAATCGCTGCACCCGGTGACAACGTCAGTACCGCCAACTCGCTTTGCGAATTGGCTTGGTTTGAGAGCGTCACGCGTTGCTCGCCGCTCCCCGGCCGCGCCTTAATCTCAAGCAGTTCGATCAAACCAGTTGCCAAACAAGTAAATGGAATCCGCCAATCCAACAAAAACTTAGTGGCACGTTCCACGCCTTCATCCGAGGCCTGTAAAAATGGGCTTTTCACCCAAAGGCGCTCACCTGGCTCCAATGTGATTTCCGCCGACACTCGACTCGTCGCTACCTCTGGCAACTCGGCTAATTCAGGCGTCAGACGCACGGCACGCCCACCTGCAATTAATGGCGCGAGCCCAAAATACAGGAACAATTTGCCGAGCGTTGGCCCCAGAAAATACAACCCAAGTGCAAGGTAGACCCAATTGCGCGACCGAGCCCAAGCATCCTCCAAATAATGCTGAACTTTAGATTTCTTGGATTCTGCCAATTTTAGCTCCGTTGTTTTTTTACCCAGAGCGACCTCCAGACCGTCACGTTCCCAAGTCATCCTCATGTAGTCCTTCTGCAATGTCTCAGCGCGGGCTATCGCCCCTGCGCGGATGGCGATCATTTTAATGCGTTGCTCGTCGTTGGTGCGCTGTTGCTCCGGATTACCTACCAGGCGATCCCAAGTGCTTTCGAGCGCCTTAAGTTGCTCGATGATCTTTCCGGCCTGATCGGCCTTAGAGCGCTCGGCGGCGATCTCTATTTTCATCCGCTCCAAGCGCTGCTCAACATCGCTGAGCGCAGACTGAATATGTGCCCGCTCACCAGTAATCGTTCTGATCACATCGCGACGCCAATCCTCGAAGTTCACATTGTCCTTGAGAAAAAGCCACAATCCAGCCGTGCCCAGACCCAGGGCCAGGATCAGACTTGCCGCTGCTGTTTTTCCCAACAACCAGCGCCCGAAATTTAGAAGGATTCCCATGTTAGCAACGGACCGCTTAAGCGCGATGAGTTGGAGTCATACAAGGTTTTCAAACGCCTGATGCCAATTGCTAAACCCGACATCCTATTCAAGCTGTAGCCAGAAACAAATAGCCGCCTAGCGCGGCAAAACAACCCCTGCATCCATGTCCAAAGCAATTGTCTCCACCCTGTACGATTCCGAGGTCTTCAAAATGGCTTGCCGGCAATTCGACCAAGCCGCTGATGCCATCAACCTACCCGACGATATTCGTGACCGCACTAAATACCCACGGCGTTGCCTAGCGGTCGCCCTGCCCGTCAAGCGCGACAACGGTAGCGTTACTGTCTTCGAAGGATACCGCGTCCAACACAATTTGTCTACCGGTCCCTCCAAAGGTGGCATACGTTTCCACCAAAACGTCACCCTCGGCGAAGTTGCCGCCCTCGCCATGTGGATGAGTTGGAAATGCTCTCTCGTAGGCCTGCCCTACGGCGGAGCCAAGGGCGGCGTCATCGTCGATCCGAATCAACTTTCTCTCAACGAGCTCGAACATCTTTCTCGCCGTTACATGCAGGAGATGGTCAACTTTCTTGGGCCACACGTCGACGTGCCCGCCCCCGATGTTGGCACTAACGAGCGCATCATGGGCTGGATGATGGACACCTATTCAAATCACGTCGGCCACGTCGAACCCGGTATCGTCACCGGCAAACCGATCGCCCTTGGCGGTTCTCAAGGTCGACGCGAAGCCACCGGCGCTGGTGTCGCGTATCTGATTAAGCAATACCTGAACGACCTCAAAATCCCAATCAAGAAATCCACGGTAGCAATCCAAGGATTCGGTAATGTCGGCAGCGAAACTGCCCTCGCCCTCAATGCCTACGGCGCTAAAATTATCGCGATCTCGGATTACACAGGCGCCTATTACAACGCCAAGGGCATCGACCTCAAAAAAGCCCTAAAATATATCCAATACCAAAAGACGCTCCGCGATTTCGATGGAGGTGAAGCCATCAGTAACGAGCAACTGCTCGAGTTAAAATGCACCGTACTGGTTCCCGCCGCTTTGGAGCGAGTCATCACCGAGATTAACGCCCCAAAACTACGTTGCCGCGTCCTTGCCGAGGCCGCCAACGGCCCAACTACTAACGCCGCCGACAAAATCATCGAGCAACGCGGCGACATTGAGATTATCCCCGATGTCCTCTGTAACTCTGGTGGAGTCATCGTCTCCTACTTCGAATGGCTCCAAAATCTTTCTAATTTCTACTGGAGCCGCGAAGAGGTGATCACAAAACTTTTCGGAATCCTCGATAAGGCCAAAGCCTCCGTCGACGCGCAGAAGGATAAGTTCCAATTCAGCCGCCGCCTCGCTGCACTAACGCTTGGCATCCAGCGTGTAGCCGATGCCAAAGCCGCGCGCGGTCTTTTCCCCTAAACGGAGACAAACCCAGAGCGGCCCGTAATCACGAGCCGCTCCCGTTTTAACCGACGCGCACGAGCAACGTCTCCGCGCCATAAGTCACGCGGTCGCCCGCGCGCACTTTCTTGCGCTTCTGCGTTTCGACGACGCCGTTGAGACGCACTTGGCCATCGGAGATCACTTGCTTCGCCTCGCCGCCCGAATCGGTTAGGCCTGCAAACTTGAGCAACTGACACAATTCAATCGGTTCTTCGCGCACGGTAACAACCGTCGGTTCAATTTCATTTTTTGTCGGAGTAGGCATACGGGGAAAGTCCACCCCTCAACCCACCGACAGCAACTCGACCTCGAAAATCAGCGTCGCACTGGGCGGGATAGCACCGGGATAACCGTGTTCGCCATAAGCAAGGTGCGGCGGCAGCGTCATCTTCACTTTGTCGCCGACTTTCATTGTCGCGACGCCGACATCCCACCCCTCGATCACTTGTCCAGCGCCTAGCACAAAGGTGAAGGGCTCGTCGCGATCGACCGAGCTGTCGAACTTCGAGCCGTCTTCAAACGTGCCCGTGTAATGAACCGTGACCGGTCGACCCTTTTGGGGTGCGGCGCCGGTACCGGTTTTAAGAACTTCGATTTTGATTTCTGGGAGTGCCATCTCCCGATTTCCGCCAAACGCTCTCCCGCGTCAATCCCTCATCGCCACCACACCAGCGCCCACACCATTGACGCCGCCCCGCAATCCGACCAGCACCAACCTCGATGAAGCACCCCCAACTCCTCCCCTTATTCTCCGCGTTGTTAGCCCTCAGTTTTTTCGCCTCACTCTTCGCCGCTCCGATGACTTCAATCACTTACCCCGCCGCCTCCGGCCCCGGCCAGGCCAAACATATTGTCTTTCTAACCGGGGACGAAGAATACCGCTCCGAAGAAGGCCTACCCATGCTGGCCAAGATCCTCAGCCAGCGATATGGCTTTAAATGCACGGTACTCTTCGCCCTCGATCCTGACGGCACGATCAATCCCGACAACAATACCAGCCTCTCTGACCCCACTGCGCTCGACCACGCCGAGGGCATCGTGATGGGGCTGCGTTTCCGGCAGTGGCCCGATGCTACAATGCAGCACTTCGCCGCCGCCGTCGCGCGCGGCATCCCAATCGTCGCCCTACGCACCAGCACCCACGCCTTCAACTTCCCCGCCAAAAGTTCGAGTGCCTACAAATCATTCAACAACTTCGGTCGCGAAGTCCTCGGGGAAAACTGGGTCAGCCACTGGGGCGCCAACCGCCGCGGCGCCACTCGCGGCATCATCGAGCGCGGCGCCGAAAGCGATCCACTGCTCCGAGGTGTCACCGCGATATTCGGCGACTCTGGGGTATATGAAACCCATCCTGTCGCCGACTCCAAAATTCTCGTACGCGGCCAGGTTCTCACTGGCATGAACCCAAACGACGCACCCGACACCTACCTCAAAAAACGCAAATCCGACGGTGTTGAGCAACCCATCAACGAGCCACTCATGCCTCTGGCCTGGACGCGCCTAAACCATAACACCAACGGCACGACTAACCGCGTTTTCTGCACCACCATGGGCGCCGCCACAGATCTCGCCAACGAAGACTTCCGCCGGCTTGTCATCAACGCTGTCCTTGCCGGCTTCGCACTCGAGATACCTGAGCGCACTGACGTCCGCTACATCGACGCGTATGCGCCCGCTCCCTACGCCTTCAAGGGATACCGTCGCGGCATCACTCCCGCCGATCATGCACTAGGCCAAATCCTCCGCGCCGGCTCGCCCCAGCCCTCCGCCCCAACGAATAAAGACTGATCAGCCCCGCGATGTCCGAAATTCCCGCCACACTTTCACTCAAGCCCATCGGCTACATTCGTACGGGTAAACAGGTAAAGTTTCAGGCTCTTCATCAACCGTCGGAACAACAACCCGAGCGCAACATCCTCGAACTCGTACCCGGCCACAATTACGAGCAAGCGCTCCGTGATCTGGCCGGTTTTTCCCGCGTCTGGCTCATTTGGTGGTTTCATCGCAACACTACGTGGCGACCCCAAGTCATTCCACCACGGGGGCCTGCTCAACGGCGCGGCCTCTTCGCCACACGTTCGCCGCATCGCCCCAATCCGCTCGGACTCACACCCGTGCAACTCATCGCGATCGAGGGGCGTAGCCTCATCCTCGGTGAATGCGATCTCGTCGAGGGCACACCGGTTTTCGATCTCAAACCCTACGTCCCAGCGTACGATAGTTTCCCCGACGCCCGCGCCGGTTGGATCGAAGAGGTCGATGCACTCACTAGCCAACCGCCTCAATATAAAGTCTACTATTCTACGATCGCGACCGCACAGGCCGAATGGCTTGTCACTCACTGGCAGATCGATTTTCGTTCGCGCCTCGAGGAGCTACTCGCCCGCGATCCTTCGCCTCACCGCACTCGCCGCATTAGGCGCCGCAGTGCCGAGCAACTCGAAATCGGCTGCGGTGCTTGGCGCGCATTTTTCCACATCGAGGCTTTTAACGTGACCGTGACCGCTCTGGACGCCGGCTTCCCCCCACGATTTTTGAATGATCCACAACGCGTCGGATTGCCCGATCGCGATGCCCAAATCGCCTTTTTAGCCTTGTGGCCCGAAGCGCAGCGGGCCGTGAGAAGTTAAAGCCAGGCCACCACGCTCGGCCTTTAAACCGCCTCGGCCACCGCGCGTTTCTCGTGGCTCCAACGCCACGTATCAATATCCGTCCAACGCCCCACAGTCAGGCGTACATCAATCACATCCCCCACCGCAAAGTCTGCGCGATCGGTCCGCAAAATACGAAAGCCCCAGTGCGGCGCGCGACCTGCATCCTTCGGCCCCGAGTTGAGTTTAAGATCCATATCCACACGCGCCCGAAAATACACCGCGTATCCATCGAGCCGGCCCTCGTTCACCACCGTGCGTGAAAAATTAATTTCACCAGGTAGATCCGACTCATTTAAAGTATGTAAATCCACCGAGAGCACCGGCTCAGGCTCTCCTAGAAAATGATCCACAAATTCCGGATCACTGCTGCGCAAATGATAATAATCAGGCTCCTGTGGGCGTTGTCGCCCCATGCAAGCATAGTCATAACCATGCACCTTGAGCTCCCAGATAAACGGCACATGCCGCGAGTCGTTTAACTTTATGGGTTCGCAATAAAAATCAAAACAACTCGGCAAAATTAGTCCGCCGGGCTTGAGCAAGCGATCGCGCAGATCGCAAACGTTGGCCACCATGGCTTCGTCGAAGAGACAATCTCCCATCTGCTCATGTAAAATCACGTCAACGAGCTGGTCCGTCGCAAACTCCGAACTGTGCGCCGAGATAAACTCTACATTCTGAATCCCGTTGGCATCGGCCAAAGTCTTCGCGTGTCGCAAAATCTCTGAATGATCCACCGCATACACATGCCCCGCGCCGCGCCGCGACGCGAACGCCGCTAAAATACCCGTGCCCGTCCCGAGGTCGATCACACGATCTCCAGGCTGGATGTGCCGCGTGATCGCCGCGTGGTAAAACGCCATACGCGGCTTGTCCGCCAACATCTTCTCCTGCTCGTAGAAGTTGGCAAAGTACCAGCCGTTGTACTCCCGATAGCGGGACTCCGGCGAACCGTCTCCGTCTGGGAAAAACCACGCCGCCAAGCGCGGCCGCGCGACGATCCAGCGGCGCACTCGGCCGATCACGCGGCTACCCGCAGAGATCAGGCTCACACTATGACGCTGTAGAAAAGAAGATAACATACGGTTGGGCGGAAACCCCTCCGCTCAAGCCACGCTGCCGGCTCCTTGCTCCAGCGCAACCCAAGCTTCTGCAAGAACCCCTAAAGATTGTTTGAAACCGTGGCGCGCCCACCCATCTTCCCCTCGTGGAAACTAAGGAAAGCAAACTCTCATTCGAGATCGCCCTCAATCAGCTGGAGTCCATCGTCGAGACAATGGAGTCCGGCGACGTGCCCTTGGCCGACCTACTCGCCAAGTTCGAGCAGGGTTCAAAACTGCTGAAGGTCTGCGAATCTCGCCTCAAAGACGCCGAGCTCAAGATAGAGCTACTCAAAAAACAAAAAGACGGCGCCTCATTCTCCACTTTTGAGCCTGAACGCGGCGCCTGAGTAACCTCGCCTCACCTAATTTAACCGCATCCGCCTTTCCTGCCTCTGCATCTGATGAACGTTTCTCCCGCTCGCCTTCTCGAGTCCATCCACGGCCCCGCCGACGTTAAAGCGCTCGCGCCCGCCCAACTACCCCAGCTCGCGCAGGAAATTCGCGACGAAATTATTGCCGTCACCGCTAAGAATGGTGGCCACGTCGGGCCCAACCTCGGTGTCGTCGAACTCACCCTTGCCCTGCACCGCGTATTCGACACCCCCAACGACCAATTTGTCTTTGACGTCGCCCATCAAGGCTATGTCCACAAGCTCCTTACCGGCCGCCAAGGCGCATTCTTCCGCGGCCTCCGCCAATCCGGTGGCACTAGTGGTTTCCTCTACCGCGCCGAGAGTCCGCATGATAGCTTTGGCGCTGGCCACGCCGGCACTGCCTTGAGCGCCGCTCTCGGTATGGCCACCGCCCGAGATCTGCGCGGTAGCTCCGAACACGTGGTCGCCGTCTGCGGCGACGGCGCGTTCACCTGCGGCGTCACGCTCGAAGCTCTCAATAATATCGTCGGCTCCACCAAGCGTCTCATCGTTATCCTCAACGACAACGAATGGTCCATCGCCAAAAACGTCGGCGCCATCTCCACTTACCTCAACCGCCTGAGCACCAGCAAAACTTACAACAAGCTCCACCACGACATCGAGGGCTTCTTCAAGAGTTTTCCTGCAGGCGAGAGCATGAACCGCGTTTACCACAAATGGAAACGCGAGACGAAGGACTTCTTCGTCGAATCCTCCCTATTCGAGAAATTTGGCCTACGCTACCTAGGCCCAGTCGATGGTCATGACCTCGATGCGCTTCAAAAAAATCTAGAATTCGCCCGCCACGCCGATGTGCCCGTGCTCATCCACGTGCTCACCAAAAAAGGCAAAGGCCTCGAAGCCGCCCTGGCCCAACCCGAAAAATTCCACGGCCTCGGCTCCTTCGATCCCGCCACCGGCGAGAGCAAAGCCGCCGCCCCAGGCACCCCATCCAACCTCCAAGACGTCTTCGGCCACGCACTCGTCCGCTTCGCCAAAGCCAACCCCAAGGTTCTTGGCATCACTGGCGCCATGCCCAGCGGCACCGGCCTTATCCATCTCGCTAACGAGGTTCCCAAGCAATTTTTCGACGTCGGTATCGCCGAGGAACACGCCGTGCTCTTCGCCGCCGGCCTCGCCACTAAGGGCTTCCGCCCCGTCTGCGCGATTTATTCAACCTTTCTCCAGCGCGCCTACGATCAGGTTATCCACGACGTCGCCCTGCAAAACCTCCCCGTCACTTTCTGCATGGACCGCGCCGGCCTCTCCCCTGCCGATGGCCCCACACACCACGGCTTATTCGATATCTCCTATCTCCGCTGCGTCCCCGGCGCCACCGTCATGCAGCCCAAAGACGAGGATGAACTCGTCGATATGCTCCATACCAGTCTACAACTCCCCGGCCCCGGCTTCATTCGCTACCCACGTGGCGCTGGGACGGGCGCCAAGATCAAAGCCCAACCCGTAGCACTCCCCATCGGCCAAGCCGAGGTTTTGCGCGACGGCACCCAAATTATGATTTGGGCACTCGGCCCCATGATCGCCGATGCTCTTGCCCTCGCCGAACGCCTCGCTCGCGAGGAACAACTCTCCGTCGGTGTCGTAAACGCCCGCTTCATCAAGCCCCTCGACCGTACGCTACTGCTTAGCCAAGCCACGCTCGTACCACTGATCGTAACCATGGAAGACCACGTGCTCGCCGGTGGCTTTGGCAGCGCCGTGCTCGAGGCATTGCAAGATGCCGAATGCCCCACCGCCGTCGAACGCATTGGCTGGCCCGATAAATTTGTCGAACACGGCTCGAGCAACGCGATCTTGCGCAGCTCCTACGGGCTTGCGCCTGAAGACATCCACCGTCGCGTACTCGCCCGCTGGCGAAACCTCAGCGCCGAGCCCGCTCACGCCGACGCCTAAAAGTCCTTCAGCTACCGTTCAGCTTCAGAAGCGCCCTGCGCGCTAGCTCCATGTCACTCCCAAACCAGATGCGTCTTCTGCAGATCATCTCTGCCGGCCGCGCGCAGTGGCTTGAAGTCCCTGTGCCCGAGCCCGGTCCCGGAGAAGTTCTTGTCCGCATCCGCGCTGTCGCCACCTGTCCGCACTGGGACCTCCATATCTTCGGCGGCCAACCGATGTTTCCAGGTGCGCCACTCAATTATCCCTACCTCCCCGGTCAACCCGGCCACGAAGCCGTCGGCGAGATCGTCGCACTCGGGCCTGAGGTGACTACGTTGCGCCTCGGGGCGAGCGTCGCCGTCTGGCGCGACACCGGCCGTCGCCCACAAGGTTGCTACGCGCAATTCAACGTGCTGCGCGCCGACGATTTGCTCGAAGTTCCTGCTAACTTGCCAGCAGCTGCAATTGCCTCGCTCGAGCTCGCAATGTGCGTCGAGGTATCCTTTCAACAACTCGCCACGCTGGGCGGTGTCGCTGGGCGGCGCCTCGGTCTCTCTGGCCTTGGACCCGCCGGTCTCGTCGCTGTACAACTCGCCCGCGCCCACGGCGCCGCGGAAATCATCGGCTTCGATGTTATCGCCGAGCGTCGCGGCCTCGCCTCCAGTCTCGGCGCACACCGTACCCTTGCCCCCGATGCTGTCACCTGGCCGCCCGCGCGCGACGCCTTAGCTCTCGACGACGCAATTGATCTCACCGGACTGCCCGCTTCCATCGAGTTTCTCATGGACCGCACGCGCCGCTGCGTGACGCTTTTTGGCGTGCTCCGCGAAGATGTGAGATTCAAGCCTCGGCATCTTTTCGGTCCCGGACTCGTGCTCATTGGCTACGGCGAACACAATCGCGCCGCCGCCGAGACCGCCTTGCGTTTCATCCTCACGGGCCAACTCCAGTTAGCTCCGCTCATCACGCACACGTTGCCATTCACGCGCTACGCTGAGGGCGTCGAATTGTTACGCACGAAACAAGCCATCAAAATCCTCTTCGATCCCTGGCTCTGATCGGCACGCCCGCCCGCGCCTTCGCGGCGGGGCGTAAAAAAAGCCGCCCCATTAAAGGAGCGGCTTTCGTAAAGGCTAACTGAGACGGACAGCTTAGTGCTTGGCGGCCGCGGGGGCGTTGGTGCCGCCGCATTTTTCGCAGTTCTTGTGTTCTTTGGCGGCGGCGACGCAGCACTCGTGAGCGCAGGTCTTGCCTTCTTTTTCAGCTTTCACGCAGCACTTGCCCTTGTGAGGAGCAGCATCTTTGGCAGCGTCGGCCGCGAAGGCAAACGAAGCGGAAATCAGGGCGGCAACGACGAACAGGATCTTGGAGGACTTCATGATATTTTATTTTTGGTTGTGGGGGACTAATTGGTGCGGGCGGAGGGAATCGAACCCTCCTCTCATGCTTGGGAAGCACACATATTACCGATATACTACGCCCGCGCTGGCGG
>CANGCX010000056.1 GCA_947452315.1 Opitutia bacterium | reverse complement strand
TATTCTATATGTGGCAAAAACTCCAAGAGCAGCTCCTCGTTATTCTCGTCATCGTGGTCGTCGTCATTGGCGCCGCGTTCTGGCTGAATCAAAAAACCGTCACCGAGCTCCAAACCCAACAGGAGCTGAAACTCGCACCGCTACGTGCGCAGAACGAAGCTCTCAAGGCTTCTTCCGATGAAAATCGCCGCGCCCTCGATGCAACCAACAAACTCCTCAAAGACGCCATCGCCAAGCGTGAGTCCGATCTCTTCCGTACCGACGAAGAAGTCCAAAAGCTCAACGTTGAGCGCATGGACGCCCTCGCCGAAGCCATCGCCAAAAAAGTCCAGCCTTACAACCCGCTCCCCAAGTCTCCCGAGGAAGCAGAGAAGATGCAGAATGAGCAGGTCGATAAAGTTTCCACGCGCATGACGGAGAAGATTTCTCCAATTCTTGCTGAGATGTCCAAGGACCAAAACTTAACCCGCGAATCCATTACCGCTTACAGCCAACGCATCTCCGACCAAGTCAGTAACGTCCTCACCTCCGAGCTCGCGAAGAATCAGCAGCTCAACAACAACCTCCAAGCCACCCAAGCAGCCGCGCAAGAAGCGATGAAGCTCTCCCACGAGATCACCGCGCTTTACCTCAGTTCTTTCAAGGACCAAGGCCTGATCACCCGACTGCTCTCATTGCCGGCCAACGTCGTCAAAGACGCCGCCAGTCTGAGTATCGTCTCCAGCAGTGATCGCAAAAAGGTCGAGCAAGAGTTAATCACCAAGATGGCTGAAATCGAAAAGCGCCTCAACGAGATCCAGGCTCAAGCGCCCAAGAAATAATCCGCCACGTTTCCTCATTTAACCGGCGCCGATCGCGGCGCCGGTTTTTTTGTGCCTGCGTCTGGCGCCAAACCTCAGCTCAACCAACGCGAGAGGTGCTCAGCCACAAAGGCATCGTCGGTTAGTTCGGGATACGCTGAAGTCACGCGCGTCAATTCCTCGGCTTGGCCCGGAGATAAGACTTCGTGCGGATTTAAACACAAATTCGTTGGCACGAGCCCCTGGCGACGCAGCACTTCCAAAATACCAGGAATACAGCCCGCAAATTTATTAGCCGAATCAAACAGCGCCGCATTCATGTCGGTCACTGCGATCGCCTTATCCAGCCAATTCGGGTCGAGCGCGGAATTGCGCCGTACGTGTTTGAGATCGTTAAGCAACGCCACGGCCTTGCTCGTCCACACGCCCCAATGCCCGAGCAGGCCCCCGGCGATATGACGTGTCACTTTTGTTCCGCCGACCTCGAAGGTAAACGGGGTCAATAGATCAACTACGATACTGTCGTCGTTACCGGTATAAATCGCGATATCAGAGCGCCCCGCCTCAACCACAGCACGCACCACATCAATCGTTTGATAGCGATTAAACGGCGCGATTTTAATCGCGACCACGTTGGGAATCTCCGCGAAGCGCCGCCAAAACGTATAACTGAGTAAGCGTCCGCCCGCTGCGGGTTGCAGATAAAATCCAACGACTGGGAACACATCCGCCACGCGCCGACAATGTGCGATCATTTCGTCTTCGGTGTCATTTTTGTACGCCGACAAACTCAAGAGCCCCGCGTGATAGCCGTAGCTTTGCGCAATGTCGGCCTCGCGTAGCGCCTGATCGCTGCGACCGCATACGCCGGCAATTTTGATAAAGGACCGAGGCGTTTTCCTGAGTTCTTCGTCGATCGTGCGTGCGGCTAACTCAAGCACAGGTTTGAACAAACCATGCTGTGGCTCGCGTATCTCGAACTGAGTCGAATGCACGCCTACGGCGAGACCGCCTATGCCCGAGGCCATATAGTAACGCGTGATCGCCCGCTGGTGACGCTCCGAAAATTTGCGCTGAGCATCGAGCGCCAATGGTTGCGCCGGGATCGCGTGGCCGTTGATAAGGTGAGAGCGGATATCAGAGATCGTCATAACTGCTGATTTTTCAAAATTTGCCGTCGCGCGCTTCGAAATGCGTGGGCTTACCCAACAAGCGTCCGCCCGCACTCACGTGCTGCGCCACGAGCGCGATTAGCTCGTCCAAGGTCTTCGTCGGGGAGCCAAAGAGCCGGATCGATTCGCTCGCATCCGCTAGCCACGCTTCTTTAGCCGGTGTACCTTTCAACACCGGAGCTTTTCCGAAAATCGCGCCAAATTTTTCCGCCACCAAGCGGATGGAAATTTTCTCTGCTCCGGTAACGTTCAATATCTTTGGCGGGTTCGCTGTGTGCTCAAGACATTGGATCGCCCGCGCGCAGGCGTCGCCCTGCCAGATGAGATTAAAAGCGCCCATCGTTATATCCACTGGGGTACCGCGCAGTACGGCTGTGCCCACATCCACGAGTACGCCGTAGCGCAATTCCACCGCGTAGTTCAAACGGTACATTAACTGCCGTGTCCCGTGTTTCTGGGCAAAATGCCCAAAGACGCGTTCGCGACCGACGCAGGTGCTCGCGTATTCGCCGAGAAAAGCCACAGGGGTAGACTCGTTGGCACCGGGTCCATCGACCGAAACGAAGGGATACACGCAGCCTGTGGAAAACACCACGATGCGCGAAGCCTTAAAATGCTCAGCGACGAGTGAGGGCACAATCGTGTTTTGGATCCATGTTTCACCAGGGGCGCTGTCCGTACCAAATTTTTGTCCTGCGAGGTATTCGACATTGGCCACGCGAGGGAGTCGGGCCACTTGCGCCGCATCAGCCAGATCGCAAGAAATAGGTTCCACGCCGCCGCGCCTTAAGGTCTCCGCCGCCTCGGGGCGACTAAACCGCGACACACCGTAAACTTTATTGTCTCGCTTGCCGGCGGCATCCAGCGCCCGGCGCAACATCAACGCGGTTGTCGTCCCCATCTTCCCGCCCACGCCCAAAACCATGAAATCTCCTTCAAGGGCCCGCACCGTTGCAATGGCTCCCGGGGTCGGTTCTGAGAGGAGCGCTTCGATCTGTTCGTCGTTTAAAGGAGGGGTGGACATGAAATTTCGGAAGATTAAGAATGGACGAAAGCCGTAATTGCGCACCTGTTTTCCGTCGCGCCCCCTCGGAAAAGCCAAGCGCAATCGTAGCGAAATTTCATGCGCATCATCGACGCCCACACGCACCCCGTCTTCATGCACGACGGAGCTACCCCTGCCGCCGCTCGCCGGCTGGTCGCCCACGGCCGCGCCCATGGCATCGTCAAGATGGTCGCTCTCGGCGATGTTCTCGTCCACGGCCGCCTGCCCAGTGCTGCTCAATGTCGGCGCATCAATGATGAAACCGCCCAGCTTAAGCGCTGGCACCCAGATTATTTCATCGGGTTCTGTTGTCTCAATCCGACCTTAGGTGCGCGAGCGGTTGAGCGCGAGGTGGAGCGTTGTGTCACGCAGCATGGTTTTCGAGGCATCAAACTGGAGATCTCCAACAACGCTCGCGATGCCTGCATGGGCGCGGTCATGGCGGCCGCTCGCCGTTGGAATCTGATCGTGCTCCAACATACCTGGAGCCAGACCAACATCCACCAACGTCGTTTTCACAGCGACCCAGCGGATACAGCATGGCTTGCGCGGCGTCATCCCGATGTCTCCGTGATCATGGCGCACCTGACAGGCTGCGGCTACCGTGGCGTACTTGAAGCCAAGGGTCTGCCCAATCTTTTTGTCGATACCTCGGGGGCTTTTCCCGAAGCTGAGATTCTAGATTTCGCCGTCCAAGAGCTCGGCGCCGAGCGGATCCTGTACGGCTCCGATTTACCGATTCGCGAAACCAGCGTCACCGTCGGTCGTGTCCTAGGCGCCCGCCTCACCGCCGTAGAGCGTCGCCTGATTCTCCACGACAACGCCGCAAAACTTTTCCGACTTTAAGATGCTCATAGACGCCAATGTCGCCCTAGGTCCCTGGCCGTTCGCACCGCTACCCGAGCGTACCGCGCCCCAACTGGTTGCGCAGCTCAAAAGCCACGGGGTTAACCGCGCCCTGGTTTCGCATCTCGGTGCGATTTTCTTACCTGAGCCCATGCCGGCCAACCGCGCTTTGTTTGCCGCGGTCCGACGCACGCCGGCGTTACTGCCGGTCCCCGTGATCAACCCCGCTCTCGCCACTTGGCGTGAGCACCTGGCTGCCTGTATCGCCGCAGCTCCGATCCGCGCGGTAAAAATCATCCCCGCCTATCACAACTATTCGCTGCGTCTGCCGGCCCTCGCGCCGTTCGTCGCCGCCGTCAACGCCGCCGGCCTGCGCCTCATCGTCGCCACTCGCCTCGAAGACGAGCGCCACCGTTATCACGCGCTCGCCGTTAAGGGCCTGCCCGTCGCACAGCTCGCAGCTTTCCTCGCGCGTTTCCCTGCAACGCATTTTGTGTGTTCGGGCCTGTACAAGCCTGAGATCGAAACACTCGCCGCCACGCATGAAAATTTCTCCGCCGATATCGCCTTCGCTGAGTGGTTAAACACGCTCGCCTTGCTCACACAAAAAATACCCGCGCGCCGCCTCCTGCTTGGCACCAACACCCCGCTCTTCGACACCCGCGCGCAAGTCGATAAACTCCGCCTCGCTCGCCTCCCAGCCAAAACGCTCGCCCTCATCGGCTCCGCCAACGCGGCTCGGCTCTTCGGCCTCTAAGATCTCCGCCAACTCGTTTACTTTTTCTTTCCCTGCGCAGACACTTTCACGATGCCCATCGTCGACGAACCGCTTCCCCGCCCGCGCCGTTGGGGCGCGCCCGAGCTCGCCCGCCTCACCGCGATGGTCGATCAAGATTCCTTGTTTTATTGGCAGGGCCCGCAAACCGCTGCGCTCGCCGCTGAATTTCGGCGCCATTACCCGTTTCCGCATCTCTTCGCCACGTCCTCAGGCTCCGCCGCCCTGCACGTCGCCATTGCCGCCCTGCGTCTGCGCCCCGGTGATGAAGTAATCGTTCCGCCTATCACCGACATGGGCTCAGTCATTGGCATTCTTTATCAACAGGGCGTGCCGGTCTTTGCCGACGTCGATCCGGCCACCTACAACCTAGACACCGCCGCCGTCCGCCGAGCGATTACCGCTCGCACCCGCGCGATCATGGTCGTGCACCTTGCCGGTAATCCGGCCGACACTACGGCGCTCTCTGCCCTCGCCCGCGAGCTCGGCGTCGCCTTCATCGAGGATTGCGCCCAAGCTTGGGGTGCCCTCCACCAAGGCCGCCCTGTCGGCCTCGAGGCCGATGTCGCCTGCTATTCTTTCAACGACTACAAGCACCTTAGTTGTGGCGACGGCGGCATTGTCGCCACGGCTCGCCCTGACCTCGGGCCCACCCTCGCGCCGTGGGGCGACAAACAGTACGACCGCACCACGCCCGGCTACCGCGACCCCGCCGAACTCGCGCCCAACTACCGCATGAGCGAGCCCCAAGCCGCCGTCGCTGCCGCGCAACTCACTCGCCTAGCCGACATCGCCGCCTGCCGTCATCACGCGGGAAGTTTTCTCACCTCGCTACTAGCCGATCTTCCTAGCGTCCTGCCGCCCCACGTAGCCCCCGGCAATACTCATAGCTACTGGTTTTATTTTCTAAGGCTCGACCTTGACCGACTCGGTTGCACTCGCGCCGCTTGGGTCGACGCGCTGCGCGCCGAGGGCGCCATGGCCACCGCCGGCTACATCCCCACGCCGGTTTACCGCTACCGCGTATTTCAAAATCACAACTTCTTCGGCGGCGCCTGGCCCGTGCGCGACGCCGGCCTCACCACGATGGACTACCGCCAGGTCCAGTGCCCAAATGCCGAAGCAATTCTCAACGACGGCGTCGTCCTCCCGCTCAACGAAGCCATGAGCGACACCTATCTCGCCAAAGTAGCCCACGCGATCCGTACCGTCACCACCCGCTTGAGTCGGTAATTCCCAGCGCCCCGCGTGCCTCAGCCGCCGATTAAGCTCACGGCTTGACGCATCGCTGCAACGGTAACCGCGCAGGCCGGCTCATTGTCCAGAGCGTTGACGATTTTATTAAACGGTTCAGCGCGCATTGGTCCGTCGTACCCCACCGCCACGAGCGCCCCAAGAAAGGCAGCGGTATCGATCACGCCGGTCGCCACTGGCAACTCGCGCTCGCCGTCCTTCTGTTGTCCTTTGGGTATATCTTTGGGCGCATCGTTGAGATCCACACTTACGATTTCTGCATTTTTCAACGCCTTCAGCTCGGCCACCGTATCGCCAGCCTGCCACCAATGCCAACTGTCTAGGACTAACCCGACATTATCGTGGCCAATTTCGGCAATCAGCTCCCGCGTCTCCGCTAGGGTGTGTACAAAGGGATATTTGCGACCCACTAGGACACGTTGCGTGCCCACATACTCGAGGCCAAAGCGCAGATCGTGATCTTTTAAAATTCGAGCAATTTCGCCCAAGCGCGCGACGTGTTGTTTAAAATTAACGCGATAGATCAGTTCATCGCTGCACGGCATCAACCACGTACCGACGCGGCGCACGCCTGCACGTTGCAGGCCGGCAGCTATTTTGGGCAGTTCATTCAACCCGGCTCGAAAGCTCGCTTCATCCTTGCGGAAATCCACAGGCAAACCCGCCGCCGCCCATACCAGATGCTTCGCCCCGAGATCGGCGCCGAGCTCCGTGAGTTGCGCAGGCGCCATTCCGGCGATTTCCGCGGGCATGGGTTCCACGGCCTCAAAGCCGTGACGGTGCGCAAGATCATTGAGTTCGCGCTGACTCGCGACGGTAACGCCGATGCTACCGGGCGTGATCGCGATTTTAAACGCGCGCTGTGGCGTACTCGCCGCTTGGACGTTACGCTGCAGCGCCATTGCAGCTGCCAACACCGCGGAGCCTTGCACGAATTCACGTCGGTTCATGACTCCACCGAAACCGACCAAGCCCACCGAAGCAATCCGACTTATTAGGCGTGCGGCCCCAGCGTTATTTTTTCCGACAACTTCAACCTCGCGCCCTGCCCCGGCCCGCGCCCTGCTTTTGCTACCCCACGCATGATCTCTCTTCGCCTCCCCTCGCGCCTGAGCGCCTTCGGCCTCGGTTTATTACTAGCCCTAGCACCGACGCTGCGCGCGACCACCGTGACGCTTACCGATGCGACCGTCGCCCAACTTCAAGCTGCGATGCAAGCCGGCGCCCTCTCTTCGGAGAAACTCACCCAGCTCTTTCTTGCCCGCATCGCCGCCTACGAAAAAGCCGGCCCCAAACTCCACGCCCTGATCACACTCAACCCCAAAGCACTCGACGAGGCCCGCGCCCTAGACGCCGAGCGTCAAGCCGGCAAAACCCGCGGCCCGCTTCACGGGATCCCCATTCTGCTTAAGGACAACATCGACACCGCTGATCTCCCCACCACGGGTGGCTTTTACGCACTCCGCGATTCCCTCCCACCGTTAGACGCCGAACAAACCCGCCGCCTCCGCGCCGCCGGTTGCGTGATCTTAGCCAAGTCCAACCTAAGTGAGTTCGCCAGCGGCGCCGCGATCAGCACCTTAGGCGGCCAGATTCTTAATCCCCACGTCCTCGACCGCACTCCATCCGGTTCCAGCGGCGGCACGGGCGCGGGCATCGCCGCAGGGTTCGCCGTCTTCGGCCTAGGCACTGATACCGGTGGCTCCATCCGAGGTCCTGCCTCTGCCAACGGCATCGTGGGCCTCAAACCCACGCTCGGACTCAACGGCCGCGGCGGCATCATTCCCCTCGCGCTCGCGCTCGACACCGTCGGCCCCATGGCCCGCAACGTCGCCGATCTCGCCGCCGCCTTGAACATCATGGCCGGCCCCGATCCGCGCGATCCCGCCACCGCCGCCAACGCTGGAAAAATTCCGGTCGACTACACCGCTGCCCTCAAGCCCGACGCCCTCCGCGGGGCTCGCCTCGGCTTATTGCGCGATTACATGAAACTCGATGCTGGGGTTGATGCCGTCATCGAAACCTCCATTGCCCTCATCCGCCGCGCCGGTGCTACCGTCGTTGAAATCAAACTCCCGCGCTTCGTGCTCGGGGTTAACAGCGGCCTATATTTCGCTATCCGTGATCCCGAGTTCCGCTACCAGATCAACGACTACCTCGCGACTCTCCCGCGAAAAGATCTCCCAAAAACTCACGACGAGATTATCACCCTCTCCGAAAAAATTACTGAAACGACCAAAGAAGGTTGGGTGCCCAACAAAAACCGTCTCGAGGCCTACCACCGCGAAAAGAAAGCTGGCACCCTCAATGACCAACCTTATCGGAGCGCACTCGAAGACGGCCGCAAAATCGTCCGTGAAAACCTTACTTGGTTTCTCACTCAAGAAAAACTCGACGCATTCATCGTACCCACCTCGGCGCGCCCGCCTCTGCCCATCAAAGAAGCCAACGTCACTGCACCTGCAGTGGGCAACGGTACCGTCGCTATTCTGGCCAATGTCACCGGCTGGCCCGACCTGATCGTCCCCGCGGGTTTCACCGCCGATCCCGTGTTGCCCGTGACGCTTTCCTTCATCGGCCCCGCCTTCAGCGAAGCCCGCTTACTCGCCCTCGGATACGCGTTCGAACAACTTTGCCCCGCTCGTGGCTTGCCCGTCACGACGCCGATTCTCCCGGGCGAGATGATCACGTATTAATCGCTAGGATTTCAAAAACTCGGCCACGGCACGAATCGCCGTCGCTTCGCGCTCGGCCCAATTCCCGCGCAATTCCACACAGCTGATTGCGCGAGAGCTCAAGGCCTCGCGCCACACCCGCCGACACATCGCGCGCCCAGCCTCGTCGGGAAAACAGCGCTGTGGATCCGGGATCCACGCCGCATCCGTATCGCAGAATAAAAACAACCCGCCCGTGCGCGCACGCACTTCGGCTTCCTGGCGCACCCACGCCGGACATTTTTCGGGAAACAATACGTCGTTCCACAACACGCACGTGAGTAAATCAGTATCGCAGACGACGGCCCGCTGGGCCACTAAGGCCGCACGGTCTTCATTGGCGATTTGGCCGAGGGCGATTGTGCCGAGATCCTCCGCGACGATCACGCCGCCGCGAATGTCCCAAAACTCACGTACAAACTCCTCTGAGCATGGCTCATCTAGATGCTGTGCTAACCGCCGCGCCAACGTCGTCTTGCCCGTGGACTCAGGGCCAAACACCACGATCCGCTTCAGCGCGTTCATGGCTGCACCCTTTCCGCTCGCTGCCACGCCCGCCAGCCCAACACGGCGAGCCCAAGGTAGACTAAGTAAAGAAATGCCGTGAACGCCAACTCGGCTTTCCAGTAAGAAGCCACGGCCACAAGATTTACGCCGATCCAGAGCGGCCAATTTTCTAACTTCTTCCGCGCCTGCAGCACTTGCGCCGCCACACTAAAGGCCGCGATACCCGCATCCCGCCATGGCATTAGGGCATCCGTCCAACGCCGCAGTGCCAGCGCCCAAATCGCTGTCGCCAACACCGCGCCCGCGAGCGTCAACGCGAGCCCGCGCGTCGTCAGCCGCGACACCGGCAACTCCGGACCGGCCGCCCGCCCCCACTGCCACCATCCCCAGGCCAGTGCGGCAAAAAAGAAAATCTGCAACGTCGCATCCGCGTAAAATTTCGCCTGAAAAAACAACACCCCTTGCACGCCAACCGACACAAGCCCGACGGGGAACGCCCACAACGTGCGCCGAATCATCAGCGTCACGCCGAGAATCCCGAGTGCGAGATTGAGTTGATCAAGCCACGCCGAACCCACGAAGCCGGCCCAGATCGTTTTCAAAATTTCAGACATGCGTGGGCAATTTTCAAACCGTCACCGCCGCCGGTGCAACCGTGTGCTGCGTTCACTTTTTTTCCGCGACCTTCGCTTCCATCGCCTCCCGCGTGATCGTGTAACGTGCCGCACAGCGCGGACAGCGGATTTCGATTTTCTCGTGTTCGCCAAATAACTCTACGGGGTCGGCGCGCATCACAGGAGCGAGTACTTCCAGCATCCGAGCTTGGTTACACCCGCAGAACCAGCGCACCAGCCGCCTCTCCAGCAGGTTAATCGTTTCGGTTGTCTCTAGCGCCTGCACTTGCTCGATTGTGAGTGCGGCTAGCCACGCCTTGTCGCAGTCAGGATGCTCGATTACGACCGCAAAATCCTCCTCCCCGAGCTGAAAAAACCGCGCGATCCGTTGCTCGCTTTGATCGTAGAATTTTTCAAGCGCCAGCAGCGGATCCGAGCCCGTGAAGGTGATTGTACTGCGTCGCTTCGGCTCGCGTCCGCGCACGACATCAGCGTAAAAAATATTTTCCGGAAATTCCCGCACATTCTCCGCAAACACGCGACCGGCGACGCCGCCTGTCTCATTGTCGCCGGTGAGAAAGAGATTCACTCGTGGATCTTGGAAATTGATCGTCCAAGCCGTCATTTCGTTCCAAGGCCGTGACACGGTATGTAAGACGAAGGCCGCGAGTGCGCGCTTAAAGAGCGCATCGTGTTCGGGCGCCGGCTTGAGCCCGTTTTCGGACAAATGCAGGTAGTAATCCACATACAGCTCGCCCAGATCGGCGCGCGCGTAGAGCGCGTTGCGACTGCGCACGTAGTGAGTGCGCACTTGAAAACCGGGCACCGCCGGAGGAATCGAAGGAGATTCTGCCATGATTTCAGCCTCTGCCCAATTGAGCGGTAAGTCCAGCCCGCCGGCTCACAACTCCGCCGCAGTCACGCGCAACTCGCGAGCCTGCTCCGCTCGTTTCCGCGCCTTTTCCACGCCAATAGCGTCGAGCCCAAGGGCATTAGCCACGGACAAAACCGTGCCGACTCCGCAAAACGGATCGAGCACCACACGTGCGCCAACCTGATCTTGGGCAAACCGAACGGCGTGTGCGGCCGCACGCACGCCCATGGCGCGCACCCACTTTTGTTCACCTGCATCTGTAATTACATCGGGTATCGGCAACACATCGGGGCATTTCATCGCCCGCGAAACAGCGATTAGATGGGTGAACCCAGGTCGTCCCGTCGTGAGCATCCCAGGAGGGCGCCGGCACACGATTTTATGGAACAGCACATGGGCGCCGGCATCTTCTGCGGCGCGCACCACCATTGCACCTTTGTCGATCCAACGGCCTTCATGTTTGATATCCGACTGAAAAAAGAGCGCTGCGCTCACCTCAGGCACTGCATCTACGACCAACTGTACCGCACCGCGAAACCAGTCACGCCATACGTTGAGGGCCACACCTAACTCGGAAACATCGGGCAACGAGGTGACCGCGCAGGCACCTTCGATCTGCCCGCGCTCCCGCAGCCACGGAATCGCATCGGCGCACACGACTTCACGCTGCGGTGCGGTAACGAGTTCGGGTTGATCTTGGCTCATGCGGCGCAGCGCACCACGTCGCCGGCGTGAGCACAAGCCCGCGTCAAGCAAGACCCAGGGTGACGCATGAATTACTAATTCATGACATTCCTCTGAGCTAATATAGCCCGAGCACCGCCTGCATGTCGGCTTCGGCGATTGCCAAACCATGAATTACTCCGGAGGTTAGACCTTCATGGCTCAATCTCCGGCTTCATCGGCAGCAGTAGAAGAGAAGTTTTCTCTGCCTCTATTTCTCTTTACGGTCACCGTCTCTTTGGCGGCCTTGATCGGTCTGGTCCGGCTATTGGCGCCTACGGCCGTCTGGCAGGCTCAAATCGCCTTTCGCTTGGTGCCATTCGTGGTGTGCTTCCTTGCGGTGCATCTGCTAACGTGTTGTTTCGAGTATTTTTTCCACCGCTACGTGTTGCATAAACCCGTCGTCGGCTTGCTAAGTCGCTTCTACAAACAACATACGCTTCACCACAATCTAACGCGCATCGGTCGCCGCCGCACGCCCGGAGGCCGCGATGTGCCTTTTATTGAAAACATTTACCCGGTGACGACACCTGAACAAGGCGAGGCGTCATTCTTTCCTTGGTATACGCTCTTCGCCTTCGCCGCCGCGATGTTTCCGGCCTTTGGTTTGATGCAGTGGCTGATGCCAACCTGGCCTTGGTTCTTTGGCGGCTTTGGCGCACTGGCATTCGCCTTGGCGCTTTACGAAATTTTCCACGCGATCGAACATTGGTCTTTCGAGCGCTGGGCGCCGCTCATCGAAAGCAAGAATTTCGGCTGGTTCTGGCGTAAAATGTACAGCTTCCACCTCCGTCACCACGCCGTGATTGATTGCAACGAAGGCATTTCCGGATTCTTCACGCTGCCCGTATTCGACTGGGTTTTCGGCACTTTTGTATTACCCAAAACCCTCTTCACCGACGGCACGGAGTGGCAGGCCAGCGAGTTCAAGAGCCCGCGCCCTTATGCGTTCATCCGCTGGTGCGATGCGAGAGCCGATGCGATTGTAAAGAATCGTCGAGCCAAAGCTCGCGCCGATACTGAGGCCACCGCCGCAGCGTCGGCCGTGAGTGACAGTTTAGGCTAAACGTTAAGCGTTAATTTATGGACTAAGCCCCGCTTATCTAGGCGGGGCTTCTTTTTTGCGCAGATACTAAGGCCCGAACTTATTTTTTCAGCACTGCACTGTGCTCTTTTAATTTCTTTACCTTCGGCGCGATCACGAACCGACAATAACCCGCATTAGGATTCTTAGCGAAATAATCTTGATGGTAATCCTCTGCTGGCCAAAATTTTACGAGCGGCACGATCTCGGTGGTGATGGGATCGCGGAAGGTCTTGCTCGCTTCAGCGAGAGATTTTGTCGCCGCGGTTTTCTGGGTCTCATCGGCGTAGAGGATGATCGAACGGTATTGCGGCCCGTGATCGTTGCCCTGGCCGCCGACCTGCGTCGGATTGTGCACTGACCAAAAATATTCCAGTAAGGCGTCAAGGCTCACGACGGCAGGATCGTAATCGATTTTGATGACTTCAGCGTGGCCGGTCACGTGCGCGCAAATTTGTTCGTAGGTGGGATTGGCCTCTTTGCCGCCGGAGTACCCACTCGTGACGGCCTTAACGCCGGGCAATAGTTCGTATGCGGCCTCTGTGCACCAGAAGCAACCGCCACCGAGAACGAGAGAAGAGAGTTGGGGCTGAGCTGCGTGTGACATAAAGGAGAGAGCGAAGAGGGGTGCAATGAATCGAAGCAACAAAGAGAAACGTTTCATGGGATTGAAATCCCACCGTGCGCAATTTTCTCCCCTCCGCAAGCCAGCGTAGTGGTTCTAACCAAGTGTGATCACTGTTCATCTAGGATCTAGGCCAATGACTTTTAGGTACTGAACCCTACTCGGGATTTGGTCGCTGGAGTAGCCAACCGGGTGAGGATGGTGCGATAACCTAGATCGGGGCTGTCGACGACGAAAGAAGCCGAGTCCGGATTGCGGCCCGTTACCCGTACCCATCGCTTAGAAAGGAGCGCTCCGCCGCATTTGGGGCGCGAACTCGCATACGCTTACATGACCGCAGCGCGAACTTGTTTATGCCCAGCCGCGGCCTCACGCGCGAGGGCGTCGGGGACTTGCACGGCTTTCGCGAAGCGCATCCAGCCGGCGACGGCTGCATCGACCTGTTCGACGATGGAGCGAAATTCCTCACGAGCGATCCCCACTTCAAGGCACATCGCCTCCATGGTCACAAGTTTAGGCCAGACTTCACCGCTCACTTTCATCCCGCGGTCTAGGATGCCGGATTGAAAATTTAGGTCGAAGGCTGGCGTGAGCGACCACGTGCGCGAGGACTCGTCGTAGGCGAAAGCATGATTCTTGCCGTGATCGTCGGCGTTAGCCGCGAGCACATTGAAGAGCATGCGGCGCGCGATCTCGCGAAGGTCGGCAAGGGGTGCCCCGAGCTGGATCGCCGCACGCAAGAGATCGCGGTAGTCGAGCAAGCCGGGGTCTTGATGTAGCAAACGGCTGAGCGAGTGAAAGTGCAACCGGCGTTGAGGGTGGCGTTGGTCAGGGATGTCGAACCGACGCACGAGTAAGTGACGAGTGCTTTTCTCGCCTTCAATGAGCGAGGTGGAAACCGAACGAATACCGGCGGCTGCCGACATGAGGACATAGGCGTGTTCGCGCTCGGCTAAACCACCCAAGCGGGAGAGGTCTAATTTGAGCAGGGAAGGGACACCCACTCCGTCCGGTTGGCCGACGCTCAAGGTTCCATCGGGGTAAGCGAGCACCAGAGCTTTCGGGAATGCGCCTCCAGCCGTGCCGCCGTAGACGAGTTGCGACAGGACCTTGGAGGGCTTACCGCGTTGAATTTGGATCGCTCCACGAGCCAAGGCTGAGGCCGTGACCGCAGCGAGCTTCGCGTTGCGCGGTTGATCACCATCGCCGATTTCGGGGTAAAATTGCAGCGCGCCTAGTCCGCGAGCACCGCGCCACGCCAAAAGTTTTAGCGCCGTCAGCTCTCCGAGCTTGTGTTTGGCGAAATTGCTTTGCGCGACTCTACGACCCCAAGCATCGGGCAGGCAGTCGGCGATGAGTCCCGGCAAGCCTTCAACTCCCTTCGCGCCGTTGAATGCGGTCGCGGTAAACGCCAGGTTGAGGGGCGAGAGGTTGTGACCTCGCTTCAACCACGCATCGTGGTAGGCAAAGTAGACCGTCCCACGATTGGCGAGGTAGCCAACTACCGACCCATCCCACCATCGCACTTCAAGTATCGGGGCGCTCATTTTTATGGCGAGGTTGTGACGCGCGTTGGCGCTCGGGGGCGATGAGTTCCTTGGCCGTGATTTGTGGCCCAGGCAAGGGGACGAGCTCACCAAGGGCGGTGGCGTAGCCTAAAACGCCGAGCGCCTTTGCTACATGGCGAAATTCTACAGAACCCTCACCGTCCTCGATCTTGCGATAGGTCGGCAGCGACACGTCAATGATGCTCGCGACGTAGCCTTGCGTGAAATTGCGACGAAGCCGCTCGGCGCGTACGCGCTCGCCGAGTTTTTTTATCGCCTCACTATCACCTAGGACAGAAAACATAATTACTATAATATTAATTTTATGATTATAATGTCAACCATAATTAGTATTAAAATTATAAAAAATTCGCCTATTAGGTCCCCTGAGGCGGTGATTAGTAGTCGCCCGGACAAGGAACCATGGCGGCAACGCAATGCTGAAGAGGTAAGCGGAAGCGTCGGGCAACTGGCTTACTAAAACCGCGGCAAATACAGGGGCTGAATCCAAGTACATGCTCCCGTTCAATCCTCTGCCTCTGCGCAAATATTTTCAACGTGTCAGCTTACGGTATTTGATCCGGTGCGGTTGATCGGCTTCCTTGCCCTTACGCTTCTTAAAATCCTCAAGGTAGCTTGAGTAATTGCCCGCGAACCAGTGGACGTAACTATCGCCTTCAAACGCCATGATGTGCGTCGCTACTCGATCGAGAAACCAGCGATCGTGCGAGATAATCACTGCGCAGCCGGCAAACGTCTCGAGCGCCTCCTCCAGCGCGCGGATCGAATTCACGTCGAGATCGTTGGTAGGCTCGTCGAGCAGAAGCAGATTGGCCCCACTTTTAAGCACACGGGCGAGCAGCACGCGGTTGCGTTCGCCGCCGGAAAGCACGCCGACTTTTTTCTGCTGATCGGCGCCGGTGAAACCAAATTGCGCACAGTACGCGCGACTATTCACCGAGCGCGGTCCCAGCGT
>CANGCX010000055.1 GCA_947452315.1 Opitutia bacterium | reverse complement strand
CCCAAATCGGGTTGCAGGAAAATTTCGTCTCATAGTAACCGCCGATCCACTCCTGCCATTCGGTGCCGCCTTTTTCCGAAAGCACTTCTACGGCGTAGTGCGCCATACCGATGCCGACGCCTTTTTTAGCGAGCGCGCCGAGGACGGCGAGGTGGTCTTTTTGGACGGCGATGTGGTTGGCACCACCATCGGAGTAGATAAACACAGCGTCGGTGCCTTCGAAGACGGAGTTGTCGTCGACGCGTTTGCCGTCGACCATTTTCGTGGGCCAGCCGTTGGTGATAAGAACGGTCTTGAGTCCAGGGACAGACTCGAGGCGTTTCTGAAGCAGCATAGAGCCGGCCTTGAATTCATGCATCAACGGCGGATGACTCACCGGACCGGCGATCATGACGAGTTTACGATCGGCGGCGTGGAGCAGCGAGGCAGCGAGCGTTAGCGCGGCGGTGAGAAGAATGCTGAGTTTCATGTGCAAAATAAAAGTGAGAAGCGTGTAACGAGGGTGGAGAAAAATTTAAACGAGCGGGGTGACACCAGGAATCGGCACAGGGCCGAAATTGCCGGGGCCGGGGCCGGGATTCTGAGGGAAGAGATCGAGCTTGGAGCCTTCCATGAGCCACTTCCAAGAAATCTCGCGGCCCGTATAGGCGGCGATGCGCGCACCAATTGCAGTGAGCGTGCTTTCGGCGACGCGCACGGCTTCGTTGACGGGCGTATTACTGCGGATGCTGGCGATGAGATCGGCGTGTTCTTGCACCATCGGGCTAACGTTAGGGCCCGCGTACTTGAAGTTTTTTTCACCCGTGATCGTGGCGTTGTGGGGGATCGCGACGCCCTTGGTACCGACCAGGCGCTCGCCGACGCGCGTAGCGGTCTTTGCGGCGTGGCGGCAAGAACTGGAGACGCGGGCGCCGTTGGCGTAGTCCATCTCGACGGAGAAGTGGTCCCAGATGTTGCCGGGGATGTTACCGCGATTTTGGCGACCGCCCATGCCGTAGAATTTCACGGGGGGTCCGCCGAACGCCCAGTTCATCACATCGATGTTGTGAATGTGTTGCTCAACGATGTGGTCGCCGCTGAGCCAGTCCCAGTGGTACCAATTCCAACATTGCCACTCAAAATCGCTGAAGCCGGCCACCCAATCGGTCTTCTCTCGGAACCAAATGCCGTCTCCGTTCCAGTAGCATTGTCCACCGGTGAGTTCACCTATCTCGCCATCATGGATGCGCTTCATCGTCTCAATGTAACTGACTTGATGGCGACGCTGTGTGCCAGCGACGACAGAGAGGCGTTTCTCGGTCGCAATTTTTGCGGTGGCGATGACGGAGCGGATGCCAGTCGGATCCACCGCGACAGGTTTCTCTATGAAAACATGTTTATTAGCTGCAACCGCAGCCGCGAAATGACTCGGACGAAAACCAGGTGGAGTCGCGAGGATCACGTAGTTTACATCGGTCGCGAGGAGTTTTTTATAAGCATCGAATCCCCAGAATGTCTTATCAGCCGAAACCTTGAAACGATCACGAGCCTTCACAGCCTGACGTTCAAAGAGGTCAGCCACCGCCACGACTTCGACGCCGGGAGAGGAATCGAGGGCGTTTTTTGCCGCATCGCTACCGCGACCACCGCAACCGATAATACCAATGCGGATTGTATCGGAGCCGCTGACCGCACCCAGCGCACGCGGCGCCGTAACGGCAGCGAGCGCGGCTGCGCCAGCAGTGAGAGAGGAGAGCCGTACAAAATCGCGGCGGGATAGATCGGATGAGTTCGGGGTATTCATAGGGGTAAATCTATAGATTAAAAAACTAAGGCGGGGGTAAAAACGCGGTTCATGCGAGTGAAGACACGTTGCATTGCTCCATTTATATGACGAATTTTACCGATTAAATGCAATAACGCGCAAAGGTCGTTCTAGAATTTTACCGCTAACCACGGATGAGTTGCCTCACTGAAAATACATTTTGGCGCCTAACAATTTCGCGATTTTCCCTTCCGCCCAGCGCGTCTGGCCAATAGCTTTGCGGACAATATGCCCAAACCCACTTATCGTTTTTGCGCCGGCCCCTGGAATTTTAGCGAAGGCCGCGATCCCTACGGCCCCGAAACCCGCGCCGCTCAGCCCTTCGATTGGAAACTGAGCGCGCTTAAGAAACTTGGATTCGACGCAATGATGTTTCACGACGACGACGCCGTACCCAACATCGACACGAAATCCGCCGCTCAAGTCCTCAAAGAAGCTAAAGAGCTCAAGAAACGTCTCGATGGCGAAGGTATCGTCGCGGAGATGGTCGCTCCACGTCTCTGGTTCGCCCCGCAAACAATCGACGGCGGCTATACGTCTAACCGCAAAGCTGATCGCCAGTACGCCATCGACCGATCGAAACAGACACTCGACATCGCTCGTGTACTCGGCACCGACCTGATCGTACTCTGGCTCGCGCGCGAAGGCACCTATCTGCGCGAATCCAAATCCGGCGCCCGCTCGACCGAACTCCTTGTCGCCGCCCTCGACGCGATGCTCGCCCACGACAAAAAGGCCCGGCTTTGCATCGAGCCTAAACCCAACGAGCCGATGGATCACGCCTACGTTCCAAC
Source organism: Opitutia bacterium (assembly GCA_947452315.1). Taxonomy (GTDB): domain Bacteria; phylum Verrucomicrobiota; class Verrucomicrobiia; order Opitutales; family Opitutaceae; genus Tous-C4FEB. The sequence continues at coordinate 13,139 of CANGCX010000055.1, read as the reverse complement.
CATAGGCCACGCCCTCGCCATTGCTCAACTCACCCGCGACCCAAAACGCATCGGCTGTCTAATCGAAAGCGCACACTCCATTCTAGCCGGCCTCGATCCAGCTGATGAAATCGATTTTGCCATGGCCTTTGGCAAACTCTGGTCGCTCCACCTCAACGATCAAAACGGCCTCAAGTTCGACCAAGACAAACCCTTCGGGTCGGCCAATCTCCGCGTCGCCTTCAACCAGATCCGAGCCCTCGAGCGCAATGGCTACGGCAGCCGAGGCGAATATGTTGCTTTCGACGTACACCCGTTCCGCACGACGCGCGAAGAGCACTACCTCAAACATCTCGATAATTCCCGTAAAACATTTCTCCGCCTAGTCGAGAAAGCTCGGTCTTATCCCACCAAAAAGGCCGACGCGCTTATCGCCGATCGCAATTACCAAGACCTCGATCAACTAGTGATCGAGCACTTACTTGGTTGTTAAACGCCGAGCGAAGCATCAGCCGCTTCGACGATGAGCGCACAAATATCATCGTCGAAGTGCGCATCACCAGTGAACGCGATCACGTCGTTAACCAAACCATCGAGCAAGCCTGTGCCAGCCACGCCGCGTTGCTTTGCAAGAAATGCACTCAAACGCTCGGAGCCATAGATCACACCTTCGAGATTGGCCGCCTCAAAAAGTCCGTCGGTATACCCAAGAAATACATCACCCGGCCCAAAAGTAGTCTGCCGATCCGTGTAAACAAAGCCTTCCATCAAGCCCGCCGCCGGCTCGGGATCGGCGTGGGCAAGAGATTCCACTAGGCCAGAGCACGCGCGCAAAACTAACGGCGCCGGATGACCCGCGTTACCATAAGTGAGAGAGCGCTCCGCGGTATCAATGATGGCATAACACGCCGTCGCGAAGACCGGTTGCCCCGTCTGTAACACAATCGGCATTAGAGCGCGGTTGATTTCCACTAAGACTTCTGCCGCAGTTTTGGCCTGCGGTGCAACTTCTCCCACGACGCCACGGATCAGCGCCGTCAATAATCCCGCACGCACACCGTGGCCCATCACATCGCACACCAACACGCCGCAACGCGTATCGGACAACTGGACGATATTGAAAAAATCTCCTCCGAGTGTAGAAGCCGGCACGTACCGGTGCGCAAACCGCAACGCGCTCCGCGCTGGCGTCGCATGGGTTGGAAACAGTGGGTAATTCGCCGAGAAAAACACTTCCTGCACCTGACGCGCCATGCGGACGTCAGCTTCCATTTCCTCGGTGCGGTGGCGCAACTCTTCTTCCATACGCTTACGCTCGGTGATATCATGACTGATACCGACCAGTCCGATCACTTTATCGCGCAAGCCGCGGAAGGGCACCTTGTTGGTGAGCGACCAACGCACATGATCCTCTGCGCCGAAATCAGATTTTTCCTGATTTAAAATCGGCACACCTGTCTCCAAAACGCTGTGGTCATCATCCATCGCCTGCCGGCCGCGTTCACCGGGGAAAAAGTCCAAAGTCGTGCGGCCCCGCGCCTCTTCCTGATGCTCGACACCGAGAGCGCGTAGATGAGCTTTGTTGTTAATAAGGTATCGCGATGCGGCGTCTTTAACAAAGATACGACTGGGCAGATGATCGATGATCGTACGGAGAAGATTGCGCTCCTCTAGAAGTTTATCCTCGGCCTGTTTCGCGGCAGTAACGTTGCGCGTTACCCCGAAGGTGCCAATGATACGTCCGTTACCATCGCGCCAAGGCATCTTAGTCGTAGAGCCCCACGCTTCCACTCCGTCGCGACGCGTGATGTGTTGCACGGCGCCAACGATGGGCTGACCGGTGCGTATAATCACTTGTTCTTCGGTAAATGCTTTATCGGCGTGGCTAGGAGAGAAAAAATCTCGGTCCGATTTGCCAACGACTTCTTCGGGGTCGATTACGCCCAACCACTCGGCGTGAGCGAGGTTCACGCGCACAAAATTACTCTGCAGATCCTTGAAATAGATACGATCTGGCAGGTGCTCCATAAGCAGGCGCAACGTCGCGGAATCAAGCGATTCAATGGAGGTCTGCGGCGGATTCGGCTTATCGCTCATCGGAGAGTAATGACGTTGGGCGGCATCTGCGAAGCAAGCAATCCCGCGATGTCTCTCAGATTGGTTTTAAGCAAATCTTACACGCGTGCATCTGGCATTGATTGCGGGCCGTAACCAAGGGAAACGTTACCTCCCTTATTTTTCATGTCCGGCTGTCCTTTCCATTCCATCACTTCGTCCCCGCCGCCGCTGGCCACCATTCACTCGCTTGAAGAAGAGCTCGCCTTCCTCACCGAGGCCCATTCGGCCGCCGCTCTGCCCGATCGCCTCGCGACAGTTCGGTCCGCCTTGATCCAGGGTCAACCCGCACCGCTTTCCACTGACGAACTCACTTGGGCCGGACGCATCGCTTGGCGTAACCACAGCCGCTGCATCGGTCGGCTGTATTGGAAAAGTCTGCTCGTGCGAGACCATCGGCACCTCGACACCGCTGATGCGTTGGCGGAGAGCTTGCGTGAACATCTTACGCTTGCGCAAGGCGAGGGCATGATCCGCTCAATTCTTACCGTCTTCGCCCCGCCTGAGCGCGCCGGCGGCCCAGCCCCTCGCATCTGGAATCACCAACTCTGCGCCTATGCCGGCTATCGTCAGCGCGACGGCTGTATTTTGGGCGACCCCAAAAACGCCGCACTCACCGAGCTCGCCCTCGCGCTTGGTTGGCAAACTCCGACAACGCCGAGTCGTTTTGATCTACTTCCTTGGATCATTTCAGGGCGAGACGGACGGCCGAAACTATTTTCGTTGCCCGCCGGTTTTGTACGGGAAGTGCCCCTACGGCATCCGACGTTGCCGTGGTTCGAGCAACTCAGGCTGCAGTGGTACGCCGTCCCGGCGATCAGTGACATGATTTTCCACGCGGCGGGGACCGATTTCCCTGCGGCTCCGTTTAACGGTTGGTTCATGGGCACGGAAATTGGCGCGCGCGATCTCGCCGATGAAACCCGTTACAATCAACTTCCAATCATCGCCGAAAAACTAGGGCTCGACCAGAGTCATCCCAGTACACTTTGGAAAGACCGCGCTCTAGTTGAGCTCAACGCGGCAGTAATCCATTCGTTTGAAAGCCAGGGCGTGAAGCTCGTTGATCATCACACGGCATCGACCGAGTTCATGAAATTCTGCGAGCGCGAGCAACGAGCCGGCCGCGCGGTTTCAGCACGCTGGGATTGGATCGTTCCGCCGCTGTCGCCAGCGACGACGGAGGTGTTCCACACGCCGATGCAGGAATTTGCCGCGACGCCGAATTTCCTCGCGCGACCCTCAGCAGGGCCAACGCCCGCGGCGGATCACGCCGCAGGTCGAAGCCGAGTTGAAGCGCGGCTCGTTTAGGCGAGCGCGTCGCGACAATACTTAATAGTGCGCGCGATCTCCGTCATGCGGTCGGAGCTGGCGGGCACTTTGTATTCAAATTCGATCGTGGCCTGGATGTTGTAGTGATTGTCGCGGATGAGGCGCAGCACGTCCTTGATGGGGGTGTCGCCTTCGCCGAAAGGCGTGTTGGGGCCGTTCTTCGTGGCGGGATCGTATTTGCGATCTTTGATGTGCACGTGCGAGATGCGCGCGTGGTTTTTCTTGATGAACTCGACAGGCGAACCGTGGCCACCGGCGACGTAGTGGCCGATGTCGAGGTTATTGCCGTTAAATTTGGCTGAGGCGTAAACGGCTTCGTAGTGTTCGCCGGAGGTCGTGGCGTGACCGTGATAGCCGACCATGAGTTGGTGCTTATCGGCAAACTTGCCGAGGCGTTCCATGTCTTTGGCGTCTTTGGAAATCTCGGTCGAGATGGCGCGCGCGCCGAGGGCTTTGGCGAGCTGGAATTGGTAGTCGAGGACGGGCTCGGACATCTGAAAAATATTATCCACTTTCACGATTTCGATCAACATGCCAGCGGCGTCGAATTGCTGGCGGAAGGATTTGACCCGATCCATCGAGACGCTGAGGCGCCAGGCTTCGAGTTTAGCGGCGTTGGCCTTGGCTTCGTTGGGGTTGATGGCGGAACCACGCGCGGCGACGACATCTGAGACAGGTGAACCGAGAAAAGCCTCAACAGGCTGGGTGCGCAGCTCGAGAGCGTTCACGCCGAGGAGCACACAGTTGCTAATGATTTCATCGGCCGGCATAGAGCGTCCGCCGAAGCTGTAAGGGACGTTGAGGCCGATTTGGACACCGTTGACTTTGGAATTGGGCTTGGAGCGCGCGCCTTGGGCTACTTCAGCGGCTTGCGCACGGTTCATCACGGAAAACAAACCGGCGGCGGGTAGCGCCGCTAGGGCGAGTTTAGCAAAATCACGACGAGTGTAGTGGGACATACAAGGATTCTCGGAGGGGCTGATGTTATTGGGGAATGGTGATAAGCGACACGAGTCGCTCATCGCGGGATGGCTTGAGTACGCGCCGGCGCGCGACGCGGGCAAGTCCTTTTCATGGCGCTGAGCTATTGTCTGCTTAGGCATTCTCCTTGCTTCACGCTCCTATGTAAGATGATATCTTAGCCTCTTGATCACCCGATAAAGCAGGGTATTCGCAAATTAATCGCAAATGATTTTTCTATGAACCGAACCAACCGATGGAACCCGTCGACCTTATTGTCGATGATTGCTGCTCTAAGTATGATACCGGTCGCCGTGGCCCAAAAGGTCACCACGACCGTCACAACGAATTCTGACACCCCTCAGAAGCTCGAGAAATTCGTCATCACCGGCTCGATGATCAAAGGCATTCCCAACGAGGGCGCACTGCCCATGGAAGTCATCACACATTTGGAGCTCGAACAGGCCGGTATCGCCAGCGCCGAGCAGATGGTCTCTCAGCTGAACATCAATGGCAACGGCCTCGATAACCTCGCCTCCAATGCCGACGTCGTCGCCGGCGCGCAGCGCGGTAATAACGGCGCCACTTCCGCCAATCTTCGCGGCCAAGGCTCCAACGCTACCCTCATCCTCCTCAACGGCCGTCGCGTCGCTTCGCACGGCCTCAACGGCGGTGTCGTCGACCTCAACTCCATCCCCTTCGCCGCCATCGAGCGTGTCGAAATCCTCAAGGACGGCGCATCCGCCACTTACGGCACTGACGCCGTCGGCGGTGTAATTAATTTCATCACGAAACGCGATTTTCGCGGCCTCGTGGGCAACGCCTCCTCCGACGTCACGCAAGACGGCGGAGGTAACATTTTCCGCTATTCCCTCGTGGGTGGCTGGGGCGATCTCAGCAAAGACAAGTGGAACATCATGGCCTCCTTGGCCCTTTCCGACCACAAACGTCTCAACGGCGACCAACGTGACTTCGTCAATACCTTCCAACCCAAGCGCGGTATCTCGCCCGACACCCGCGGCACTCCAATCGCCACCCTCTTCACCGTCGCCAACCTGCCTACGGCTCTCGGCCTGAGCACCGCCAACCCCGTCGACCCCGCCAATCCCGCTGTGCGCGTGAACGGTATCAATATCGTCGACCTACCCACCTACGCCGGCGGCTACACCGGCCTCGATGGCATGGGCCCCTACGAAGAAATTCTCTGGGGCGCCACCGCCGCCTCCGGCAGTGGTAAATACGGCTCCGCTTGGGACACCGGCCGCGCCGCCGTCCTGCAACAGCCCGTAAAGAATACCAACTTTGTTAGCCGCGGCTCTTATAAATTGGGCGCCCATCTCCTCACCGCCGAAGCCGTCATCGGTCGTTCTGACTCCACCAAGAGCTTCTCACCGAATCAATGGAGCACTGCAGGTTTGTCCGCCACCGGCGCCCAGACCACCACCACGACTCTCAACGGCACCGTGGTTCCCAATCCACTCTCGGGCATGGCTTACCCCAGCACCGGAGCCGATTACAACCGCGTCTTCAACGCCCTCGTCGCCTACTTCCCTGCGCTCGAGAGCAACCGAGGCCTCCCGCTCGGCTTCCGCTGGCGCTCCCTGCCCGCCGGCAACCGTGAACTGCGCACCATCACCGACACCAGCCGTTATCTCGTCGGCCTCGAAGGCCCACTCCCGTTGCCCTTGGCGTTCTTCTCCGATTGGGAATACCGCACCGGTCTTGCCCAAGCCAAGAGCCAGAGTAAATCAAAGCTCCTCAACGGTTATTACTACACGGTGCCTTTCGCGAAGTTGATCACCTCTGGTGTCCTCAGCCCGTTCTCCTACAATCAATCGCAAGCAGCCATGGACGGTCTCAAAGCCGCGTCCGCCTCGGGCGTCGAGCTCTACGGCGGTACCTTCACCACCACCACGGCCGACTTCACCACCTCGGGCCCCCTCTTCAAACTCCCAGCTGGCAATATCTACAGCGCCTTGGGCTTTGATTACCGCAAAGAAGAATACTACTTCGCCGGCGACCCACGCAGCAATGTCAGCACCGTCGATTCACTCATCTTCAATGCGCCCTTCGACAACGGTCTTGCTACCGCTGGCACGCTCAGCCGCGACATCTATGCGTTCTTCGCCGAGCTCCAAATCCCGCTCTTGAAGAACCTCGACCTCAACCTTGCTGCTCGTCGCGACGACTACACCGGTTTCGGCGCCACCACCAATCCGAAGTACACCCTTCGCTACAACCCGATCGAGCAAGTGCTCTTCCGTGGCTCTTATAGCACCGGTTTCCGCGTCCCGACCTTTAAGCAACAGTTCGACCCGTCCTACGAGTCCATCTACGCCGGCGTCGATCTCGTGGACCCAGCCACCAACACCGCCATCCCGGCAAACAGCCTCTACACGATTAACGGTGGTAAAGCCGACCTGAAGCCCGAAGAAGCTAAGATGAAGTCCGTCGGTATCGTACTCTCGCCCCTGAAGAACATCACCTTCGGACTCGACTGGTGGTCGGTCAATCGCACCGGCACCATCCAATCCTTGGGCACTTCAGTCATTCTGCAAAACTCCCAACTCTTCCCCGATCGCATCATCCGCACAGGCGGAACCAACACCCCGATCAGTCGGATCGACGTGCGTCCGCTCAATGCCGGTGAAACCATCACCAAGGGCCTCGAGTATAACGGCCGCGGCGAATTCGGCGTCTGGGGCGGCAAGTTTGTCGTCGATGCCAACATCTCACAACTCCTCGAAAAGAAATCCCGCCTTATCGCCTCTGCCCCTTTCGGCACAAGCGAAGTCGGCCGTTTCACCCGCGCCAGCGACATCGGCTTAAAGTGGAAATATACCACCTCGGTTTCCTATCGTAAGGGCAAATGGTCCGGTCGACTCACCCAGGTCTTTCGCGCCGGTTACCTCGATTACGTGCCACCCGGTATCGCCAACGGCACCTACCTGCCCTACGCGCCCGACTACAAAACCAAGGTCGATGAATACGTCACCTACAACGGCAGCCTGACCTACCGCCTGAATAAAGACTTCACGCTCATCGCCGGTATCAAAAACATCCTCAACGAAGATCCGCCGTTCTCTATCTCCTACGACACCAACACCGGTGCCGGCAGCAGTTGGGAACCTCGCATCGCCGATCCTCGCGGCCGCGCCTTCACCCTCAGCGTCGAATACAAGTTCTACTAAACCGAGCGAGTTCAGCTCCCTCGCCCTCGCGGCATCCGGCTCCCCGGATGCCGCTTTTTTTTGCCCCCATCACACTGAGCCCTGACCCGCCAAGAGCACACCTCACTCTGCACTCTCTTTCTCGTCGCCCACGCCACGCGCAAATGCATACCGCAGTGCATACGCTACGATCCTCAAGGAGCCTACACGATCGGCTCGCCGCGCTCGTCCAAAAAATCAAAGCCTAGAAATCTCGTTCGTAGTCCTACGCCACAAGCGCAAGGAATCTTGGCTCACGATTAACCGCAACACCACCCGCATCCGCAGCGACATCAAAAAAGACCGCGGGTTCAAATTTACTAAATACGAACAAGCCGCCGTCACGCGCTCCCGTAAGCACAATAAAATTACCCGTAAAGCATCCTGCGTCATCAAAGGCTCCAACCGGACCCTGGCGCGGAGAAAAGCTACTTAATACCCGCATTTTTTGGGGACCACCTGCGCTGGCTTGATAAAGCGAGGCCACTGCTTCTGCGAACATTTACAGCGATTTATAGGTATCCAAAATAGACTTACTCACAGCCTATAAATGAATATCAAAAACCTACGTTAACAACGATAATGCGTGAATTTATCTAATTATTACCTGTTATAGATTAAATCCTAAATTTATTATAGATAAAGACTCCCGCGCTATAGCGCAGCGCGGTCTTGCTATAATTAACTCTTTAAGGCCTACTATACCTATGGCTAAAAATACCTTCGCACAGCTAGAGCAATACCGCCGCAAAGTTGCGGCGCTCGAACAGAAACTTACTCAACAAAAAAAGCGTTTGGCCCAACTCCCAGGCAAGATGGGCTTCAAGTCCATGAGCGATTTTATCGCTGCGCTAGAATCAATCAACGAAGCCCCCAAGGCCGTTAAAGTCGCGGGCAAAGCAAAGAAATCCCGCAAGCGCGCCAAGATCACCCCTGAAGTCATCGCCAAAGTAAAAGCACTCGTGGCCAAAATGAAAACCGGCAACGAGATCGCTAATGAAGTCGGCATCTCCCTACCTAGCGTTGGCAATATCAAGAAGAAGCTAGGACTCGTCCGCCCAAAAAAGTAATTATCGCGCGCGATCATTCCTGATCTTCCGCTGCTTTCTACGCCGATTCCTCCGGGAGTCGGCGTTTTTTGTAAGCTGCATCGGTCGCCGACCGAATCTGAACATTGGATCAGCCCGCACCTGCGCCATGCAGCAAGATAAGCAATTTATGCGGAGCAGTATCACCCGCATAGGTTTATAGTATATGAATAAACTACGCGCATTATCGGTACGCTATCTACGGAGTGCAGGTGTTTTACCACGTCGACGAATTTTCCAATTTTTCGATTTTATCTTCGTTTAATACTTTAAAACGTCTCGCCCAATTTTTGTTTTATGAATAAAGTCCTAATTTGGGATCTTCCCACCCGTATTTATCATTGGGCCTTGGCCAGCAGTATCATTGCGACTTTTGTTTTTGCCTACGGCTTCGATGAACATGACCGACTATTTCAATGGCACATGCTCGCTGGGTTGATTGCGGCTTTTCTGTTGGTCGTGCGCATAGTACTCGGGTTCGTGGGCACCCGTTACGTCCAGTGGAAATATTTTTTCCATCATCCAGCCGATAGCTTCAGGTATTTTCGCAATCTATTCGCCGGCCCGGCCATGTACTATGCCGGTCACAACCCCGGCACAGCGCTCGTCGCGTTACTGATGTTTGGGTTCATTCCTGTATTGGTCTTTACCGGTATTACGCAGAATTGGGAAATCAGTGAAGATCTACACGCGGGAGTCGCGATCGCGCTGGGGATCGCCGTGGGCCTACACCTCTTGGGCTTGGCTTTCTTTACCTTTCGGCAGCACGACAATATCTCAATTGCGATGGTGACGGGGTATAAAACCGCACCAGTTGCTTCCGGTATTTCTTCGGCCCGACCTTGGACTGGGTTGATACTGGCCGCGGTGATCACCGCTTGGATCTATACATTGCTTGCGACTTACGATGCTAGGCAGGCGACAGTAAAAATTCCAGGGCTACCCAGCGTCATTCACCTCAGTGAAAACAAAAAATGGAAATTCTGGGAATAAAACACCGCGCCAACACTCAGGCGCGAACGAAGGGGAGATAACGAGGGCGGAGAATCTCGAAGCCGGTGTGATTGATGACGCGGAGCAGTTCGTTGGCCACCGCCTTGCCAGAAATAATCGCGGACTCCATGCCGTAGTGATACACGCCATCAGTATAGTCACCGGCGAGCCAGATACCGGCGAGACCGGTCTGGTGTTTGCGCGGCACTTTTGACCAATAACCGACGCGCGTACCGCAATACGTGTTTTTCAAACGCAACACCGTCGAATCGAAGGGCACTTGGCCACGGCAACGAGGAAAGAAGCGCTCCAGATCTAGGTAAACTTTAGCCAAAATCTCTGCGTCGCTAAGATGCAACACATCATCGGCAGCGTCGATCAGCACTTGGACAATGCTGCCCTGCGCCTTGAGCTTGGGCCAATCTTTCCAATGAAAGGCTTTGTCGGCGACGGCGTCGAAGATGGGGCCGTGTTCGCGGTCGCGGTGTGAGATGTAAACATTCCCATCGGTAAAAACCTTAGTGTCGTACCAGAGTGTGATGGTGATGATGGGTGTCTCTTTAAGGTGCGCGAGCGCCTCAAAGGGAGCCGTTGCACGATGCTCAACAGGCAACAGCGCAGGCACCGCGTAGCCGGGCACCGCAAAGATGACGTGATCGGCTTGGTGGGTGATACCAGCAGTCGTCGTGATGCGCGCGGGACCTGAGGTGGTAGGCGTGACGCTCTGGATCGCCGTCGACGCATGGATATGTCCGCCGTGGCGAGTGATAAAATCCACTAAGGGATCAACGAGCGCATCACCAAGCGGAGCACCGAAAAACGTCGTATCAAAGAGCCCCATGCTGCCGTACATCGTACGAAGAAATTTAATAAATGAGGTCGCGCTGGCTTCTTCGGGTCGCAGGCCTTGGATCGTCACCGCTTCGAGCGCGAGTTGATGCCGGATGCCGGCGCTGAGTTTTTGCTCGATTAAAAATTGCGTGACGGAGAGGTGATCGAAAGATTCCGCGGTGCGATCATCCATCCGCATGATGCGGAAAATGAAACCAGTAAGCTGGAGCCGCTCGCCGGGCGTGAGTCCGGGAAATGTCGCTAAGCCGCGCAGAGTTTTTAAGACCGATTTACCCGCGAGGAGCGTATCGATCTGGCCCGTCTGGCCGTTGCATACGTAGTAATTGCCGTCGGTTTCTTTGAGCGGTAGCGGAGAGCCGATAGCCGCAAAGAGAGCATCTTTATTATGATACCACGGAAAATCGAGATGGATGCCGGTCTCGACGGGACGGCCCTTGGCATCGAGCCAAGATGCACATTGGCCGCCAAGAATAGGCGCGGCCTCAAAAATATGGACTTCGTAGCGATCGGGCGCCGCCAATAACAGATGAGCAGCGGAGGAGAGCCCGGCCAAACCTCCGCCAACAATGGCGACGTTCGTTTTCATGCGACGAATACGCGTCGCCGGTTAACTACGGGAGACAGACCACTTGCCGGTGGCGGGCTCTTCAGCGGCAGTGCTTTCGTAGGTACCCGCGATATCGTTGCCCTTAAGGGTGCCCACAAGCTTGGTGGAAGCAAAGGTGCCTTGGATTTCCCAGGTGATCACGAGCTCAATTTTTTCGCCCTCGACCTTGAGAGATTTAGTCTGCGCGTGCACATCGGTACCTTCGTAAACGAATAGTACATCCGCGCCGAGCTTAGCATCGGTGCCAGGCTTGAAGTCCAGCTTGAGAACGCCACCGATGTTATTTTGGCCCTGCCATTTGCCGGTGTAGGTGCCTTTTAAAGCGGCCTTGGCGGCGGTAGGTTTGGCGGAGGTTTCAGCGGCGAGAACCGGAGAAACGACCGAGAAAGCGAGTGCTAGGAGAGCGACGAGGGGACGAAGTTTCATAGGATTAAGAATCGGGTATAAGGATGTCTACGGTTCAGGATCAAAGTAGGGGCATGAACTACAATCGCACAAGCCTAAGCAGCTACGAACGTGGTTTCGCGGCCCGTGTCCGAAGCGATCTTCGGTCCTGAGTGATGACGCGACGGAGTTGCAGGAAGAGAAAACAACCCGGTAAGACGGATAAGAAAAAGCCCCGTCCGGTGAAGGGCGGGGCCTGATAGGAAGGATTTATTGGCAGGCTTCACATTCGCCGCCGTTGCGCATCGCTTCGATGCTGCAGGCGGTTTTCTCCGCGGCGGTGAACTCTTTTTTCTTGGCGGCCGGCGAGACGGTGATCTCGCCGCTGTGGCTGCCGCCGGCGTCGCCGGAGTTTTGGCCACCGTCTTGGCCTTCTTTGATCGCGCCGCGCACTTCCTTCTTCACCGAAATGGTAGCTTTCTCGATGTTGGAGGCGCCGAGGCTGCGGAGGTAGTAGGTGGTCTTGAGGCCGGCGTGCCACGCGTGGCGGTACATGTGGCTCAGGGTCTTGAGGTCAGGCGTCTTGATCCACAGATTAACGCTTTGAGCTTGATCGATCCACTTCTGGCGCCGCGCGGCGGCGTCGACGATCCACTTGGCGTCGATGTCGAAAGCGGTGAGATATTTGGCCTTCAGATCTTCGGGGATGCGGGTGATGTCTTTCAACTCACCGTCGAAGTACTTAAGGTTGTCGATCATGTCCTGATCCCAGAGGCCGCGGGCCTTGAGGTCTTTCACCAGGAAGGGATTCAATACGATGAACTCACCGGAGAGGTTCGATTTAACGAAGAGGTTCTTGTAGGTGGGCTCGATGCAGGGGGAGGTGTTGGTGATGTTCGAGATCGTCGCGGTGGGGGCGATCGCTAGGACGTTACTGTTACGCATGCCTTGAGCGGCGATCTTAGCGCGCAGGGCGGTCCAATCCATCTTGCCGCCGCGTGGGACGTCGACAGCGACGCCGCGTTCTTGCTCAAGGAGGTCGACGGTGTCTTGCGGGAGGAGGCCGCGAGACCATTTCGAGCCTTTATAGCTGGAGTAGGTGCCGCGCTCGGCCGCGAGATCGGAGGAGGCTTCGTAAGCGTAGAACGCGATGGCTTCCATGGCCTCGTCGTTGAAGGTCAGCGCTTCTTCGGAGGCGAAGGAGACACCTTTAATGTAGAGGGCGTTGGCGAGACCCATGACGCCCATGCCGATGGGGCGGTGGCGCATGTTGGAGGTCTTGGCGGCCTCGGTGGGGTAAAAATTAATGTCGATGACGTTGTCGAGCGCGCGAACGGCCATGCGGATGGTCTCGCGGAGTTTTTTGTGATCGAGTGAACCGTCAGCGAGGAGGTGAGTCTCAAGGATGACAGAGCCGAGATTGCAGACGGCGGTTTCTTCCTTGGAGGTGTTGAGGCATATTTCGGTGCACAAATTCGACGAGTGGATGACGCCGACATGGTCTTGGGGGGAGCGAATGTTGCAGGCGTCTTTGAAGGTGATCCAGGGGTGACCGGTCTCGAAGATGAGGGAGAGCATCTTTTTCCAGAGGTCGAGGGCTTCGACTTTCTGGCCGTAGAT
>CANGCX010000054.1 GCA_947452315.1 Opitutia bacterium | reverse complement strand
GAGGTAGGCTTTGCTTTCTTTACCGAAGCGCAGGAAGCGACCGCCGGTTTCGGAGGTTTTACCGAGTGCAATGGCTGTAAGCTCTTTGGCGGATGCATTGAGGACAGTGATGTGCGTGTCCTTGAACTCAAGCCGCTCGATTCGGTCGGGGTTGGTGGTGACGAGGCGTGTTAGCTTAGTCTCGGCGAGTTCTGTGACAAAGCGGGCGATTTTAGGGAAATCAGCGGGGAAGTCGTAATACGAAGGGACGTACCACACGCCGGCGGGGTCACGTTTTAGGGTGAGCGATTTCCCGGCCTCGGTGAGCCGAATTTCGGCGATGTTTTCGGCGGTGGCGGTGGTGAGGAGGGGTTGGCCGAGGCGGGCGTCGGCCGAAGGAGCGGGCGCGGGGCGGCGAACGATAAAGACGAGGGCGGAAACCGCGGCGAGGAGGGCGACGATGAGGAGGAGTTGCTTGAGTTTCATCGGTGAAAGGAGAGACAATTAGCGCGAGATTTTGCGGGCTCGGGCGAACCAGATGCCGAAGGCGCCGATGAGCAGCGGACTAGCTAATAGGTTGATGAAGAGCAGGCGGTTTTCGAGGGCGTCGATATCTTCGCGGAGGGCACGACGGATCTCGCGGCGTTCGCTTTGCAGGGTCGCTTGTTGCTTTTGGAAATCGCCGATGGCTTTGGTGATTTCGGGGGAAGCGACGAGTTTGTTGGCTTCGCCTTTTTTGCCCTGGAGTTCGCTAAGCTTGGTTTGGACTTGTTGGAGGCGGGATTCGAGGGCGGTGAGTTTTTCCTGATATTTTTTATTGGCCTCGATTTCCATGGTGCGGACGACTTCGAAGGGGCGAACGGAGTTGCCCTTGCCACGGAGGGAAATGAGATCGGAGGAGCCGGAGAGGAACTCGAGAGTGTTGGCGGCGAAGGCGAGGTTATCGTTGAAGGGTTCGGCGGCGGTTTGGCCGAAGAAATTCATTTTGCGGATGCTGTAGTCGTCGAAGAGCCAGTCGGTGTCGGCGATGACGAAGAGCGTCGAAGTGGTTTTGGATTCATTGAGGGCGGGCGTGGTCGGCGCCGGGGTGGCGGCGGGCGCGGCGTCTTTTTTGTCCGTATCTTGGGGGGCACCCGCGGGGAAGGCGGTTTTGAATTTACCGGTGACGAGCGCGGCGAGAGTTTTTTTGCCGGTAGGCGTGATTTGGCGGGCGATGGCGTCGGGCTGGGAAAATTGCAGGGCCATGGCTGCTACGTCGCCGGACTGAGCGGAGGATTCGACGAGCGGCGTGAAGGTCGTGGTGGCGCTTGTTTGTGCAGTGAGAAAACCAGGCTCGATGAACAGGGCGGAGTTGAGTTGTCCTGTGGGCGCGGAGGTGGCGTTGAAATTGCCGTGGCGTAGGTTGAGCCAGACGGGATAGCGGGCGAGTTGGCCGCCTTGAGTCTGGACCTGCGTGGCGTTTTCAAGATCGCCGACGATTTTTTGCGGATCGTAGTTGATGCCGTAGGCAGATAGAAGCGGAGCGAAGTCGCTGGAAACGTTGGGCGTAGGGCTGCCCAGCATGGATTGCTGGGGATTGCTTTGGCGTTTAAAGTACTGAGAGGCGGGGTCGACGGCTAGGAATACAGGGCGACCGCCTAGAATAAATTGATCGACGGCGAACTGGAGTTTCGGCGCGAGGTTTTGCGGGTGGATGATGGCAAGCGCGTCGAGTCCGGCGGGGAGCTCGGTGGCGGTGGACTCGATGCGGATAATTTGAAACGTTTTTTCCCACTCGGCGGTGACAAATTGGCCGGGTTGGGGCTGCTGGCGCATCATCATCATCATTTGAGCTTCCTGCGGACTGGTGCCTTGAAGCGGGAGGCTGGTGAGTAGGCCGAGTTTCTTTTTGTCGATCTGCTGAACGCTATAAATGAGCTGGGAGAGATCGTACTCGAGGAACTGTTCACGCTGGGGGTTGAGCGCGGAGAGGGTTTTTTGTTGGTCGGCTTGGGTCGCGACTAGGCCAAATTGGATTTGTTCACCGGTGGTTGGAATGAGTTGGGGTTGGATTCGGGCAGCCGTGGCGCGCTCTTCTTCGGGAGTGTCGGGACGAGGGTCTATGACGTTGAGCGTGATTTTTCCGCGGGAGGCGCGGGCGTATTGGCGCAGCATTTCCTCGACGCGGGTCGCGTAGTTTTTGTACGCGATGGGCAGCCCGTTGGCGGACTTGGTGAAATAGAAATCGAGCGTGATCGGCTCTTCGATTTTACCGAGGAGCCCTTGAGTGCCGGAAGAGAGCGTATAAATGCGTTCGGCGGTGGTATCGAGGCGCGCAGGGAGATTGGCCGCGAGGTAGTTGACGAGAACGAGGCCGATGAAAAGGAGGATGATGGCGAGGGCTTTGCCGCTTAGTTTCATGGGGGTCGGGGGCGAAGGTTTAGCGTTCAAGAGCGACGACGTTGAGGAAGAGCGTGAATCCCATCAGCGAGAGAAAGAAGATCACGTCTTTGGGATCGATGATGCCTTTGGTGAAGGCTTCAAAATGCGTCACGAAACTGAAGTTTGAGACCATGTCCGCGACGCTGACAGGCAGAATACTTTCAAGCGTCGTCGTGAAGCTACTGAGGCCGAGAAACACAAAGACTGCGCACGCCGCGAGACTCAGAACGAAGCTGATGACCTGGTTTTTCGTGAGCGCAGAAGTCAGGGCGCAGATGCCGAGATACGCGCCGGCCATTAGGATGGCGCCGAGATAAGTCGCAGCCATTACGCCCCAATCTGGTTGGCCCAAGAAACCTACCGTAAGAGCCATCGGGAAGCTCAGTAAAGTCGCGAGTGTGAGAAACGCCCAGCCGGCGAGAAATTTTCCGAGCACGGCCTCGAGCGTCGTGATGGGTAACGTGAAGAGGAGTTCGATTGTGCCGGCCCGTTTTTCTTCGGACCATAGTCTCATGCCCACGGCGGGCACGATAAACATAAACAACCAGGGAAAAAAGATGAAGTAACTCTCCAGACTGGCCGTACCATTCTTAAAGAAATTTCCGTATCGGGAGAAGGCGAGCGAGACAGAGATGACGAGAAAAGAGACGAGGAACACATAGGCCACCGGCGAACGGAAATAGCCTAGAAACTCACGTTTAAAGAGAGGTCGGATCTGGCTCATAATAAAGTCGGAGATTTGAAAAGAGTAAGTTTTGAAGCAGGCGTATTTCGGTTAAGCCGTCAGGGTGCGGAAGATTTCATCGAGCCGGGCGCCAGGTTGGCGGGCGCGCAGGGCGGCTGGCGTTTCATCAGCGACGACCCGACCACGCGCGATGATGATCACGCGGGTGCAGATCGCATCCACTTCCTCGAGAATGTGTGTCGAGAGAATCACCGCTTTTTCGGCGGCCATGTTTTTAATCAAGGTGCGGACTTCGTTTTTCTGGTTGGGATCGAGGCCGTCGGTCGGCTCGTCGAGGATGAGTGCGGGCGGGTTGTGGATCAGTGCCTGCGCGAAGCCGACGCGTTGTTTGTAACCTTTAGAAAGCGTCTCGATGGTTTGGCTGCGGACGCTGTTGAGATGGGTGAGTCCGAGCACGTGCTCGACGCGTTCGCGCTTGGCGGCCGCGGTGCGGAAGCCGCGGACCTCAGCAATGAAACAGAGAAATTCTTCGACAGTCATCTCGGGGTAAGCAGGCGCGCTTTCAGGGAGATAGCCGAGTTGGCGTTTTACCGCGACGGGGTCGACTGTGACGTCGATACCGCCGATGGTGGCCGTGCCGGCGTCGGGTCGGATGAAGCCAGTGAGCATCTTCATCGTGGTCGATTTACCGGCACCATTAGGGCCGAGAAAACCGAGGATCTCGCCGCGGTTTACTTTGAAACTAATATCGTCCACGGCGCGCTTGGTGCCATAGGTTTTAACGAGGCCTGTGACTTCGATCATGGGATGAAGCTGGATTTTGAGAAAGCTTAGTGCGCTTTGAAAACTGATCCGAAAAAAAGTTCCGCTCGCCGAGCAAGCGGATTTTTAAGCAAAAAAATTGCTTCACGCCGAAGCTGCGTTCCGGCGTAGATCGGGTAGAAGCGCAGTCAGCAATCCCAGCAGTGGCAGGAAAGAGCAGACGTGAAAAACGTAATCAATGCCGCGTAAATCGGCGAGCCGACCAAGCGCCGCCGAACCGATGCCGCCCATACCAAAAGCGAATCCGAAAAAGATGCCCGAAATTAGCCCAACACGACTGGGTATCAGTTCTTGGGCATAAACCAGAATCGCCGAAAACGCCGAAGCCAGCACGAGACCAATGACCACGGTGAGCCCGGCGGTCCAAAATAAATTGGCGTAGGGCAGTAGTAACGTGAACGGCGCGACGCCTAGGATGGAGACCCAGATCACGGCTTTGCGTCCGATGCGATCACCGACTGGGCCGCCTATGATCGTGCCAGCGGCGACAGCACCGAGAAAAAGAAAAAGCAGAAACTGCGACTGCTGGATCGAGACTTGAAACTTCTCAATCAGGTAAAACGTATAATAGCTGCCTAGGCAGGCCATGTAGAAATATTTTGAGAAAATCAGCACGGCGAGAATAGCGATGGCGGCGATCACTTTTCCGCGCGGTAAAGGCGCGGTCGGGGCTGCGCGGCGAGCGGCGGCGTGGTGCGCACTGAGTTGGGCTTTGTACCAATGTCCTACACGCGTGAGCAGGCCGAAACCGATGATCGGTACGACCACGAACCAAGCGACGCGTGATTGGGCGTGGTGGGCGATAAAGAGCGCTGCGAGGAGCGGCCCGAGGGCGCTGCCGGCGTTTCCGCCGACTTGAAAAAGCGATTGCGCGAAGCCGTGGCGACCCCCGGAAGCCATGCGCGCGACCCGCGAAGCTTCAGGGTGAAAAATGGAAGAGCCGAGTCCGACGAGCGCCCCGGCTATGAGTACTGCCGGAAAACTCCTGGCAAACGCGAGCAACACCAACCCGACTAGCGTGAACCCCATGCCGGTGGCGAGTGAGTAAGGCTGCGGATGGCGGTCGGTGACTAGGCCGACGACCGGTTGCAAGAGCGACGCGGTGAGTTGAAACGCGAGCGTAATGAGACCGATCTGGGCGAAACTGAGGTTGAGCGATTCTTTCAGCAGCGGATAGAGCGCGGGTAGCAGCGACTGAATTGTATCGTTTAGTAGGTGCCCTGCGCTAATAGCCAAGAGGATGCGCAGTGCTGTTGGGTGGGCGGAGGGCGCAACGGGGGACTTAGCGGCAGAGCTCATGCGATTAGGCTTGGGCAAGCTCGCGGTCTTTTTCGGTCTTGAGGCGCAGCTGGCCGCAGGCGGCGGCGATGTCGTGGCCTTTTTCGCGGCGCAGTGTGACTGGTACTCGGGCGGCACGTAGTACATCGGCAAACCCCTCCTGGACTTGCACGCTCGGGCGTTTCCAAGGAAGGCCTTCGACGGTGTTGTAGGGAATGATGTTCACGTGCGCGTGCAAGTCGCGAGCGATGTCACGGAGTTCGCCGGCTTGCTCTACGGAGTCGTTGACGTCTTCAATAAGGATGAACTCTAGGGTGACCATGCGGCCGTGTTTTTCGGAGAATTCACGCACGGCGGGGATGAGTTTCTCAAGTGGGTACGCCTTGTTGACCGGCATGATTTTCTCACGGACCTCGTTGGTCGAACCATGAAGGGAAACGGCGAGGCGGAAACCGATAGGCTCTTCGGCTAGTTTGAGAATTTTCGGCACGAGGCCGCTGGTGGAGACGGTGATGCGTCGGGCGCCGAACCCGAGGCCCCATTCGGCGTTGAGGATGGTTAGGGCGCGGATGAGCGCGTCGTAATTTGCGAGAGGTTCGCCCATGCCCATGACCACGATGTTATCGAAGGAGGCTAGTTCGGGACGAGCGCGGGGCGTGGTGGCATCTTCGCGGTAGCAGACTTGGAGAAGCTGGGAAACGATTTCGCCGGCGGACATGTCGCGCTTAAGACCCGCGAGGCCACTGGCGCAGAATACGCAGCCCATCGCGCAGCCGACCTGAGTGGAAATGCAGATGGTTTTGCGCGAGTGTTCTTCGCCGACATTGTCTTGCGGGGCTCGGATGATGACGCTCTCGATGAGTGAACCGTCGCGGAGTTCGAGCAGAAGCTTGTCAGTGACGTCGTTGGATTCTTTGGAGAGTACGAGCGTTGAAGGCGTGAGGTCGAAGGTGGCTTCGAGCTTGGTGCGCAGAGGCTTGGGAAGGTTGGTCATTGCGTCCCAGGTGCGGGCGCGTTTTTTGTAGACCCAGTCGAGAATCTGTTTTGCCCGGAAGGCTGGTTCGCCGAGTTCGCGCAGGTGCGCGGTGAGAGAGTCGAGGGTTTCGCCGAAGAGGGCGGGTTTCTCGGGAGTGAATTTCATGAAAGTTTTAAAGTAGGGCGTGGATTAAGGCGCGCAAGCTGCGTCGCTCGTAGCTCAGGGTTTTAACCAGCGGACGAACCATTCGAGGGCTTGGTGGTAAGCCTCTGGTGTGACTTTGTGGCCGATGCCGTGTTGGATGAGTTGGGCAAATTTTTCGTCGGCTCCGGCGGAGTGATAGGCGAGCTGGGCTGCGTCGCTACAGAGTTTCAGGCCTGGCATGGGTGTACGGGGGTCAATTTCGCCGTTGATCGCAAGCAGTGGACGTGGAGCGATGAGTGGAACCATCGCAGGACCATCGAACTCGCGATCGAGCCCGGGCGCGACGCGCGTGTAAAAAGTATGGACGAAGTCGGCGCCGGGCGAGGTGACACCGGATTGTTTGGCGGCAGTGTCGAACGCGACTTGGACGGTGCCGATGCGGGATTGCCATGAGTTATTTTCGACCGCCCAGCGGAAACTTTCCACAGCGATGCAAGGTACGGCGACGGCGACACGAGGGTCGGCCGCCGCGGTGAGGTAAGTTTCGATGCCACCTTTGGAAATGCCGAAGAGACCAATACGCATCGGGTCTACGTCGGGTCGGGTCACCAGATAATCGACCAAGCGCATGACATCCCACGCCATGTCGTAAAAAAATGGGTGCTCTGCGCCCGTGCGAAAGGCACGGAGAATGGCGTCGATGTAATCGGCTGAGCCTTTTCCGGAACCCGAGCGCGCACCGTGATAGCGGCCATCGATTGCGACGGCGATGAAGCCGGCGTGGGCGAGTTCAGTCAGATAAGGGAACTCACTTTCTTTGGAGCCACCGGTGCCGTGGAGGACGATGATTACTGGGCGCCGAGACCTTTGGGTTGATGACCTTTTTAAAAGGAAACCGGGGACGCGGTTAGTGGCGTCTGAAGCGTAGCTGAAGTCGATGCGCGTGAGACCACGAGGGGCGGGCACATCGAGGCTGGTGGCGGCGAGCGGAACGCGCGGGCGGTCGATAAGTTTGAGGAAATCGGTGCGGGTGTCAGCGCCTCGAAGCGACGTGGCGGCAAGCGTGAAAACCATCGGCAGTAGCGAGAGCAGAGTTCGGGGTGACATGATGAGATGCTTCTCGGCGAAGATGCTGAACCAAGCAGAGAGAGGGCGCGTCCGAAGCAGCGCGAATCCAGAAAAGTATAAAGCGAAGTTATTTCGCGAGGGCGCGGTTGAGGGCGCTGACGATCGCTTTGATCGAGGCGAGCTCGATGTTGGTGTCGATGCCGGCGCCGTAAAGCGTGAGACCGCGTTCAGTCTTGATCTGAATATAACTCACGGCGCGGGCTTCGGCGCCGCGGCCGAGGGAGTGTTCGCTGTAATTGAGTACCTCAAATTTCGAGAGCATGGTGGCGGCGAGGGCACGGACGAAGGCGTCGATTGGGCCGTTGCCGCTGCCGGTGAGCGTGTGGAGGACGCCATTAAAAGTCATCGCGGCGTCGCAGGTGACGGTGCTGTCGCGCTCGGTGGTTTTGAAATGCTGGAGCACGAGCGGCGGCGCGGGTTGCTCGAGGTACTCTTGGCGGAAGATCGTATTGATCTCGGCTGAGGAGAGCTCGGTGCCCTTGGCGTCGGCGCGGTCGTTGATGAGTTTGCCGATTTCCTTGTGCATGAGCTTAGGCAGCTGGAAGCCGAAGTCGTTTTCGAGAACGTACGCTACCCCACCTTTGCCGGATTGGCTGTTGATGCGGATGATGGCTTTGTAACTGCGTCCGAGGTCGGCGGGGTCGATCGGAATGTAGATCACGTCCCAAGGCGCGTCGGGTTTTTGGACGGCCCAGGATTTCTTGATGGCGTCTTGGTGCGAGCCGCTGAAAGCTGTGAAAACGAGTTCGCCGGCGTAGGGCTGGCGAGGCGGCACCTCTAGTTTGGTGCAACGCTCGTAGACGTCGCGCACGTGGTTGATGTCGGAGAAATCGAGGTCCGGGTGGATGCCGTGGGTATAGAAATTCAGCGCGACGGTGACGATGTCGAGATTGCCGGTGCGTTCGCCGTTGCCGAAGAGCGTGCCTTCAACGCGATCAGCACCAGCGAGCAAGGCTAGTTCCGTGGCGGCGACGCCGGTGCCGCGGTCGTTGTGCGTGTGGAGAGAAATAAGCGTGCGATCGCGGCGCGTGAGGTGCATGGCCATCCACTCGATCTGGTCAGCGTGGACGTTGGGTGTGGCGTATTCGACTGTGGCGGGGAGATTGAGGATGATTTTGTTCGCAAGCGTGGGTTGCCAGACGTCGGTGACGGCTTCGCAGATTTCCAGCGCGAAATCGAGTTCGGTGCTGGTGAAACTCTCCGGCGAATATTGGAAACGCACATGTGTGCCAGCGGCGGCGAGGGCGGCGGTGTGCTGTTTCACCCAAGCCGTACCGCGCATGGCGATGGCGATGATATCGGCGCGACTGGCGTTAAACACATGCTGGCGCTGGGAGGGCGACGTGGAGTTGTAGAGATGAAAAATAATATGCTTAGCGCCGCGGAGCGCCTCGCAACTGCGGATGATGAGATCCTCGCGGCATTGGCAAAGAATCTGGAGCGCGACATCGTCCGGGACGCGTTTCTCCTCGATCAGGCGGCGGCAAAAATCGAATTCTATCTGGGAGGCAGAAGGGAAGCCGATCTCGATTTCCTTGAAACCAATTTTCACGAGTAACTCAAAATACTCTAATTTCTCCTCTACGCTCATAGGTTGGGCGAGCGCTTGGTTGCCGTCGCGGAGATCGACGCTGCACCATATTGGCGCATGCGTGAGCGTGCGGCTAGGCCATTGGCGGTTGGGCAGGTTGACGGTCGGGAACGGGCGGTATTTGGTGACGGGCGCAGATTGCATAACGAAACAGGAGTCGAGAAACGAAAGGTTGAACGAACGAATTGCAGGAAGCGAGCCGACGAACCGTCTAACCGCTAAACAGCGGTGACGAGATTTGCTAAAAGGCCAACGCGCGATCCACCGCTCGGCGGTGCTTTAACGATCGCGCGTGTTCGTAAGTCGAAGGGCCTCGGTAAGCGTTAGCATTGCTGTGTTTAGGTGTATCGGGCGGCGGGCGTGAGAGTCAAGGCATGCGTTTATTCACGGGGACTGCTTCGGCCCCAATGTAACTTGCCACCTTGAAGCCCGTCTTGCGTGCTGTGTTGGGTTTTAATTTTCTTTTACTATGCCTGATGAAGAACCGTCGTTCGACGTGGCTGGCTGCTTGGTGCGCGTGCGTCAACGTGATCAGGCAGCCGCGCGAGAGCTGGTCGATCATCTTTACCCGTTGGTTATCCGCATCGTGCGTTCCCATCTGCCGCGTCGCGTCGCCGAGGAAGACCTTGCGCAAGATATTTTTCTGAAAATGTTCACTCGGCTTGAGCAATATCAGGGAGCGGTGCCGCTCACACACTGGGTTTCGCGGATCGCAGTGACGACTTGCATTGACCAACTACGTGCGCAGAAACGCCGCCCTGAGTTTCGTTGGGCGGATCTTTCTGAAAATCAGTCCGATGTACTCGATGCCGTGATGACCAGCGACAACGACGTTGCGGCCAACGACGCGCTCGCCGCCCATGAGCTCGTACATAAACTCCTCGATCAACTCAAACCCGAGGACCGCATGGTGATTCAATTACTGGATATGGAGCAGAAAACCATCGCCGAAATCTGCAACCTCACCGGCTGGAATACGTCTCTAGTTAAAGTGCGGGCCTTTCGAGCGCGCCGAAAATTACGAAAACTTTTTTTAGCTCTTCAAAACAAGGAACACGCATGAAACCCACCGAATCTGATCACTCTTGGAATCGCCTCACCGCGGCAGCGCGTCGCGCGCCCGTTGCGGCGGTGACGGCTGCGCCCTATGGTTTTGCCACCCGCATCGCGGCCATGGCCATGGCTTCGGATCACTCTGGGCGTTCTTTGTTTGAGCGGTTTGCGCTTCGAGCGGTTGGAGTGGCTAGTTTGTTGGCACTCGTAAGCGTGTTCGCCAATTTTTCGGTGCTCACAACTGATGGTGATGAAGAAAATATCGTAATCAGCGATGATCCTGTCGCGCTGCTGCTCGGTCCTATTGAATAAGCCATGAATAAAACGTGGAAAGTTGTCCTAGCCTTCACCGCCGTTTTTTTGGCGGGTGCTATTTTTGGTGGTTTGCTGGTTCTGCGCGCGGGCCCGCGATGGGCGCAACGACGTGGCGCACCTGCTCTACCTGCAATACCGCCGGCGGTGTTGCGCCATATGGCAGATCGACTTGAGCTCACGAACGAGCAGAAGGAAAAAATCCGTCCGTTAGTGGATGGCGCCGAGGACGAAATCAGACAGTTACGACAAATTTCCATTAAGGAAACTGGCCTTATCCTCCGCCGCCTTCAACAGTCGCTCGCCGTCGATCTTACTCCGGAGCAGCGCAAGAAACTTGAAAAAATGCAGGATCGTCAGCGCGAGTTGATGCGTGAAGAGCGCCCAGGTTTACCTCTGCCGCGTGATCGTAAGGCGGGTAAGCGTGAGGGCGGGACCCCGCCGCCGACGCCTTCTACGACGGTACCAGCGGCCGCCGAAGCGGTAAAACCCTAAAGGCCTCTTCTAATCTCGTCGGGTGCACGTAGGGAAATAGTTGTTGCGCGAACCAGCCCCCGGCGCATGGTTCGCGGCGGCCAGGTGCCATGCATGGGCAGGCGCGTGAACCCCGCCAGGGCCGGAAGGCAGCAACGGTAACGTCGTCCTCCCAGTGCCGTGGAGTGCCTGGCCACTTTATTTTTGATTTTACCCGCCAGATTCCTGAACTTTTGCGCCATTGAGCACGACCGGTTATCAAGTCATCGCCCGTAAATGGCGTCCGCAGATCTTTGCTGACGTCGTGGGGCAGGATCATGTCGTGCGGACGTTGAAAAATGCCATCGCTCGCAACCGCATTGCCCACGCTTACTTGTTTGTAGGTCCGCGCGGCACCGGCAAGACCTCGACGGCTCGCATTTTTGCCAAGGCACTGAACTGTACTGGCGGACCCAACGCTGATTTCGACCCATTGGATCCGGCAGTGCAATCTATCGCGGATGGTTCGCATTTGGACGTTATCGAGATCGACGGCGCGTCCAACAATGGCGTCGAGCAGGTGCGTGATCTGCGCGAGACGGCTCGTTATTCGCCGGCGCAGGGTAAATTCAAAGTCTATATCATCGACGAGGTGCACATGCTTTCGACGGCGGCGTTTAACGCGCTACTCAAAACTCTCGAAGAACCGCCTCCTCACGTGAAGTTCGTCTTCGCTACGACGGAGGTGCAAAAGGTGCTGCCGACGATCCTGTCGCGATGCCAACGTTTTGATCTTAAGCCGATACCGGCTGCGCTGATCATTGAGCGGCTCCAAAAAATCGCAGTCGAGGAAAAGATTAAAGTTTCCCCTGAGGCGCTCGCCTGCATTGCGCGCATGGCTGACGGCGGCATGCGCGATGCGCAGTCGATTTTTGACCAGATGATTTCATTTTGTGGTACCGAGATCGCCGAGCTAGATGTGCTCGATGTGTACGGTCTGGTCGCGGCCGAAAAAATCGCTGAACTTGCTGCCACACTCGCCACCGGTGATCATGCGCGCCTCGTCGCCCTCGTGGACGAATGTGACGCGGCGGGCCGTGACTTGGTGCGGTTGCTCACAGATTTACAGGAAGTGGTGCGCTCAGCCTTGCTCGACTCGATTGCACAAGGCGGCCGCAGCATTCGCCTCGGCGGGGTTGCGATGACGACCGAGCAGATCACGCGTTTGCTCGATGGTCTGCGTGAAGGCGAAGGTAGCGTGAAGCTCGGGCTGGCCGAGAAAATTAATTTTGAAGTGACCTTGTTGAAGGCCATCGAAGCAAGCCGCGCGCGTGCGATCGATAGCCTCATCAAAGAACTCGCCGCGTTGGCCGATGAAGCCCCGGAATCGGCGGCTGACGATAGCGAAAAAAAAAAGGACTGATTGAGCGGTTGGAGCGGCGACTAAGTGCGGCGTTGGCCGCCTCGGCGCAGCCCAGCGTCGTCGCGCGGATCAGCTTGACCGAGACGGCAAACCGCGCGGATTCGTTGCCGCCGGAAGCGAGCGAGGCGGTTGGGGTGGCGCCCTTGAGTGTGGCTGCGGTGGCCGCCGCGAGTGCATCGGCGCACGGTACTTTGTTTGGCGATGATGCGCCTTGGCCGACCGATGAGGTGGGGGAATCTGCGTTTCTGGCTGAGGCGCGTGAACGCGGCGAAACCGTCGCGGCGAAGCCAGCGGCTTCGCACGAAGAAGCGGAGGCCGAAACCGGACCATTGCCTGCGCTAGACGAGATGGTGCAACGCATCCCCGCCGAAGTGCGCGACGTCTTGGAAGACCTTTACCGGGCTAAATTCACAGCAGTGCGGCGGGTGTCGGCAAAATTTTTGAAATAAATACCGCGGTGGGTCGTCCACTTCACTCCATGCACTAATACCTTAGGTTCAGACGAGCCAAGTGGCACCGAGGTGCGGGTGGCCGGATAAATCGCGCAGGTAGAAATACGTTTCAGCCACAAAAATTCTGCGCGATTCGGCAGCTTCGGTAGGGGAGATTGAATGCAGGATTGCGATCGGTGCGCGGCGATAGAGTCCTTCGTTGAGACCTTCAAGTAAATCAAGGCGTGCAAGACAGGCGGCGTCGACGGACCAGAGTTCTCCGGTGACGCCGTGGGTGTCGGTAGGTGCTACGACGAGTCCGGGATAAGCTCCAAGAGAAAATAGCGTGAAGCCCGCCTCGGTGCGAGCGGGGCCGTGGAAAGTTTGTTCGGCGAGGTGGTAGTGATTGGAGCCGCCGCGTTTGAGGGTGCCGTAAACGAAGAGCGTCGTGGTCATCGCGACTCTTTAATGCGTTTAGAATTTTTGGCTCGGGTGGCGGTGGGCGCGGTTGGGGTGAGAAGTTCGAAGGTAAGGGCGGTGGTGTTGTCTTGGCCGGAATTTTCCAAGGATGCGGCGACGAGACGTTCCGCAGGCGAGAGTTTTTTTTCTCCGGGCGAGGGCGTGCGAATGAGTTCCTCGATTTGGCGCTCCCAGAGGCCGTCGATGAGTCCGTCGGAGCAGAGTACAAAGCGGTCGCCGCGAGTGAGAGCGACTGCGCCGAATTGGGGTTCGATGAATTGGTGGCCGGCACCGAGGGCTTGATGAAGGGCGTTACGCATTGGGTGGGCGCGGGCTTCGCGTTCGTTGATCTCGCCTTGGCGGCGGAGGTAGCCGACGTGGGTGTGATCATGCGTGAGTTGCGTGATGCCGCCGGACTGGGGTAAATAATACAACCGACTGTCGCCAATGTGGCCGAAATAGAGCCAGCCGGGCGTGAGCCAACCGAGGGTGAGGGTGGTGCCCATGCCGCGGCATTCTTCGTAGCTGTAACCGAATTTAAGGAGCTCGTAATGGATGGCGTGAAAGACCTCGAGAAGGATATCGGTGAAGCCGCTGCTCATGCCGCTGGCGGACAGTTTGAAGCTCTTGGGGAGTAGTTGGGTGATTTTCTCAACGGTGATGCGGCTCGCAAATTCGCCCGATTTGGCTCCGCCCATACCATCGCTGACGGCGAATACGAAATCGCTGGCAGCAGAGGAAGCATTGCCGATTTTGCCGAGACGGCGTACTTCGCGGCCGTCGAAGGCGAGGGCGAGAAAAGAGTCCTCGTTGTTGGGGCGAACTTTACCGCGATCGGTGAGGCCCGACCAGCTGAGGTCGGGCACGGTAGCCGGTGGAGGAAGAGCATTGGGGAAGTTCATCTTCATATCGCCGCGATGGGCGGTGAATCGAGGAGGGTGGCGAATTCGAAGTCGATCAGGCAGAAGCGACCGTCGCTGGCTCGGTAGGTTATGTTGCGCAGGAAAGCGTCATCGTGGCGGACGCCGTAGGATTGGAGTTCCTGAAACAATTCTTGCATGCGCTCGGGGTTAAGGCGGTCGACGATTGAGCCGCAGTTGGTGGTGATGATTTTGAGGGCGTTGGGTTCAATCTCGAGTAAGCGAGGGACGAAATCACATCCCCGGGCTTCGAGGTGGCGGAGGACACGAACCTCGTTGTTGAAGCGGGCTTGTGCGTCGGGCCCGCGGAATGTCTTGTGCACGCGGCCATCATAGCCGATGCGGACTACGGCGCGTTGCGTGTCTTTGACCTCGTGCATGGCGGTGTACGTTGAGGTTTGGGGGTGCTGCCCCAGAGGCAAGGGACAAGACCAATGCACGTGAAATTACCTCATTCTAAGCAGGATGTGAAAATCGTCCAAAATCTTAAAAAATCTGGTTGCTGATGGCACATGAGGTGCTGAATAGCTATGAGGTTTCCAGCGTGCGAAACCGGTCTTTTTAAATCACCGGACTCACGTCAAACCCCCTCCTAAAACCCGCATCACTATGGCTAAATATAAATTAGAATACATCTGGCTCGATGGCTACAAACCGCTGGCCAGCCTGCGCAGCAAGACCCAGATCAAAGAATTCAAGAGCTTCCCCAAGCTCACCGAGCTGCCCAATTGGGGCTTCGACGGTAGTTCCACGCAGCAGGCCGAGGGCAAGAGCTCGGATTGCGTGTTGAAGCCCGTCGCGGTGTTCCCAGACAGCACCCGCAAGAACGGCGTGCTCGTCATGTGCGAAGTCATGATGCCAGATGGCGTCACTCCACACGTCTCCAACTCGCGCGCTACTATTCCAGACGACGCCGATACTTGGTACGGCTTCGAGCAAGAATATTTCTTCTACCAAGATGGTCGTCCTCTCGGTTTCCCCGAAGGTGGTTATCCAGCGCCACAGGGCCCGTACTATACCGGCGTCGGTTACAAGAACGTCGGCGACATCGCCCGCGAGATCACCGAGAAGCATATCGATATCTGTCTTGATGCCGGTATTAACCTCGAAGGCATCAATGCCGAGGTCGCCAAAGGCCAATGGGAATTCCAGATCTTCGGCAAAGGCTCCAAGAGCGCGGCCGATCAGATGTGGGTTGCTCGCTACATCCTCGCCCGCCTCGCTGAAGGCTACGGCATCGACATCGAATGGCGCTGCAAACCGATTCTCGCAAACTTCCAGCAACCGCTAGATTGGAACGGTTCCGGCATGCACGCCAACTTCTCCACTAAGTTCATGCGTGAGAAGGGCGGCAAAGCCTACTTCGAGAAGCTCATGGCGGCCTTCAACAAATTCCGTGACGAGCACATCGCTGTTTACGGCCCAGAAAATCACCTCCGCCTCACCGGCCTGCACGAGACTCAGTCGATCGACAAGTTCAGCTATGGTCTCGCCGACCGCGGCGCTTCGATCCGTATCCCCCATAGCTTCGTCAACAACGGCTATAAGGGCTACCTCGAAGACCGTCGTCCGAACTCCGCTGCTGACCCGTATCTGGTTGCCGGTCGAATTCTTAAGACGATCCAAAGCGTCCCGACGAAGTAAGATTCGTATAACAGCTAACTTATCACATCTGTCGCTTATGGCTCTTATTGAGCTGTGAGCGGCGTTCCGAAAACCGAGGATTAATTTCCTCGGTTTTTTAGT